>JBGUQD010000186.1:0-42560 GCA_045130755.1 Candidatus Limivicinus sp. | reverse complement strand
CGGCAGCCGCCGCACATGCCGGTGCCGTCGACCATGATGGGGTCGAGGGAGATGATGGTGTTGATGCCGTAGGGGCGGGTCACGTCGGCCAGGAACTTCATCATGATGTCGGGGCCGATGGCGATGACGCGGTCAAACTGGGGCTTGCCCTCGGCGATGTTGGCCTCGATCTCCTGCTTGAGGAAGACGGTGGTGAAGCCCTTTTCACCGTAGGTGCCGTCGTCGGTGCACATGATGAGCTTGTCGGAGGCCGCCTTCAGCTCGTCCTTGAGAATGACGATGTCAGCGGAACGGAAGCCGCCGATGAAGGTGACGTCGATACCGCGCTTGTGCATTTCTTTCGCGATGGGGTAGGCAATGGCGCAGCCCACGCCGCCGCCGACCACGCAGACCTTCTTGAGGCCTTCCATCTCGGTCGCGCGGCCGAGGGGGCCGACGAAGTCGGAGATGTAGTCGCCCTGCTCCACGGTGTGGAGCATCTTGGTGGTGCGGCCGGCAGCCTGCACCATGACGGACACGGTGCCCTTCTCACGGTCCCAGTCGGCAACGGAGACGGGAACACGCTCGCCCTGCTCGTCCAGACGGAAGATGACGAACTGACCGGCCTGCGCGTGCTTGGCCGCCAGCGGCGCCTCGATCTCGAACAGGCAGATGGTCTTTGCGTCGTTGAGGAAACGCTTGGTTACTACCTTGTACATGGAAACACCTCTACACATTCATTATGGATTTGCGTTTTTCTGTTGTCTGTTTGCAACACTTTTATTTTACGCGACATACACGATAAAGTCAACGTTTTCCGCGATATTTGTTACTCCGCCCGGTCCAGGAGCTTTTTTATCACGGTTGAGCGACTGAGAAAAAGCAGCACCGCAAGCTGTACCGGCGGCATCACCGCAAGCTGCACCGCCCGCGCTTTGAGCAGCGTCGCATACGGCGTGCCGCTGATGTAGGAGATCATGGCGGTATTCAAAAGGAACGACACCAGCACCACATTCAGCACCGCCGCGAGGATGGGCCAGAGCAGGCTTTTGCCCCGGCGGTAAAGGCACAGGCCGAAGATGAACCCCGTGCAGGCCGCCGTCAGGGTAAACCCGGGAAAGAAGGCCCCCGTCGGGAAAAGCAGCGCCCCCACAAGATCCCCCAGCGCCGCCACCAGTGCCGCCCACCACGGGCCATAGAGGATCGCGCACAAGGCAACGGCCGCAAAACCGAGGCCGATCTTCATCAGCGGTGTGTTGATGGCGAGCAGCCGTGTCAGCACCACGTCCAGCGCCAGAAGCTGGGCCGAGACGATCAGTTTTTTTGTGTTGGGCACAGGATCACTTCCCCGGATGTTTTGCATGATTATACTCCATGTCCGTATGTTTTGCAAGCGCTTGAATAATATATGTCTTTCGTATATAATAATTGCAAAGAGACCCAAGGAGGCCTAAACATGGAAAACAAAATTTACGACGTGATGATCCTCGGCGGCGGCCCCGCCGGGCTGGCTGCGGGCATTTACGCGGGGCGGGCGAAGCTCTCGGTCCTGATTATCGAAAAGGGCGCGGACGGCGGCCAGATTATCCTGACCCATGAGATTGAAAACTACCCCGGCCAGCCCAACATTCAGGGCATGAGCGGTCAGGAGCTGGTCGCCCCCATGAGCGAGCAGTGCATGAAGTTCGGCTGCGAGCGCGTCAGCGACACCATCAGCGCCTGTGACTTCTCCGGGCCGGTCAAAAAGCTCGTCGGCAATCGCGGCGAGTATCTGGCAAAGTCTGTCATCCTCTGCACCGGGGCCATGACGCGCTTTATCGGCTGCGAGCACGAGGCGGACTTCGTGGGCCGCGGCGTGAGCTACTGCGCTGTGTGCGACGCGAATTTCTTCACCGGGCTCGACATCTACACTGTCGGTGGCAACGGCATCGCGGCGGAGGAGGCCATCTACCTCTCCAAATTTGCCAAGCGCCTCATCATGCTGCACAAGGGCAAGGCCCTCTCCGTCACGCCCAATGTTCTCAAAGAGCTGGAAGAGAACCCGAAGATCGAGATCCGCTGCGGCGTGGAGGTCGCGGACCTCGGCGGCGACGGGGTGCTCAGCGAGATTACCTTGCGGGACACGGAATCCGGGGAGCTTACGAAAATCACCGCCGACCCCGAGGACGGCATGTTCGGTCTCTTCGGCTTCACGGGCCGCAAGACCACCGGCATGTTTGAGGGCATCCTCGACATGGAGGGCGGCTATATCAAAACCAATGCCAAAATGGAGACCAACATCCCCGGCGTGTATGCCGCCGGCGACGTGCGCGTGACCCCGCTGCGCCAGGTGGTCACCGCCTGCTCCGACGGCGCGATCGCCGCCATGCAGTGCAGCAAATACGTGGGAAGCCTGAAATAAGCTTTGTATCCATGCAGTATCGGCAGAAAAACAGCGCGATCGCCGAGTGGTTAAGGAGAACTATCATGACAGCTCTGGAATACGTAAAAGAACGCAAAATCGTCGCCATCGTGCGCGGCCTCAAACCGGAGTACATGGTGCGGCTGGCCCACGCCTTCGAGGAGGGCGGCATCGGTCTGATGGAGGTCACCTACAACCAGCGCGCCCCCGAGACCTGGTCCGACACCGCGAAGGCCATCGAGGCCGTGGCGAAGGAATTTGACGAGCGCTTGCTCGTCGGCGCGGGGACGGTCATCCGTCCCGAGCAGGTCAGCATGACATACAATGCAGGCGGACGCTATCTGGTCACCCCCACCACCCAGCCGGGAATCATCCGTATGGGCAAGGCTCTGGGGCTCGGCCTCTTTCCCGGCGCCCTGACCCCGACCGAAATCCTGACAGCTTATGAGGCGGGCGCGGACGCGGTGAAGGTCTTTCCCGTCTCGACCCTCGGCCCCGGCTACATCAAGGCTGTGAGAGCGCCTCTGTCGCACATTCCCCTGATGGCTGTCGGCGGTGTGAACGAGAAAAACGCTGCGGACTTCATGAAGGCCGGCTGTGTCGGTCTCGGTGTCGGCGGCAATCTGGTCAACAAGGAATGGATCGAGAGCGGCCAGTGGGACAAGATCACGGCCCTGGCCAAAGAATTTATGAAAGCGGTGAATGAACATGAGTAAAGTCATTACCTTCGGCGAGATCATGATGCGCCTTAACCCTCCCGGATACCTGCGCTTTCTGCAGACCAGCACCTTTGAAGCGACTTACGCGGGCGGCGAGGCCAATGTCGCCGTGTCGCTGGCAAACTACAAAAATGATGTTGCCTTTGTCTCCAAAGTGCCCGAGCACGAGATCGGCCAGAACGCTGTCAACGCCCTGCGCCATTACGGAGTCGACACCTCCATGATGCTCCGCGGCGGTCCGCGTCTGGGCGTCTACTACTGCGAGAAGGGCGCTTCTCAGCGCGGAAGCAAGGTCATTTATGACCGCGCCGGTTCCTCCATCGCCCTTGCCGCCCGGGACGAATTTGACTGGGACAAGATCTTCGACGGGGCCGACTGGTTCCACTTCACGGGCATCACGCCCGCTCTCGGCGGCCAAATGCCCGAGGTCTGCCTGGACGCCTGCAAGGCAGCCAAAGCGAAGGGCATCACGGTATCCTGCGATCTCAACTACCGCGGCAAGCTCTGGTCCCGCGAGAAGGCGGGCGAGGTCATGGCCCGGCTCATGCCCTATGTGGATGTCTGCATCGCAAACGAAGAGGACGCGAAGGATGTCTTCGGCATTGCCGCCGAGAATACCGACATCAACTCCGGCAAACTCGACCGCGAGGGTTATATCTCCGTCGCCAAACAGCTGACTGCACGCTTCAACTTCAAGGCGGTCGCCATCACACTGCGCGGCAGTATCTCAGCTTCTGAGAACAACTGGAGCGGCATGCTGTATGTGGACGGCAAGGCCTTCTTTGCCCGTAATTATCTCATCCACCTGGTTGACCGCGTTGGCGGCGGTGACTCCTTCGGCGGCGGCCTGATCCACGCCATGCGCAAGTGGGCAGACGATCCCCAGCAGCAGATCGAGTACGCCGTGGCGGCAAGCTGCCTCAAGCAGGCCACCGAGTTTGATTTCAACCTCGCCTCGGAGAAAGAGGTCCTGGCACTGGCGGGCGGCAACGCCTCTGGGCGCGTTCAGCGCTGATACCGCTCTGATCGTCCGGCGGAAAAACGGTTGTTTCTTTGAACGGATCAGTTTGTGCAGGAATTACACATACCGGTTTCATCATTTGCGATGGTTTCACCGAATCGGTGAAACCATCTTTTTTCGTAAAACAGAGCTTTGCTGAATTTCAATCCGGTGAACGACTTGACAAAAAGCAGTTCCCCAAAACCGAAAGAATTTCGATTTTGGGGAACTGTGCGTTTTGGTGGGAGAAGTTGGATTTGAACCAACGCAGCCTCGCGGCAACGGATTTACAGCCCGCCCCAATTGACCAGACTCTGGCATTCTCCCATATATGGCGCATCCTGCAGGACTTGAACCTGCGGCAAACGGATTAACAGTCCGTCGCTCTGCCGACTGAGCTAAGAACGCGTATGGTGGTGCGCCTTGAGGGGATCGAACCCACGACCTTCGGATTAAGAATCCGCTGCTCTGCCAGCTGAGCTAAAGGCGCATATGGTACGCCCTGCGGGGCTCGAACCCGCGACCTGCGGTTTAAAAGACCGCTGCTCTGCCAACTGAGCTAAGAACGTATTTATTCTGATTCTATAAATGTTTAACATCTTTCCCGAACCGGAGCCCGGCGAAGCGGGTCCGGTTCGGAGAAGGAAGAAGGAGACTGCGGATATAGAGTGCGGCTCTTGCACGAACCGCGGAAAGGGAATGAAGCAGGCTTCTTCTGACGCGGTGATCCCTGCGGGATTTGAACGGCCCAGGCCGCCCACTCTTGCCGCAAGCGGCAATTCACCTTGCCCCGCATTTCCGCCGTAAAAGAGCGGTGACCTGACCTGTTGGTCGAAGGGACCACTCCAGCCCGATCCTTTGGGCTGGCGTTCCTGCGAAAGTTCCGCTTTCACAGGGAGCTTTTATTTCAAGCGCCCGATCCTCGCCCCTAACGGGCAACCGGATCGGCTGCGCGAAAAATCCCCATGCGGTCGATTCTCCATACGTTACGATGTCGTTTTCGGCGCATGGGGATTTATTCATGCGGAGATCTGTGTCACTCCGCAGTCCTGAAAAATAAGAATGTCATCGATCTTTACACCGAACACAGCGGCAAGGACGACGAGGTTGTCAACGGTCGGGAGAGCCGTTCCGCGCTGCCACTTGTAAATGGCCTGCGGGGTGCTGAACCCGAAGATGTCCTGGAGATCCTTCACCGTCAAACCGGCGTTTACGCGCATGCGGATGATGTTGATTCCGGTTGCGCTCATGTCGATGACCGGTATTCGATTCATTTCATTTACTCTCCTGTTCCGGCCTTATCGGCCTTAAACACAAACGTGATTTTCCATACAAAAGGGCCGCCTGCCTCATACAAGACAAGCGGCCCGTGAAGTAGCTGATAAGCCTGTTACGGCTGTCGTTTCACAGATCTGTTTCTCGTCCTATATAGGCGTGCCAAAGGAGCGTGCTGCTTGTAATAAAAGCCGCACAGCGAAAGATCCTTATATTCGGATTTGAACAAAACGGAGAACTGTCTGAGGATCATTTCTTTTTCCTTTCCGGGCACTGCCCTGGTTTCTGATATTACTATATCATCGCGGTTTCAAGAAGTAAAGAAACCCGTAGTATAAAATGCTGCATCTCTCATTGGAGCTGGGACAGAAACATCCTGTCCAGTTCCTCCCAACCGTGGTTCATGTCTTCGGGCAGTTGAAGGATGCGGGTATGTACTTCCTCGATACTGCTGTCGAGGTAACGGTTGATGCTTTCGATTCTGGGGATTGTTTTGATCTCGGGTGCATTCATCTTCAAATCGAGCAACCTGTTCACATCCGGCAGCAAAGCAGGATCGAGTTCCGCTTCCATTAAGTCGGCGAAGAGCATGGGCGGCGGAGTCCCTTTGTCCAGAATCCATCTGCATGCCAGGACAGGACGCAGTACATAAAAGTACTTTTTGGCCTTTACTGTATCGGCTTTCAAATACGCACGATAGTTGTCACTTGCCATACTGAGATAGTGACTCAGCCCGCGCCTGGAGGAAAAGTATTGCTGCATAATACTGCGAAGCTCGCTTGCAAATGCAGTCTCCCGGTACACGATCGGTGAGGAGAACCACTCAAACAGTGTTGGGTTCGGTGTGTGCAGGAGACGCAGCGTTTTGTCCAGATCCCAGCCGTTGATATCCAGCTCGCCCTCGATAGGCATTTCAATCACGTCCCTGGTCTTTTCCAAACGAAGATAAGCCTCTCTGGGGCGCACATAGATAAAACGAACATCGTAATCGCTGTCCGGGGAGGCAAAGCCCCATGCGCGGCTGCCGGATTCCACGGCCAGCAGAATTCTTACGTTTTCTCTGCTTTCCATTTCATTCAGTTTGTTAAGAATCGTTTCCCTCACAGGGCATTCCCTCCTCTCTCAAGTATTCCCGCAGCATTTTTGCCGCTTTTCCCGTCGACCGTTACAACGACATTACTCCGCGGCCTTGAAATTGTAGACCGGGCGGATATGCTCGACGATCTCGGCGGTGGGGCCGATTTCGGAAACGATCTCATCCAAGGGCTTGTAGGCCATCGGAGATTCATCCAGCGTATTCTTCACGACGCAGGAAGACCAGATCCCCTCCATCTCGGCGGCGTATTCCTCCATCGAGAGCTGGGCAAGCGCCTGCTTGCGGCTCATGATGCGGCCCGCACCATGGGGCGCCGAGCAGTTCCATTCCTCGTTGCCGCGGCCGATGCAGATCAGACTGCCGTCACGCATGTTGATGGGGATCAGCAGCTTTTCCCCGGCTTCGGCGGAAACCGAGCCCTTGCGGAGAATCATCTTCTCCGTGTCGATATAGTTGTGGATGGTGGTAAACTCTTCTACCTTCGTCAGCCCCATGCCGCGCAGGATCACGTCGGTCATGGCCTTGCGGTTGAGCACGGCAAAATGCTGGGTGATACGCATGTCGTGGATATAGTCCTCAAACAGCTTCCCCTCCACATAGGCAAGCTCCCTGGGGATACTGATGGTATGCTCCTTCCGCAGTTCGTTGATGGCGCTCTGGATCTCCTGCCAGCGGCCTGCGGCACGGTACTCGGCGATCAGCTCGGCGACCTGATGGCGTGCGCCGCCCCACATGGCAAAGCGTCCCTCATTCTGGTAGTACGTACAGACCTGCGTGCCGAGGTGACGGCTGCCGGAATGAACGACAAGATACAGTTCACCATTCTCCCCGCGATCGACTTCGATGAAGTGGTTGCCGCCGCCGAGGGTGCCGATGCTGTGTCTGGCCCGCTCGATGGAGACATGGGGAGCACAGCGGAGCTGATACAGGTCGATCTCCGCGTTCAGAGGATGCTCTTCCCTGCGGATGTTCTCCCCGCAGGGGATCTCCCTGCGGATCAGCGCGTCGAGGGCAGCAAAGTCGATCTCCTTCTCAGCCAGGCGCACGGTTTCCATACCGCAGCCGATATCCACGCCGACCATGCCGGGGACGATCTTATCCCGGATGGTCATGGTGGTGCCGATCGTGCAGCCCTTTCCGGCGTGGACGTCAGGCATGATACGGATCTTGCAGCTCGCAAAGGCCTCCTGGTCGCACACGCTGCGGATCTGCTCCGCGGCGGTGGCCTCCAGCGCGGGCGTATAACAAAGGGCGGTGTTGTGCAGCCCATGTATTTCTATCATTTTCTATCATTCCTTTCAAAAAAGGGCGCACGGTGATTCCGTAATCGAATCGGAAACCGTGCGCCCGCTCTTCTGTTCTGGTTTGCAGTCAGACTTATGCAGCGATGGGGGCATACCGCTCCGTATCGATCACGCTCAGCATGAACGCATACGGATTCAGTTCGCCGTCCATGACCATCGAGAAGATCCGGGGGCTGCAGCCGGAGACCAGCGCAACGCCGCGATCATTCTCTTTTACAGGCTGCTGCTCATGTCGGCTGTCAACATTCCAGAACACGAGGTCCGGGAGCTTGTAGCCGGCAGCCGCATAGCTTGCCCTTGCGTTCTCGAAGTTCGTCAAGGACGAGTTCTTCACGCAGGAATCAAACTCCATGTCGGAGATGATGTACAACTTTGCGGGCATTTCAGCCTGGGGTACATGGTTTTCTGCCGCCGCCTGCAGGACCAGATCGAATACCGCCTCCAGATTGGTGTTGGCGCATTCGTCGAAGGTTTTGCAGTAACGCACCTTCTCCACAAAATCATTGCCTTTGATCTCCACCAGTCGGGGCGTCATGGAGAAAGTGAGGAAATGATTGTGGAATTTTCCTTTATTATGTTCCGCGAAATAAATTGCCAGGGATTGCGCAACTGCAGCAGGCATCGGCTTGCTGTTCCAGTACATGGAGCCGGAGCCGTCTGCCACAACGAGCGCGTTTTCATCCGTGGTAAAGTCCTCCAGCATACGCCAGGTGACGTCCAGGGACCGGCGCTCCTCCTCAGAGCAACCGTAAGCGCGCTCGACGAGCTCATAGGGCATCAGCGTACCGGTGTGGAGCTCTGCCTCACCGCGCTCCACTTTTTGCAGGAACGCGCCGTAGCGCTCGCCGTCGTTGCGCAGAAAAGCCTTGCGGTACTTGAACATGGCCTTGGACGGCTGCTTTGCGTAATCGAAGGAATAATCCTTCTCACGCAGGTTGTTCTCGATGATGCGGATGCGCGCACGGAGCTTTACCAGCGCCTTGCGGTAATCACGGTCGGACAGGCCGAAGGCTTTGGCGATCATCTTCGCCAGCATGACCGCCTCCCGGTTGGAGGCGTTTACAGAGGGGAGCCACTTGCCAAGCAGAGAGATATCGCCGCTGTCGTCCAGCGCGGCAAGATCCGCCCGGAACTGCTCTTTCAGCAGGGCCAGAGCCTCCTCGCGGCACGGGGTCTTCAGCAGGACGAGCACATCGTCCCAACGGCCGTACTCCGCAATAAAGGGCAGGTTTTTCACAACAGAGCCCTTTTCGTTGGAGGCAAGCCAGGTAAGGATGCTCCGAAACACGCGGCGCTCACCGAGGCCGCCGCGCACATCGCGGGCGTAGAACAGGATCTTCATGGCAAGATCCCGGTTCTCCGCATACGCTTTCAGAAAGCGATTGCAGATGTCCCGGTCGTCTGCATGGCGCAGCGCGCCGATGGAGGCGAAAAGGTCCAGGCAGTCCTTCCCGCTCGTGCGGTACGTGACCGCACCGTTTTCGGTACAGGTTTTGTTTGCAGTTTTCTTCAGGGCTTCCAGCACGGGAAAGACCTCCTTTACAAATAAAATAAACAAGGCACAATTGAAACGGGATTTGAACCCGCGGTCACCGGTTATGAGCCGGCTGCTTAACCTCTTAGCTATTCAAATTTGCTGTTCGTGCCTTTCAAAGCACATTCGATTTGCTCGTACGATTAGAAGTCGTATGCATTGGATTGCTGTCTGTGCTTTTCTTCTTGCAAGCATAAAATACCATTTAGAGAAAGATTTATCATGGAAAAAAAGTTGCGAACTCTCCTTTTTCGAGGAAAGTTCGCAAGTTTCTTTGTTATTCTTCCGCCATCAGCGCCATCTGCTTTGTAAGTCGCTCCTGTATTTGTGCGACCATCGTCTCCGGTTCGATCACTTTCAGCACCGGGCCGAAGGAGAGGATGCGGATCAGAATCTCCGTCTCGTCCCCCTGACGGTAGTGCAGCGTGATCCGATAGCGTCGGTCATCGATCCGCTCCGTCTCCTTCTCCAGATCGGAGAAGTGGAGCATGGCACGCTCCAGCGCATTCCGCGTATCATACAGCTCCATAACGAGCTCTTTTTCACGCTCCTGCGGCAGGCGGTATTCATCTTCCTCCCAGGGATCGAGAATCTCCACAGAGTCGATCCGCGAGAGATTGACCGTCAGCGGCTTGTTTCGAAACCCGGTAATGAGCCGAAATTTATCATCCTTGGAGGAATACTCCAGCCGGTAAGGGATACAGATATAGCTCTGCCTGGTGCCCCGGTGCCCATGGAAGCGGACGCGGAGCTTCCTCTTTTCATGCATGGCCCGGATGATCATACGAAAATGCTCGATATAACGAGGATCGGAATAATCGTCTCCATCCGCATAGCGGTCGAAGTACACAAACTGATCCGGCGTAAAAAGCGGCTCAACGTCCTCCAATCCCTCCTCGGAGGGATTAAACAGGCAAACGCGGGGATCAAGAAGCAGCGCCTTGAGCCATTGCTTTTCCAGCGTTGTCAAAGGCATCTGGGGCTTGTTCTGCAGCGGAGTGCCAAAATCCGTCGTAATCAGCGGCCAGCTGCCGTCTGTCAGCCTGGCGGGAATCGTAACCAGGCTTTCACCGAAAGCGTTCTCCAGTACGGTGCGCGTAAGTTCCCGTTCGGTCAGCACACCATCAACGGCCTTGGAGAGGATGGCCGAGACTGCCTTGAAATAGCTGCCGTAGATTTCAGAGAAGATCATGACCCGTCACCTCCGTACATATCACGCATACGCCTCACATCATCATAAAACCGGGTGACCGCAAACTTATTGTCGCTCTCAAATCTTACCACGCGGCCGATAAAGCTCCGCGCCCACATCAAAAGCTCTCCGGCGTCATACACGTCTGCCACAAATTTATAGGTATGGTCATCGACAGGCTCGATCCGCCCGTGGCGCTTTTCCCGCTCCAGCCGGTCAATAATATAGCTTTCGTTGTCTCCCACATGGAGGGTGAGCTCCACATGATCCACACTGTAATCGCCGCCCGTAGACACGCCCCAGAGGTTTTCGTCAAACTTGCCGGCAAAGCCCTCATATTTTTCACACCTGGTCTCAACCGGCCCGGCTTTGATGGCGCGGATCGTATCCAGACGGAAGAACATGGGCTTGCGGAACTTGTAGTGATACGCCAAAAGATATTCTCGCCCGGTCTGTGTGCTGATATAGAAGCGCAGCGGATACACGCGGTGCTCATGCTCGGCATCTTTGCGGATACTGAAGTTGACGATGTCAATGCAGCGTTTTTCCTTCATTGCGCACAGCGCGTCAAAGAGGATCTGCGTGTCCAGCGTGTGCAGCAGATAGTGGTGCTTATAGCTGAAATGCTCCGGCACTTCCTTCTGCCGGTCAAGCAGATACGAACCGATCACGCCGAACGGCGCTTCTTCGGAGTAATATGCCGCGGCATCCTCCCACGAGGAAAGATCCACATTGCTGTCCGCGATGCGGTACAGAAGAGATCGCCCGGCTTTCTCACTCCGGATAATGCCCAGTTCCGTGTATTCCTTCAGCTTCTTGCGAATCGTAGATTCATCGATTTCAAACGGCGTGTCCGTGTGAGAAAGATAAGCCGCCACATGATCGGAGATTTCAGTTACGCCGCGAGCCGTGCCGTCAGAAAGAATATCGAGGATGCAGAAATGCAGCACGATATCCTTGTCGGTGAAGCTTTTGGCCTTCCATGCGTTGTGCAGAGGGTTGAAGGTCACGCTGCGGTTGTCCACAGAAATGAAGACATTCTTTCCCTCGCCGGTACGGCGGAAAGCCATGTAGCCGCCCAGCCAGCTTTCGATCCTGCGGCGCTCATCGTCATAGCTGCGTGCGCTCTTCTTTGTATAATCCTCGCGGCTTTTGAATCCGTAGATATAGAATTCCCGCATATAATCGCGGATCTTCTCAAAGTTTTTGATCAGTTCACTGTAGGCCACGTCCTCACCCCCTTACGTTTTCTGAAATAAGAATGTCTTAAAATGCGTATCAGATTATGCTGAATTTGGATTCCGTGAGATATAATTCAGTTAAATAATGCTTGCAGAAAATGGATTTGTCAACTGTTTCTTTTGATTGCCAAATCGTGCATTTGTTCCTGCTTTCCATGCAATACATGTCCCCCTGTATCAAATTTCCCAGGGCGGGAAATACTAACACCACTCTTTCAAAAGGGAGTGGTGTTTTTCATGCAGGGGAAGGTTGAAATCTGCGGGGTGAACACGGCGAAGTTACCGGTACTCAAGGCGGCAGAAACAAGGACGCTGTTGGAAAAGGCCCGCTCAGGTGATCACGAGGCACGGCAGGCACTGATTGCGGGCAATCTCCGGCTGGTGCTGTCTGTGATCCAGAAGTTCACCGGCCGCGGTGAAAGCATGGACGATCTTTTCCAAGTCGGCTGCATTGGCCTCATCAAAGCCGTCGACTGCTTTGACCTGGGCCAGAATGTTCAGTTTTCCACCTACGGTGTTCCCATGATTGCAGGTGAGCTGCGGCGGTTTTTACGGGATCACAGTGCGGTACGGGTGTCTCGATCCATGCGGGACACAGCCTACCGCGTTCTGCAGGCAAAAGAAAAGCTCACCGCCGAGACCGGGCGGGAGCCGGATGTAGACCAAATTGCCAGGAGCCTCGATATTCCGAGGCAGGAGGTAGTTTTCGCCCTGGAAGCTATTACCGATCCCGTATCGCTCTATGATCCTATCTATTCCGACGCCGGAGAAACTGCCACGGTCATGGACCAGATCGGTGACAGCCGAAACACGGACGAGCACTGGCTGGAACAGATTGCACTGGAGGAAGCGGTGCGGCGGCTTGACGAACGGGAAAAACGCATCCTCGCCCTGCGCTTTTACGACGGGCGCACCCAAATGGAGGTCGCCAAAACCGTCGGTATCTCTCAGGCCCAGGTGTCGCGCCTGGAAAAAAACGCGATCCGCAGAATCAAAAAGGAACTCGGGAATTAGATCTTCCGTTTGCAAAAGGACGGATTGCCACACCAGTGTGCGCACTGGTTCGCAATGACAGTTATGTACGAAAACAGGGAACGGCGCGGGCCGTTCCCTGTTTCATATGCAATTCAGCCGCCGAGGTAGGCCTTCTGCACCTCTTCGCTGGCGGCAAGTTCCTTACCGGTGCCGCTGAGCGTGATGCGTCCGGTCTCCATGACATAGGCGCGGTCGGCGATGGAGAGCGCCATTTCGGCGTTCTGCTCGACCAGAAGGATAGTGGTGCCCGCTTTGTGCAGGGCGGCAATGATGTCGAACACCTGCTCGACCAGGATGGGCGCAAGCCCCATGGAGGGCTCATCCAGCATCAGGAGCTTCGGGTGCGACATGAGTGCGCGGCCCATGGCCAGCATCTGCTGCTCGCCGCCGGAGAGTGTTCCCGCGATCTGTCTGCGGCGCTCCTTGAGGCGGGGGAACTGCTCAAACACGCGCTCCTTGTCGGCGTCAATATTGCTGCCGCGCACGGTGAAGGCGCCCATATCCAGGTTTTCCTCCACGGTCATGCTGGTAAAGATGCGGCGCCCTTCGGGGACATGTGCGATACCGAGCTCCACGATCTTGTGAGCCGCAGTGGAGGCGATGGACTTGCCCATAAATTCAATAGAACCGCCGCGGCTGCGCATGAGGCCGGAGATGGTTTTCAGCGAGGTGGACTTGCCGGCGCCGTTTGCGCCGATGAGAGTTACGACCTCACCCTCGTTGACCTCGAAGCTCACGCCCTTGACGGCATGGATGGGGCCATAGTAGACATTCAGATTCTCAGCCTTGAGCATCATCATGATTCCTTTGCCCCCCTTCTGCCGAGGTAAGCCTCGACCACTACGGGATCGTTGCGGATGGCATCGGCATTGCCCTTGGCGATCAGTCTGCCGAAGTTTAAGACCGCAATGCCCTCACAGATGTTCATAACCAGGCTCATGTCATGCTCAATGAGCAGGATGGCGATATGGAAGGTGTCTCGAATCTTGACGATGTTTTCCATCAGCTCCGCTGTTTCAGAG
Source organism: Candidatus Limivicinus sp. (assembly GCA_045130755.1). Lineage (GTDB taxonomy): Bacteria > Bacillota > Clostridia > Oscillospirales > Oscillospiraceae > Limivicinus. The sequence continues at coordinate 28,762 of JBGUQD010000186.1, read as the reverse complement.
GGGTTCATGCCCGCAGCCGGCTCGTCGAGCAGCAGGAGAGACGGGTTTGTCGCCAAAGCGCGGGCGATCTCCAGTCTTCTCTGCGCGCCGTAGGGCAGGGAGCCTGCCAGTTCGTCAGCGTGCTGATCAAGGTGGAAGAGGGCCAGATACTCCATGGCGCGGTTTCGTGCGATCTTTTCGGCCCGCCAGTAGCCGGGCAGACGAAGGATGCCGCCGAGCATGCCATAATCCATCTCGTTGTGCAGGCCGATGAGCACATTGTCCGCCACGGTCTGGTTATGGAACAGCCGGATGTTCTGGAAGGTGCGGGCGATACCGGCACGGTTCACCTGGGCGGTGGTCATGTTGGCGGTGTCCTTGCCGTCAAGCAGGATCGTGCCGTGGGTGGGCTGGTAGACCTTTGTCAGAAGGTTGAAGATCGTGGTCTTGCCCGCGCCGTTGGGCCCGATGAGGCCCGCGATCTCGGTGCGGCCGAGGGTGAGGTTGAAGTCCTCGACAGCCTTCAGGCCGCCGAAGGAGATGCCCAGATTGATGCACTGGAGGATGGGCGACTTGTCCACGTCGCGCTGCGGCACATAGTAGGTGGTCTGTACCGGGACGACCGGGGACACGGTCTCAAGACCCGCCCGGCGTTTTCTGATGTCACTCACGATGCGCTCGCCTCCTTCTCACTGTTTTTGTTAAACCTTCCGCGCAGGGAGGCAAAGAAACCCTTGAGCGTGGGGTTGTTGGTTGCCAGCATCACCAGGATCAGCACGATCGCGTAGATCAGCATACGGTAGCTTGCGAAGCTGCGCAGAGCCTCGGGCAGAATGGTCAGGGCAGCGGCCGCAATCACGGAGCCGAGCATATTGCCCAGGCCGCCGAAGACCACGAAGACCAGCACCAGGATCGAGGTGTTGAAGTCGAACTTGTTGGCAACGATCGTGGAATAATTGAGCGCAAACAGCGCGCCCGCGGCGCCCGCCATAGCAGCGGAGGTCACAAAGGCCATCATCTTGTAGTGGGTGACGTTGATGCCCACGGACTCTGCCGCGATACGATTGTCGCGCACAGCCATGATGGCGCGGCCCTGGCGGCTGTTGACCAGATGGAAGATCACAACAAGGCAGATCATAATGAGAATAACGCCCGCTGAGAATGTCGCAATTTTTTTGATGCCGCCGATTCCCATGGGGCCTGCGATGATGAGCTTCCCGCCCTCAAGGAGGTTGGTCTTGTCCTCAAGCAGGCTCATGTGGATGCCGTTTGCATCGATGCCGAGATAGAGGTTATTGAAAATGCTCTTGATGATTTCGCCAAAGGCCAGCGTCACGATGGCCAGATAGTCGCCGTTGAGGCGCAGGACCGGGATGCCAACGAGAAAGCCCACGATGGCAGCAAAGATCGCGCCGACAACAAGCGCAATGGCGAGGCGCAGCGGGGCGGAGGGAACAGCATTTTGCAGGGCAATGGCTGTGGTAGTACCCATGAAGGCACCGACGCTCATGAAGCCCGCGTGGCCCAGGGACAGCTCGCCGAGGATGCCCACGGTGAGGTTCAGGGACACCGCCATGACCACGTAGGCGCAGATGGGCACCAGCATGCCCTTGAGCGAGGAGCTCAGATGTCCGCCCTTGGCGACGATCTGCATGATGATGAAAGCCGTGATGACCACGCCGTAGGTTAGGATATTCTTTCTTGAGCTTTTGTTCAGTTTCATGCCGTTCACCTCAGACTTTCTCGCTGATCTTCCTGCCGAGCAGGCCTGCTGGCTTGACAAGCAGCACGATGATCAGGACCAGAAACACGATGGCGTCAGACATCTGGGTGGAGATATACGCCTTGGCCAGAATCTCGATCACGCCCAGCAGCAGGCCGCCCAGCAGCGCGCCGGGGATGGAGCCGATGCCGCCGAACACCGCCGCGGTAAAGGCCTTGATGCCGGGCATGGAGCCGGTGGTGGGCACCAGGGTCGGATAGGCCGAGCAGAGCAGTACACCAGCGATGGCGGCGAGACCCGAGCCGATGGCAAAGGTGATGGAGATGGTAGTATCTACATTGATGCCCATGAGCTGGGCGGCCCCCTTGTCCTCAGAACAGGCACGCATGGCTTTGCCGGTGCGTGTGCGGCTGGTGAAGAGCGTGAGCACTACCATAATGATAATGCAGACAATGATGGTAATGACCGTCACATATGAGATGCGCAGCTGTCCGCCAAAGAGCTGGAAGCCATTGATTTTCTGCCCGTCCACCACGCGCGCAAAGAGGTTGGGGAAAATTTTGGGGTTCGGCGTCCAGAGCAGCAGCGCCGCGTTCTGGAGAAAGTAGCTCACGCCGATAGCCGTGATCAGCACCGCCAGGGATGTAGCCTGCCGCAGAGGCTTATAGGCCAGCTTTTCGATCACCATGCCGAGCGCCGTGCAGACCGCGACCGCCGCAAGAATTCCAACCAGCGGAGGAAGCTGATACTTGGAAGCGGCGAAGAAGCACACATAAGCGCCCACCATGATTACATCGCCGTGGGCAAAATTCAGCATCTTGGCGATACCGTAGACCATGGTGTAGCCCAGCGCGATGATGGCATAAATACTGCCGAGGCTGATGCCGCTGATCAGAAAGTTCAGAAAACTCATCGTTTCACCTCTGTATGTACTGGACGAAACGCTCCCGAAAAGCCCAGTCGCTTAGACTGAGCTTTTCGTCAGCGTTTCGTACGGTGATTATTGAGGAACGCGGGCGGGACCCCGCCCGCGTTCCTGATAGATTTTGCCTGTTTTGCCGTGTGTTGAATCAGTCGAGACCAACGTAAGCGCCGTTCTCGATAATCATGCCCTTCGGGCTCTTGGTGACGGCACCGTCAGCGCCCCAGGTCATGCCTTCGCCGGTGAGGCCGTCAAAGGTCATGGTGGTGAACTGCTCGATCATGGCGTCGCAGACTTCCTCGGCGCTCATGTCGGCGGTGATGCCGGCAGCCTCGCAGGCCTGGGCAAAGGCGTAGACACAGTCATAGCCGTCAGCGGCAAACTGGTTGGGGATACCGCCGAAGCGCTCCTGGAACTTTGCGACAAAGGCCTGGGTGCGCTCATCCGCGGAGTCAGCGTTGAACGGGGTCAGCAGGTACACGCCTTCGGCCAGGGACTTGTCAAAGCCCTCGAGGTCGAGGATGCCGTCCATGCCGTCCACGCCGAACCACTTGGGCGCAAAGCCGGCAGCGCTGGCCTGGGTGAGGATCAGGGAAGCGGCGTCATAGTACATGGGGAGGAAGACCAGCTCCGCGCCCTTGCTCTGGGCGTCGGCAATCTGGACGGAGAAGTCGGTGGCGTTGCCGTCATTGAAGGTGGTGTCGCTGACAACCTCAAGGCCGAGACCGGGGGCAGCGGCCATAAAGGTATCATAAATGCCCTTGGAGTACACGTCGTCGTTCTTCCAGATGATAGCAACCTTGGAGGCCAGGCTCTTGTCGGCGATGTACTGCGCAGAAGCGGAGCCCTGGTTGGGATCGGTGAAGCACATCTGGAACTGGTTGTCCTTGCCATTGATGACAGCCACGGAGGAAGCCGAGGGAGTCAGGGCAAAGATGCGGTCGGCATAGGTCTCGGCAGAAGTGGCTTCGCAGGGCTTGGAGGTAACGGAACCCAGAGAGATCTGCATACCCCAGTCCTTCAGGGTGTTGTAGGCGTTGACGGCCTTCTCTGCGTCGTGCGTGTCGTCCTCATAGCGGAGTTCGAACTGGATGCCGCCCTTGGCATTGATCTCTTCAACGGCGATCTCGGCACCGTTTTTCGCCGCGTTGCCATAAATGGCGGCGCCGCCGGTCAGGGGGCCGGTACCGCCGATCTTGATGGCTCCGTCGGCATAGGCGGGGACAGCCAGCGCGAAGACCATCGCGAGAACGAGTGCGAATGCGAATACTTTCTTCATGTTGATTTCTCCTTTTCAAAATTTGGATTAACACTTTCATATACAAAAATCGACCCCGACCAAAACGATCGGGGCCAATCTGTGTATCAGATTGAAACCGCAGACGGTTTTGATCGTCTCAGATTCAGAAGCGTAAGCAGTACGCGCAGAAGTACAACATCCGCCACAATTGCTACGCTGAGGCCAACAAGCAGGGCGGCAAAATCAGCGGAAACAAAAATTGACACTGCAATAACAGTGTCAATCAAAAGCAGCAGGGCAGCAAAGAAAGAAGCGCATGCGAAGGCAGACTCAAAGCTTGCATCGTTTGAGTCCTGCGTATGAGAACCGTTGAAAAAACGAGCAAACATCAGATGAGCCTCCTTCCTTAAAAGTGCCTTCACTTTAGCACAGCAAATCGAAGCTGTCAAGCGCTGACATTTATTTTTTACGATTCCCCCAACTTTTCGGCAGTGTAAGGCTCATGCTTGTGAAATTTGACCGGAAAAACCTGCTTCGGATTTTGCGTTTCGCCACTTGTATGGTACCGTTGAATATGGTAAACTTTCCGTGTAGAACCTATAAAAAAACGGAGGTACTGTCCCATGATCATGGATTGCGAACAATATACCGGCAAATGCGTCTGCGGACGCACGCATACCCTGGAGACCCGCAAGGTCGTCGTGGCCGAGAAGGCCATCGATCATTTTGAAGAGTACATGCAGGAGCTCGGCCTTACCGGCAAGCGCACGGTGGTCTATGACCAGATCACCTGGAAGCTGACCGAGGGCAAGCATGTCAGGGCCGACCAGAACATTGTCCTTGATCCCAACGGTCTTCGCGCTGAGGATATCCTCATTGAGAAGATGATGAAGGATCTGGATTCCCCCGAGGTGATCGTCGCCGTCGGCGCCGGCACCATCATGGACTTCGGCCGCTACCCCGCCTACAAGCTGGGCATTCCCTTTGTTGCCATCCCGACGCTGGCCTCCTCTGACGGTTTCACCGCCAACATCTGCTCTGCCATCATCAACGGGCAGAAGAAATCCACTCCCATGTGCGCACCTGTCCTTGTCGTCGCCGACCTTGACATCATCGGCGGCGCTCCCAAGCGCCTGATTGCCAGCGGCATCAACGACATTCTGGCAAAGTACACTTCTCTGGCCGACTGGCGCATTTCCCATCTTGTAGACGGCGAGTACTACTGCCCGATGGTCGCCGACCTTGCTGAGCACGCCCTCAAGCTCATGCGTGACGCTGCCGACAAGTACGCCGCCACCGGCGTTGCCGACCACGAGGCCATGACCATGGCCCAGATGGAAAGCGGCCTGACCATGCAGCTTCTCGACCACTCCCGCGCCGCCTCCGGCGCCGAGCACCTGATGGCCCACCTGGTGGAGATGAAGCCCCCGCGCTTTGAAAAGGCCGAGGGCATCCACGGCGAGTGCGTCGGTGTGGGCACCTTCGCCTGCATCCGCGAATATCACAAGCTGGCGGGCATGAAGCCCAAGGCCAAGCCCTTTGTGCCCCTGACCCGTGACTGGGTCGTGGAGAAGTTCGGCGAGCGTCTGGCGGACGGTATCATGAAGGAGAACGAGAACGACGTGCTGGGCACCTTCGATCCCCAGAACATCGTGGATCACTGGGACGAGATCAAGGCCATGCTCGACGCGCTTCCCTCCGTCGAGGAGATGGAAAAGCTCTACTCCGAGTGCGGCTGCAAGTACCTGCCCGAGCATATCGGCATTGACCCCGCCCTGGCCGATGAGATGCTGGACATCTCCGCTGCCATCCGCAACCGCAACACCCTCATCCGCATGAAGAGAGTACTGGATTTCGAGTAAGCCTTTTACCTCCCTTTGGAAAAAGGAAGATTCTGACGCGCGAGAAACGCGCGACAGTCAAAGCTTGTCTGGACCGCTTGCGGTGAAGGGATCGATCCCTCAGTCACTTCGTGACAGCCCTCTTTTTCGAAAGGGGGCTTACATACAAAAAACTGCGGACACGTCATGTGTTCGCAGTTTTTTATGTTTTTGGAGATTTTTGTTTTACGCCTTTGCGGTTTTCTTCTCTTTCATGATCTGCACCGCGATGACAGCGCCGACCAGAAGGATACCGATGATATCGGTCACCACGCCGGGATAGATCAGCATCAGACCGCCGGCAGCGGCAATGATGCGGAACGGTACGGGCAGCGTGCCGCGGTAGTAGCCCTCCAGCGCCATGGAGATCGCGAACATGCCCACAAGGGAGGTCACGACGATGGAGATGACCTCGATGGCGGTGGTGTCCACGAAGACCATTGCGGGGTTGAGCGCGAGAATGTAGGGGATGATGAACGCCGCGATGGCAAGCTTGGTGGCGTTGACGCCGGTCTTCATGGGGTTGCCGTGGGCGATGGCGGCGCCTGCATAGGCGGCCAGCGCAACCGGCGGGGTGATATCGGCCACGATGCCGAAATAGAACACGAACATGTGGGCCGCGATGCTGGGGATGCCCATGCGGATCAGCACGGGGGCGCAGGTGGTGGCCATGATGACGTAGTTTGCGGTAGTGGGCACGCCCATGCCGAGGATGATGCAGGTGAGCATCGTGAGGAAGAGGGCCACGATCTTGTAGCCGCCGGAGGCGCCGATGATGATGGAGATCAGGGAGGAGCCGATGCCGGTGGTGGTGATGACGCAGGCGATGATGCCCGCGACCGCGCAGGCGATGCCGACGGTCAGGGTGCTCTTGGCGCCGGCTTCCAGCGCGTCGGTCAGGCGGTAGAGGTCGAGGCGGTAACCCATCTCATCGGTGTAGCTGACACGAATGATGCGGGTGTCCGGGAACACCATGCTCACCAGGATGGCAAGGCCGGTGGCGGCGATGGCGGCGAAGGCCATGGTGCGGGTCATGAGGAAGTACACCAGCGCCACGAGCGGCAGGAGCAGGAAGCCCTTGCGCAGGAAGAGGGGCCAGAACTTCGGCAGCTGATTGCGGGGAATACCGGTCAGGCCGTTTTTCTTGGCTTCAAGGTGAACCATCATGAAGATGCCCGCAAAGTACAGAGCTGCGGGCAGAACCGCGCGCAGGGCGATGTATCCGTAGCTGACGACGGTGTCCGGCATGGTGACATATTCCACCATCAGGAAGGCCGCCGCACCCATGATGGGCGGCATGATCTGGCCGCCGGTAGAGGACGCCGCTTCGACTGCGCCCGCAAATTCCGGTTTGTAGCCGGTTTTTTTCATCATCGGGATGGTGACGGAACCGGTGGTCACGGTGTTGCCGACAGAGGAGCCGGACACCATGCCGCACAGGGCGGAGGAGATGACCGCGACCTTTGCCGGGCCGCCGGAGGAAGCGCCCGCGACGGAGTTTGCAAGTTCAATAAAGAACTGGGTGATGCCCGTCTTATCCAGAAACGCACCGAAGATGACAAACAGCACGATAAAGTTCAGGCAGGCGCGGATAGGAGTGCCGATGATGCCGTCGGCGGTATAGAACAGGTTATATACGTTCATGCGCAGAGATTTCTGCGTCATGGCGTAGATGATGAATACCGAGGCGACAATGACGATCGGCAGGCCGACCGCGCGGCGGCAGGCCTCCAGCGTAATCAGAATGCCGATCACGCCCAGCCACACCTCCAGCGGGGTAAGCATGATGCCGCGGTTGATGATCGCCCGGTAGTTGATGACAAAGTAAAGGTAGGAGACCGTCCCGAGTGCCATCAGGATCAGGTCGTACCAGGGAATGAAGTTGATCTTCTTCAGCTTCGGATTGCGCGTGGCGGGGAAGTTGACAAACACCAGCAGCACAATCAGCCCCACAAACGAGGCGCGCTCCATACGGATCTCGCCCGGGTAAAACAGCAGGAAGATCGCATACATGGAGAAAAGCACAAAGAGAATGCGCACGAAAACGCGCGAGAAGCCTTTATAGACGCGGACGTTGGCCTCGCGGTCATACTTTTCCAATACAGCGGTGGTATTTTTTTCTATCTCCTCAGGGGTTTCGCCGAAGTCATCCTTTTCAATGAGCTCTTCATCGTGGAGCTCCTTGGACGTCTTTTTATACTTCTTCTCAAATTCCGGCATGTTGCGTCACACTCCTAAAATTCAACTGCGGACAATGCACACAATTGAATTACTTGATGCTGAAACAAACCTTTGCGTTTTTGCCGCAAAGCTCGTTCAGGATGATCTTTTCTCCGTTAATGTCGAGAATATGATCATAAACCGTACCCACGATGTAGGTCAGGTCGTACATTTTCTGCTCGATATTGCCGATGATCATTTCCCCGTTTTCTCCGTTTTCCAGTGTCCAGCCGGGTTCAAGCACCTCGGCCACACCTGCGCCGAAGCCGTAGTAGACACAGCCCGTGAGCCAGATCTCTTTTCCGCGGCGCTGGTAGATTTCCGTCACATCACTTTTATTCACGCTGTGGCGGAAGGTAACGGAGAAGCTGTCCCCGTCTTTCAGAGGAAGGCGGGCGAAAACCCGCCCCGTGTCCTGCTCGCACAGCACAAGGCCGGGCTCTCTCAACGCCAGGACGATAAATGTGACAGCCGCAGCGACCACAAGGATCGCCGCGGCTATCATCATGGTTTTACGATGAGCTTTCAAAGTTTCTCAGGCTCAGCCGATGTCGAGACCCATCTCGGTGTAGTACTTGGCAGCACCCTCGTGCCAGGGGATGGAAACACCGGAGACTGCGGTGTTCAGGTCGAGCTCGTTGCCCTTGACGTGGCCGGAAGTGATGTCGGCCTTGTAGTCAAACAGGCCCTTGACAAAGGCATAGATCACATCGGAAGAGACCTTGTTGGAAGCAACGATGGTAGCCATAACGGCAACAGCGGGAACATCGTCAGCAACAGGGCTGTAGGTGCCGCCGGGGATCACACCGTAGTAGTAGAAGCCATAATCGGACTGCAGGGAATCGGCATGGTCCTTGTCGATGGGCAGGAGGTTGAAGTCGTAGTTGGTGGCAAGCTCGGTGACAGCGGTGGTGGGGTAGCCGGCCACGACGAAGGCGGCGTCGATTGTGCCGTTCTTCAGAGCATCGGCGGAGTCAGCAAAGCTCTGGTTGGAGACCTTGATGTCGTCGAAGCTCAGGTTGTAGGCAGCCAGGATCTGACGGGCGTTGAACTCGGTGCCGCTGCCGGCGTCGCCGACGGAGACATTCTTGCCGGCCAACTGCTCGATAGAGGTGATGTCCTTCTTGGCCAGGATCTGCACGTACTCGGGGTAGCAGGAGCAGACAGCGGAGAAGCTGGTGATGGGGTCGGTGCCTTCGAACAGATCGGTGCCGGTGTAGGCATAGGACATAACGTCGTTCTGGACGATGGCGATGTCGGCGTCACCGGAAGCCAGCATCTGGATGTTGGCCTTGGAAGCGCCGGTGGACTCGACTTTGATGTTCAGGGTGTTCTTAAGCTTCTCATTGAGGACGTTGGCGATAACGCCGCTGAATCCATAATAGGTGCCGGAAGTGCCGCCGGTAGCATACTTGAGCTCAGTCGAGGACGTTTTGCCGCAGGCACACAGTGCGAAGACCATTACTGCTACAAGCAGAAATGCAATGACCTTTTTCATGTTAAAACCCTCCATATGTTATTTTTTCTTTTCTCTCGAAAATTTTTACCAGGCGGGACTTGCTTTACGCCTGTTGTGGTGTTATACTACAACCAAAAGTTGATTTTGACAAGTCCCTTTTTCTTTTTTTGCCGTTTTGACAATTTCGCGGCGTCCGGCTTTGTGTATTTTATGAAAATCAAATAAAAGAATTTGTCTAAATTGCCTTTTGCTGTTAAAATTGGATTCAACTGGAAATCACGATCCCGCCGCACAGGCGATCAATCTTTGCTTTTACGGAGACATTATCATGGACTTTACACTCTTAAAAAGCTTCATCGCGGTAGCCGAGGAAAAAAGCTTCTCTTCCGCCGCCAAAAACCTCTTTATTTCCCAGCAGACCCTGTCCAAGCAGGTCGCCAAGCTGGAGGAGGATCTGGGCACCACGCTCTTCATTCGCTCCCGCCCCCTGGGATTGACTCCGGACGGGGGCAGACTCCTGCCGATCGCCAAGGAGATCCTGATGCTCAAGCAGCAGTTCGAGGAAAGCTCGAGCAAGAGCTTCAGCGGTGCGCACTATATTCATTTGGGAATCGAGCACACCATCGCCCGCGCGATCCTGCCGCGGGTGCTGCCCGAGTTTCTGCGCGAACACCCCGACACCTACATCAAGCTCAATGAGGAATCGCCGGATGTGATGCAGAAGTCCATCTCCTACGAGGGGGTAGACCTGGTGATCGGCTCGCTGGGCAGCGTGCCCGAAAAGTTTGAGGCCATCCCCCTTTGCCGCAAGGAACAGCTGCTGGTAGTGCCGAAGGATATTATGGTCTCGCTCGCGGGAGACAGGCTTGATGAACTGGTGGAAAAATTCTCCCGGAGCGCCGACCTGAGTTTCTTTGAGGCCGCGCCGTTTATCAAGATTCCGCGGCAGTCCTCGGGTGGGCGCGCGCTGAGCAGCTACCTTAAATACTATGCCATCTCTCCCCGTTTTGTGTGCGAGCTGACCAATATAGAGAATGCCTTTCAGCTTGCAAATTCCGGTATCGGCGTGTTCATTTACGCCAGGGTCTTCTGGGATATGCTCTCCCCCGAACTGCAGGCAGACTATCTCAAGAACATCTATATCTTCCCTCTCCCCTACCTGCCGGACATCGAGGATGTGTGCGCCTACTATAACCGCGACGCGGGCATCAGCGGCGTAACGCAGGAGCTGTTCTACGCAGTGAAAGCTTTCTTTGAAGAGTACAAGTCCCGGGAGGGAGATATATGAACGCGGCCGCGATTCATGAAATCGTCGAAAAACAGCGTGCGTATTTCCGCACCGGCCAGACGCTGGATCCGGACTTTCGCCTCAAGCAGCTTCAAAAGCTGAAAGAGGCTGTGATTCGTCACTGCAATGAGCTGGAACATGCACTTAAAGCGGATCTTGGCCGTGCGCCGCTGGAGGCTTACTTCTGCGATATCGGGAGCCTGCTGCTGGAGCTCAATGAGACCGCCCGGGGGCTCAGGCGCTGGGCAAAGCCGGAGACGGTTTTCAGCGGTCTGCATTGCTTTCCCAGCGTGATCACAAAGGTCTACAAGCTCCCCTATGGAGTGAGTCTCATCATCAGTCCCTTTAACTTCCCGGTTCTGCTGTCGCTTGGGGTGCTGGTCTCCTGCATTGCGGGCGGCAACACCGCCGTCATCAAGGCAAGTTCCAAGTCCCCCAGCTGCACGGCGCTCATCAAGCGCATCATTGCCGAGACCTTCCCGCCCGAATATATCGTGGTCATTGACGGCGGACATGACGTGGCGGACCTGTGTCTCAATGAGCGCTTCGACAAGATTTTCTACACCGGCTCGCCGCGCGTGGGCGTCCATGTGCTGGAGGCTGCGGCAAAGAACCTCACTTCCGCGGCGCTGGAGCTCGGCGGTGAGACGGGAAACTGGTGTGTAATTCGCAAGGATGCCGATCTCAAAGACGCCGCGCGTAAGATCGCTTTCTTCAAGATTCTCAACAGCGGGCAGATCTGCATAAACATCAATCAGGTGGCAGTGGCCGCGGAGGTCGCGGACCGTTTTCTCGAAGAATTGAAGGCCGCTTTTATCGCCCAGATCGGGACAGATCCCGTCCAGAATCCCGAATATCCCCGCATGATCACCCCCGCCGCCTTTGAAAAATGTGTCAAAACCGCGGACGCTTACCGTGACCGTATCATGCTCGGCGGCGAAGGTGACGCGCAGACACTCAGATATGCCCCGACGGTCATTTACCCCGTGGATATCCATGAAGATATCGTTCAGCATGAGCTGTTTTCTCCGCTGCTTCCCGTCGTCCCCTATCCGGACGCGGAAATTGAGGCCCTCCTGGATACGATCTCCCGCCGCGAGCACGGACTTGCCCTCTATCTGTTCACAAAGGACATCCGCTGGGCCAAGGACGTTATGCAGCGCATGCAGTACGGAGGCGGCTGCATCAACGAGGTCTGCCTTCATATGATGGTCAGGGGTGTCCCCTTCAACGGTGTGGGTCACTCCGGCATGGGTGCCTATCACGGGGAATGGGGTTTTCGTGAGTTTACCCACCCCTCCACCGTTCTGATCGGCTCAAGCAAGTTCAATCTTCCCCTTCGGGAGCATCCTTACGGCGGCAAGTGGAAATCTGCGCTGATTCGGTTTATGGAACGATGAGCAGTCTCCGCTTTGCTTGACATCGGCCGAAAACACGCTATAATAAGCACAATGTGCTTATTATAGTTTATTTCAGTCGTTTTCCTCGCCCCTGACGGGGCAACCGGAAAACATGACGTATTATACCATAGACGCAACGCGGCTATGGTATAATAAACTCAGCTTAAAACAGACTCCCTACGGGAGGTTTTGGGAGGCTGTCAGCGCCGGGACCGTAACTGGTTGACGAGGTTGGCGGTGATCGAAAGATTCGGCGGATGCCGCCACGGCTCACAGCGGGTCGAAAGCGCAGGGACAAAAAGCGGAATCAAGACCGTAACAGAACCCTGTGCGCCGTTGAACATCTTTATAAAAGGAGTACTGACATGAGAGTTGTTATTCAGGATAATTACGAGAAGATGTGCAAGTGGGCCGCTGATTACATCGCGTCCAGGATCCGCGCTCACAAGGAAGACCGCCCCTTCGTGCTGGGTCTGCCTACCGGCTCCTCCCCCATCGGTGTTTACAGGGAGCTTGTGCGCATGAATCAGGCCGGCGAGCTGAGCTTTGCCAACGTCGTCACCTTCAACATGGATGAGTACGTGGGTCTGCCCCACGAGCACGACCAGAGCTACTGGTATTTCATGCACGACAATCTCTTCGACCATCTGGTCGATATGAAGCCGGAGAACATCAACATCCTAAACGGCATGGCCGAGGATCCCGAAGCCGAGTGCGCGCGCTACGAGGAAAAGATCGCCTCCTACGGCGGCATTGACCTCTTCATGGGCGGTATCGGCGTGGACGGCCACCTGGCCTTCAACGAGCCCTACACCTCTCTTTCCTCCCGCACAGGCCTGAGAGATCTGACCACCGACACCATACTCGTAAACTCCCGCTTCTTCGGTAACGACCCCTCCAAGGTCCCCACCCGCGCCCTCTCCGTCGGCATCGGCACCGTGACCGATTCCAAGGAAGTTCTGGTGCTCATCAGCGGCCACAACAAGGCCCGCGCCCTGGCTGCCACCGTTGAAGGCGGCGTGAGTCAGAAGTGGACCTGCAGCGCCCTGCAGCTTCACAATGCAGCTATCATCGCCTGCGACGAGGCCGCCTGCGGCGAGCTGACCGTGGACACCTACAAGTACTTCCTCGATATCGAGAAGAACCAGAGACTGTAAAATCTTTCGGGAACTTCTCCTGAAATTCAACGTCAAAAAGGACAGGCCGCACGGCGCGGCCTGTCCTTTGCTTTTGTGAACAGAACGAAAATTCTGTTTGAAGATAACGTTTTTTGCGTTTATTCCGGCAATTGGAGTTGAAAAAGCGGGGAAGACGTTATATAATAAACCGCTCTAAAAAAAGTAATTACAGTCTTGGAAGGAGACCCAAACATATGAAAAGAACAATTGCAGCGATGCTGCTGCTTGTTATGACGCTGAGCTGCTTTGCCGGCGCCAGCGCCTATGCTGACGAGACGCCCGACGCTCTCTTTGACAGCGGGGATTACGAAGCTGCATTTCGTACGGCAAGTGCCGCCGACGCATCGGACCCCGCCATTTCTGCTCTGCTGGGCAAAGCTTACTATCTCGGCCTCGGCACTGACATCAACTACGCCAAGGCTCTGAGCTATCTGGAAACCGCCTCCAAGGGCGGCTATCCGAGTGCGGCCTACATGCTGGCTGAGGCCTCTGACTTCGGCAACGGCACCCGTATGGACAAAGACGAGGCCGCACGCCGCTACATCAAGTTCGTCGCCGTAGCGGACGAGGTGGACCCTGCGTCCCCTGACTACGGCATGAGCATGACCTACCTTGCCGAGTGCTTTGCCAAGGGCCGCGGTGTGGAGAAAAAGCATGAGCTGGCGCTGGACGCGGCCAACAAGGCAGCAACAGCCGCAAACCTCACGCCCTTTGAGCTGATGAGCCTGGCCGATTTCTACAACAGCCCCGCTCCCAACCACGTGAGCAACGCTGCCGACGCCACCGGCGAGTATGATGTGGAGACCGCCCGCAAGGTGGATGCGCAGAAGGCCGAAGAGCTCTACAAGCGCGCCCTGCCGGGGATCCAGAAGCTCTCTGACGCGGGCAACCTCGCTGCGACCAAGCTGCTGGGCGACCTGTATCTGGACGGCAAGGGAGGCCTCACGCAGGACTACGCCAAGGCGCTGGAGACCTACATGATCGCTGCCGACGAGGACTATGCCCCCGCTCAGGCCCAGGTCGGCTACATCTACCAGAACGCGCTGGGTGTTCCGGCCGACTACGCCAAGGCCATGGAGTGGAACAACCGCGCCGCCATGCAGGGCAATCCCGAGGGTCAGGCGCAGATCGGCTATCTGTACCAGAACGGTCTCGGCGTGACCCAGAACCTCGATGAGGCGGGCCGCTGGTACACCCGCGCCAAGGAGGGCGGCAGCGACTGGGCCGCCGCCATGCTTGAGCAAACCGAGGCTACGAACCCCCACGCTTCATTCGAGGCACACGCCTGAGTCGAAAATGCGTCTTACTCGCTCACCATGATGCAAGGCATCATGGATCGAAGAGTAAGGCGCATTTTCTCCTTTCCCATCAAACCCACTCCGTTGGGCTTTGATGGGAGTATATGAAAGTTAAGCGGCAGTGTCCTTTTTCCTTTTCGATTCAAGCCCGCTCCGCTGGGCCTTGAATCGAGGCATAACTCACCGTGATGCAAGGGAATATTTTACATTTTCAATCCATCTGCGGCGTGGGATTCCATAACTCCACACTCCAACCCCCTGACTTCACACTTTTATTGACGCTTTCTCTCTTTCCGTGCTACAATAATTGTACCCCAATCGGTAAATTTATAAGGAGGCAGCAATATGACTTTCAGAACCATGACCGTAAAGGACTGCTTTGCCAATCCTCAGTGCAAGGCAATCATTGAGCAGTACGCGCCCCAGATCATGAAGTACCCCATCAAGCTCTTCAACAAGAAGAGCTGCGGCGAGATCTTCGACCTGGTCGTCAGCAAGAAAATCGTTCCCGAGGATGTGGCCAAGACTATCGAGGCCAAAATCAACGAGATCCTTTAACAAAACCGGCCCCATTTCCTTCACGGAAATGGGGCCGTTCTGTTTTCCTGAAATCAGCTTCGCAGGGGACTGTTGCTGGCAGATATGATATCCTCCCGCCCAAGCATGAAGCTCTTGACTTCGGCATAGCTGATGGCCTCCTTGCGGCGCAGCGTGAGGTCATAGTCCGTGGTACCGTCGCTGTGCCGGGTCACCTTGCTCTCAGACACCTGCGCTTTCCATTCCTTTAGCTGCGCCTCCAGCGCGCCGTTGAAATCATGTCCGTTTTTGACCGTGAACTGTAAACGGTTGCCGGCATAGGCGTCTCCGGCCACATTGACCCGGTGCAGTACGAACTGAACCAGTGCCATCAGTACCGTCCCGGCGACACCCACGACGAACATGCCCGCGCCGATGGCAAGGCCGATGCCCGCTGTCAGCCAGATGCCCGCCGCAGTGGTCAGGCCCTTGACGCTGCCGCCGTTTTTGATGATGACAGCCGAGCACAAAAAGCTGATGCCGCTGACGACCTGGGCCGCGATACGGGCCGAGTCCGCCCCGCGCACACCGGGGAAATCGGCGCCGTCGACAGCGGTGAGGTCGGCAAAGCCGTATTTGGAGATGATCATGATGAGCGCCGCGGCAAAGCACACAACGATGTGCGTGCGCACACCCGCCTCTTTAAAGCGGCGGCTGCGTTCAGCCCCGATGGAGGCGCCGCAGGCGCAGGCCAGCAGAAGCCGGAAGCAGAAGTCCAGATTCTGCGCCAGTGAAAACTGGCTGTTGAGATATTGAGAAAGTGTCATGGCGTCCTCCGGGAAAATTGAAAAAGCCGCGGCAGAACCCCGGCTCTTTTTTATGGGCACATTATAAAAATAAATAATATTTTTGTCAATTGCCGTACTTAACAAGGAAACGCTTACATTTTTGCGCACATTGTACATTGCCGGGTCAAAATTGCCGTGATAAAATACACTGTCAAAAAAGAGCATTGTATAAGGAGTATATCATGGATTCTATTATCGTCACCTGCTGCAGCTTCGCCGGTCCGGCATTGCCGGGAGCGGTCTGCCTCTGCGGCGGCCGTCAGCCGAAGTAAGCCATGAAGGAACAGAAGCTTTTTCGCCGCTACGGCGTGTCCCTGGCGCTGGCCGTCGTCGGCGGTTTTCTGGAGGCCTACACCTATGTCACCCGCGACGGTGTTTTCGCCAACGCCCAGACCGGCAACATCGCCCGCATGGGGCTGAATCTGGCACAGGGCAACGTGCTGCTGACACTGCGCTATCTGATCCCGGTGATCGCCTTTATGGCCGGTGTGACGCTCTCACTACAGCTCAGACGTTTCCGGCAGGATTGGGAAAGGATCATCCTGATTCTTGAGATCGCGCTGCTGTTTCTGGTGGGCCTGATCCCGGCGCACAAGCTGAGCATCCTGGCCACGGTGACGGTGTCGTTCGTCTGTGCCCTGCAGGTGGAGAGCTTTCGCAAGTTCGGCGAGCATGCTTTTGCCTCCACCATGTGTACCGGCAACCTTCGCATCGCGACTGAGCATTTGAACCGATATTTTTCTGAAAAGAACCGCGGTTCCCTGGACACAGCCCTGCGGTATTACGGCATTGATCTGGTGTTTGCCTCGGCCGTGCTGGTGGGCTACTGGGTGACGCGCGCCTTCGGTGTGCGCGCTGTCTGGTGGGCAACGCTGATCCCGGCAGCATTGCTGGTGCTGCTGCGAAAAGAAGAAGCGAGGTGATCGGAATGCTGCCAAAGGACCCGATGATCCTGCTGAGCTATCTAAACACCCATCTGCGCGACGACTACCCGACCCTCGACGCTCTGTGCGAGGATCTTGATGTTTCCCGCACGGACCTGGAAGACAAGCTCAAAGCTGTCGGCTTTGTCTACGACGAAAGGCAGAACCGTTTCCGGTAAGTACAACCGGCCAAACGCACAATCCCCCTCACATACACTGTATGCGAGGGGGATTGCTTTTTTTCGGGGATATTTCACTCCGTCACATCGACCCCGGCGGCGCGCAGCTCGCGCCGCAGACGGCGGATATCGTTGTGGAAGACCGCGCCGGGCATACCAACATAGAGGGAAGCCTCAATATTGGCCGGGCTGTCGTCGATGAAGAAGCATTCCTCTCGTTTGAGGGAAAACTTCTCAAAGAACTTTTCATAGATCTCCGGCATCGGTTTGATGAGTTTGACGGAATAGGAGATCAGTGTGCCGTCAAAGAAGCGGGCGGCGGGGACGCGCTGCCAGTAATCCGGCTGGCGGCAGCTTGCGTTGGACAGGAGGTAGATCCCGTAGCCCTTACTCTTGAGTTCCTCGATGAGGGGATAAATTCCCTCAACTTCGATGATCGGCCGGTCCCAGAGAGCGATGAGCTTCCGGGCGATTTCGCGCAGATGCTCCGGCAGGCGCGGGCAGAGAATGTCGGCACATTGCTCATCGGTCAGCGTACCGCGATCCATCATCACCCACTCGGGTGAACGGAAGATTTCAGTCAGCAGCGTCTGCTTGTCCCCGGCACTCACACCGTAGCGGTCGATAAACGCGGCAGGGTCAAAGCGGATGATGACATTGCCCATGTCGAATACGATGTTCTTGATCATGAATACAATTCCTTATACACGGATCTTGCCCTTGGAGATCTTCAGGCAGATGATGAGGATGACGGCGCTGGTGATGGTCAGGATGGCAGACAGGGCCGCACCGGAGCCGACACTGTTGCGCACGATGTTGGTGTAAGCCTCGATGGTCAGTGTGTTGTTCTTGCCGGAGGAGAGCATGATCGAGCAGCTCAGCTCATTGATACAGGTGACCCATGAGAGGATCGCGCCGGAGAATACGCCGGGCAGCATCAGACGGGCTGTCACCTTCCAGAAGGTGCGCATGGGCGGCACGCCGAGGTTGATGGAGGCTTCCTCCACGCTCGGGTCCATCTGCATGAGGAAAGCGCTGGCGCTTCGCACGGTGTACGGAAGCTTACGGATGATATAGGAAATGATGATGATAGCGGCGGTGCCGGTCAGGACCAGAGGCTTTACGTTGAAGGTGACGATGTAGCAAAGGCCGAGCACCGAACCGGGGATGACATAGGGGGCCATGAGCAGCATGTCGAGGATGCCGCCGGTCTTGCCCTTCTTGCGCACAATGACATACGACATGAGGATGCCGATGACCACGATGAACACCATGGCGGTCAGGGAGTAGGTGAAGGTGTTGCGCATCGTGGACCACAGGCGGGAGCCGAGGTTCTGGTAGTTCTCGAAGGTGAAGCCGCCTGTAAAGCTGGAGTAGTTGGTGTGCTGGAAGGAGCTTGCGCACACGACGATCTGCGGCAGGAAGGAAACGAAGGTGATGAGGAAAACGGGCAGCGTGACGAGGAAGCGCTTGAAGCCGTGCACCTCTACCTCTTTGGGGGGACGCAGGGCACTCATGATGTAGTTGCGGCGGCCGACATAGCTCTTCTGCACCACCAGCATGACGAGCGTGATGATCACGATGATGATGGAGATGGCGGAGGCAAGGTTGCCGTTGCCGCCGATCTCACTGAGGTACTCGTTGTAGATGAGCACCGGCAGCGTACGGAAGTCCTGCCCGCCGAGCAGCATGGGCGTGCCGAAGTCGGCAAGGGCGCTCATGAACACCACCAGCGCGCCTGCGGTGATGGACGGCGTGACCACGGGCATCGTGACCGTGAAGAAGCGGCGCAGCTTGCCGCTGCCCAGATTCTCCGCGCACTCCTCGAGCGAGGAATCGATGCTCTCCATGGCACCGGAGGTGTACATGTAGATGTAGGGGTAGAGCTTGAGCGTCAGCACGGTGCTGATGCCGCCGAAGCCGTAGATGGTGGGGATGGAGATGCCGAACTGCTTGAGGAAGGTGGTGACGGAGCCGGCGCGGCCGAACATCATGATCCATGCGTAGGCGCCGAGGAAAGGCGGACTCATCAGCGACAGGATGGCCAGCACGTGCCATATCTTCTTGCCCCAGACGTTGTAGCGGGTCATCAGATAGGCCATGGGAACGCCGAGGATGATGGCGAACAGGCTCGGCACGATGGACACCGACACGCTGTTTTTCAGTGCCCCGTAGTAATACTTCTTCTGAAAGAACTTCTGGAAGTTTGCCATGGTGAAGCCTTCAACCTTGGTGGATTTGAAGGCGTTGATGATGATGGAGGAAAAGGGCCACACCAGAAACAGCAGGAAGATCACGAACACGATGATCTTGACCCAGAACCACGGGTCCATGTAAAAGGGGATAGTCACATTTTTCCGTTTCAGCATGTGATGACCTCCTCGGAATCTGCTTTGTAAACGGAGATGCGCTCGGGGTCGAAGTTCAGGAAGACCTTCTCTCCGTCTTCGTGCACCTCGGTGGTGTCTTTGGTGTACTCGTTGACGATCAGGTTCTGGCCGTCATTGAGCTGCACCTCGTACTCGATAAAATCGCCAAGGAAGGTGGAGAACTGTACCACGCCTGGCATGCCCTCTTTGGAGAAGAAGAGCTGCTCGGGCCGGGCGGAGAGTTTGGCGGGACCGGTGTAGTCGGACTTGGTGGGCACCTTGACCTTCAGCTCGCCCTTGATGTCCACAACACCGCCCTTGTCCACCGTGCAGTCGAGGAAGTTGCTGACCCCGATGAAGCCCGCGACAAAGGGGTTCTGGGGCTTTGCATAGATCTCGGTGGGGCTGCCGCACTGCATGATGACACCGTCCTTCATGACCGCGATGCGGTCGGAGATGGCAAGGGCCTCCTCCTGATCGTGGGTGACGTAGATGGTGGTGATGCCGAGCTTGCGCTGCAGCTTCTTGATAACGGTGCGCATCTGTACGCGCAGCTTCGCGTCGAGGTTTGAAAGCGGCTCGTCCATAAGCAGCACGCTCGGTTCGATGACGAAGGCGCGGGCCAGGGCCACACGCTGCTGCTGGCCGCCGGACAGCTCGTTGGGCTTGCGCTTTGCCAGATGCGCGATCTGCACCAGCTCCAGCGCCTCCCTGACACGCGGCTCGATCTCGGCTTTCGGCACCTTACGGGCCTTCAGGCCGTATGCCACGTTCTCCTCCACCGTCAGGTGGGGGAAGATCGCGTAGTTCTGGAAGACCATGCCGATATCACGCTTGTGGGCAGGCACGGTATTGATCAGCCTGTCGCCGAAGTAGAATTCGCCGCCCTCAATGGAGTTGAAGCCTGCGATCATGCGCAGCAGCGTGGTCTTGCCGCAGCCGGAAGGACCGAGCAGCGTGAAGAACTCGCCTTCCTTGATGTTAAGCGACACACCCTTGAGGGCCGTAAAATCTCCGTACTTCTTGACGGCGTTGTTGATGATGACAGCGTTGCTCATATGTATTCCTCCCAAAGCTTAATAATGTTCAGCGCTCAAACCGGTGCGCAGGTCCTGCGCAGCGGTTTCAGGTCTGAAAAACTATAAAGCAAGGAGGGAATCCAAGGATTCCCTCCTTGTCCGTTATGCAAGGATGTTATTACCGTTCAGCGATCATCCGACCAGCAGATCCTGCCAGGCTTCCTTGATGTCGGAGGCGTGGCCGGCAGCATAGTCGAAGTTGTAGTTCATGAGGGTGATCTCGCTCAGAGGCTTGAGGCCGACAGGCTCAACGTCGCTGCGGATGGGACGGCGGCCCCACTCGGCGTTCTGGCGGGCCTGGCAGTCATGGCCCAAAACGAACTCGACAAAAATCTCGGCCAGCTCCGGGTTCGGGCAGTTCTTGACGATGGCGACACCATCGGGAACGGCGGAGGTACCGTCGGTCGGGTAAATAACCTTCATGAAGTCCTCGGTGTACTTGATAGCGGCCTTTTCAAGGGTGATGCCCAGAGCGTTCTCACCGCCGAAGACGTCCTTGTGTGCCAGAGAGGAGGAGTTCTTGACCTCGAGCTTGGGCATGATCTTGGAGACCATATCCCAGCCGGCGGCGTAATCGTCAGCCTCTTCACCGTACAGGAAGAGCATGGTGCACAGCTGAGTAAAGGCGGAGCCGGAGGAGGTGGGGTCGGCAATGGCGATCTTGCCGTAGGTGTCGACGTCCCAGTCAGCCAGATCTTTCCACGTGGTGGGGATCTTGTCCTCGGGGATCAGGTTGGTGTTGGCGATGAAGACCATGGGCAGCGGGGACTCGCCGATCCAGTAGTACTCAGCGTCGTAGAGGCTGGGGTCGATCAGGTCGATGGAAGAGGGCTTGTAGGGCTGGAAGTAGCTCTTGTAAGCAGCCAGCGTGTCGGCGCCGCCGCCCCAAAGAACGTCGGCCACGGGCGCGGCAGACTCAGCGGCGATCTTGGCGACCAGGTTGGAGGTACCGTCGGCGACGACCTCAACTTTCACGTTGGGGTATGCGGCCTCGAACGCGGCAACACCGTCGTTCAGGGGGTCGGAGTCATGGGGAGAATAGATGGTGATGGTGCCGCTGTACTCCTCGGGAGCCTTGCCATCGGCAAACGCGCTCACGGAGAGGGCCAGCATCATGGTCAGGACCAGAACCAATGCGAGCAGTTTTTTCATGATTTTTCCTCCTTGTAATAGTTGGCGGCTGTGCCGCCTCGTTCAAAAGCATTCCTCATGTAAAATGCTTTTGATTTTTGCAGGAAAAATTATACCGCTCTTTGTGTTAGATGTCAATAATTCGCAAAAAACTTCTTCGTGCATCTTGCTTTTTTGTGAATATACAACAGAGCTATACATTTTTCCACAGCCTTACCACCCCGCGCTCATTGAGCCGGATCAGGACCATCGTGCCCAGCGGCATGAGCAGCATCCCGCCCACGCCGCCCACACGCCAGCCGATATATACACTCAATAGCGAGGCCAATGGATTCAAGCCGATCTGGTCCCCCACGAGCTTTGCCTGCACCGCGTTTCGTACAAGCTCTGTCAATCCCCAGGTCACCAGCAGACCCAGCCCCCTGCGGGACGAGCCCAGCGCCAGACAATACAGCCCCCACGGCAGCAGAACCATGCCGCTGCCGAAGACGGGCAGCGCGTCGATGAGCGCGGTTGCCGCCGCTGCGACCACCGCCGTGCGCACACCCAAAAGCAGGAAGGCAGCCAAGAGCTCAAAAAAGCAGATGCACATCAACAGAAGCTGCGCGCGCAGAAGGCCTCCGAAGCCTCCCTTGAGATCCTCCCCCAAACCGCTTATGCGCCGCCGCACTCCCTCCGGCAGTTGGGCCAGCAGAAAAGCGTTGACTTCCGGGAACGAAGCCGAAATGAAATAGGTGCCGAGTGCGGCGGTGACAAGGAAAAGCAGCGTATCCGGGCTTGCCTGCGCCATGTGGGACAGGAGCGAGACAAGCGACTTCGAAAGCTGCCCCGGTAAGGCGGCCGCACTGTTTGCGAGACCCGAAAGAGCCCGCTCCAAAAGCTGCGCTGCAGGCTCGGGGGCAGAACGGATGTGCGCCTCAGCCAACCTTTCCAGCGCCTCCAGCCGGATCGACAGCGCCTCCATCACTCCAGGCAGCGCCTTTGTAAGTTCCGAGGCCGCGCTCAACCCCCAAAGCAGCAGTGTCGTCAGACCCCAGAGCAGCAGTCCCAACGCCGCAAGCGTACACAGCCCCGCCGCCGCGCAGCGTTTCCAACGGTGCCGCAACAGAAAGTTCACCGCAGGTTCCAAAAGCGCGGCCAGCACCCAGGCCGTCAGCAGCGGCGCCGTCCAGGGCAGCACAAAGCGCCCGGCGAGAAACAGGAAACCCGCAAACAGCATCAGCCCAAGACCCGCGAGGAAGATATGTGAAAGCTTCTCAGACATGCCGCGCCCCCTTTCGTTTGATAAAAAAAGTATATCCGAAAAGGGGCCGGGGCAAACAGAATCCACGCGGTGTTGCCATGCAGGATTGCCCCGCAATGAAAAAAGCCCCGCCCACAAGGGCGAGGCTTTTCTGTATTATCAGTGTTTTCTCCACACGCTCGGTGAGAACAGGAACAGCATCGGGAAGATTTCCAGTCTGCCGAGAAGCATATCAAACAAGAGCATGAGTTTGCTCGGCACGGAAAAGAAGGCAAAGTTTCCTGCGGGACCTACCAGATTCAGGCCCGGCCCGATGTTGGAGATGCAGGCGATGGAAGCAGTAAGGTTTGTCACAAGATCATGGCCGTCCAATGCAAGCACCAGCACGCTCAGTCCGATGACAAACATGTAAACCTGAAAATATACCAGCACGCTGCGTACGGTCTGGTCGCTGACAGCCTTGCCTTCAAACCAGATGCGCTTGACGCGCGTGGGCAGGATCAACTGCTTGAGTTCATAGAGATAGGACTTGAAAAGAATGATGATGCGCGACATTTTGAGGCCGCCCGCGGTGGAGCCGGCGCACCCGCCCGGGAACATCAGCAGAACCAGGATCCAGCGGGAAAGCTCCGGCCATTTGTCAAAATCCGCTGTTCCGAAGCCTGTAGTGCTTATAATGGTAGTGACCTGGAAGTAGGCGTAGCGCAGACCGCGCGCAAAGCTTCCGACGCTTCCCATGATGTTCAGCGCGATGGTGAGCACCGACGCCGCAATGATCACGAGGTAGACGCGCAGCTCCTCGCTCTTGAAAACCGCCTTGAACTGGCCCAGCAGGATCAGGTAGAAGAGGTTGAAGTTGCAGCCGAAGAGCAGCATAAAGGTGGCAATGACCATCTCGATATACACGCTGTCATAAGCGCCCACGCTGGCAGCTCTCGTGGAGAAGCCGCCGGTACCCGCAGTGGCAAAGGCGTGGAGAATGGCGTCATAGAAGCTCATCCCGCCGCACAGGAGGAACACCGCCTCCAGGAGTGTGAGAACAAGATAAATGAGGTACAGGATGCGTGCGGTCTTGCGCGCTTTGGGCACCAGCTTGGAAACTGTCGGCCCCGGCACCTCGGCCCGCATGACGTGAATGTAGTGGTCGCCGGACACGGGCAGAATCGCCGCGATGAAGACCAGCACGCCCATACCGCCCACCCAGTGTGTGAAAAGCCGCCAGAACATGCAGCCGCGGCTCATGGCTTCGACATCGGTCAGGATGCTGGAGCCGGTGGTGGTAAAGCCGGAAACGGTCTCAAAAAGGGCGTCTATGTAGTGCGGAATATCCCCGGCCAGGACAAAAGGCAGCGCGCCGAAGGCAGACATCAGCACCCATGAAAGGCCCACCACCACAAAACCCTCTCGGGCAAAAAGGTTGCCGCTTTTTGGCTTTACAAAGCTGAGCCCGCCGCCGATCAGGGCAAGCGGCAGCATGGTCCAGAGGAAGGGCAGCACGGATTCGTGATACCACATTGCTGCCGTGAGCGGTAAAATCAGCAGGATTGCCTCCGCCAGCAAAACCTTGCCCAGTATATTACATACGACACGGTAATTCATACTTGCCTCCGTCAGGCGAGGATATCGTCCAGGGTCAGAACGCTGCTGCCGGCCGTGATGACCACAGCCTTGTCGCCGGGCTGAAGGGCCGTTTTGCCGTCGGGCAGGAAGCTCTGTCCGCCGCGCACCACCGCCGAGATGAGCACACCGGGCTTGAGCTTAAGCTCCTTCAGCGTCTTGCCCACACAGGCTGCCTTCGCGCCCACGACGAACTCTGTTGCCGTTACATCCTGATTGCCAAGGTAGTAGAGTGCCTCAATGGTGGACTCATCGGAGGCGTGGTCGAGGCCGCGCACATAGCCCTCGATTCGTTCCGCCACCAGGTTCTTCGGGGAAAGCGTTGTGTCCGGGAACACGTCTCGCAGAAGATCGGTGAACTTTTCGTTGTTGATCTTGGAGACCACCTTCTCCACGCCCAGCTTTTCGGCATACATGGAGAGGATGATGTTCTCCTCGTCAATGTTGGTCAGCGCCACAAATCCGTCCGCGTCCTGCAGGCCGCTCTGGGTCAGCACTGTGGTGTCGGTTCCGTCGGCGCAGACCACATCCGCCATCTGCAGAAGCTCCGCAAGTTGCTGACATCTGTTCCGGCTGCTTTCAAGGATAGTCACATCCACGCCGGTGCTTTCCAAAAGCATCGTCAGGTAAACCGCAATGCGGCTGCCGCCAAGGATGAGCACACTCTTGACCGGCTTCTGGTAGGCACCCATTGCCTCAAAAAACTTTCGCAGAGTTTTTGGCTGTGCAGTGACAGAGATGCTGTCCCCCGTCTGGAGGACGAAATTGCCGTCCGGGATGCTGACGGTGCCGCCGCGCTCGACCGCACAGACGAGTACCTTCTTCTCTCTCTCCGTGGGCAGTCTTTTAAGCGCCATGCCGTTCAAACGGCTGCGCTCGGTGATACGGAAAGTGACGATTTCGAGTTCGCAGTCCGGAAAGCTGTCCACCTGGGTGGCCGCCGGGAACTGCAAAACACGGGAGATCTCCTCCGCCGTGACATAGTCGGGGTTGATGGCAAGGCTCAGATCCATAATCTCCCGCAGGGACTCGCCGCTGTCCAGATACTGCTGGTTGCGCAGGCGCGCGATGGTGTGACCCGCACCCATTTTGCGGGCGAACTGGCAGGCCACCAGGTTTGCCTCATCATTGCCCGTGGCAGCAATGAAGACATCACACTTGCCAACCTCGGCCTCACGCAGAACGCTGGGTGCGGCACAGCTTCCGCAGCAGATCATGGCGTCCATGGCGTTGGAGGCAGCTTCCAGCACGTCGGGTTTTTCGTCGATGAGGGTGATATCGTGTCCCTCCCGACACAGTCTCCGGGCCACGGTAAAGCCTACTTTTCCCACGCCGGCGATTATGATTTTCATATGCTGCCGCCCCTCTCTGTTAAAACGTATTCAGGTTTTTTTATTATAACACAGGTGCCAATCCGGTGCAACAGCGGTCTTTCGGCAAGCAGGCGCGAAAAAGCGGTCAAACCCGGGCGGTTTGACCGTCTTTGCCTGTTCAGTTCTCCATCTGCTTGCCGAGAAAGGCTGCCACCGTCTGCGCAAGCTTGCACTCGATCTCCCCGGCAGGCGGCGCATCCTTCGGCCCCACGAACAGCACCGCCCCCATCACGTCGCCCTCCGAGATCACCGGTGCCGCGACCGATACGAGAAACTTATCGTCCGCCTCGCTCACACTCACCCCACTGCCGCCTGCATGGCGATAGAGCGCCCGCTCCTCCATCAGCTCGCTCAGGCGCGGACTGATGGGCTTGTCCAGCAGCTCCCGACGCCCGCCGCCTGCGATGGCGATTACCGCGTCCCGGTCGCACACCGCCGCGATCGCGTCTGTAGAACGGCGCAGGCTGTCGCAAAGCTGCCCGGCAAAATCCCCCAGTTCCCCGATGGGCGAATATTTCTTGAAAATCAGTTCCCCGTCCTTATCCGTGAAAATCTCCAGCGGGTCACCCTCGCGGATACGCATGGTACGGCGGATCTCCTTGGGGATGACCACGCGTCCCAGATCGTCGATGCGCCGCACGATTCCGGTTGCTTTCATATACAAAAATCCTCCTGCGTTTCTATCTGTTGTCACGGATAGTATTTGCAGGAGGTGTTGTGTTATACGAGTTGTTTTTGTTATAATGTTTGCGGAACAGAATGTTCAGGCTCAACAGATAACAAACACGCACCCAACACTTCATACCGTGTTGGGTGCGTGAATATTTTGTGATAAAATCGGACAATCAATGGAATATACCGGATAACAGCCTTTGCAGAAGGGTTTTGTGATGGGGAAAGTCAAAGTCCGGCTCGGACAAGGGCGGCCCCATGTAATCAGGAAAGCCTGTCATTCGGCCTGGACCGAAGCCGGAAAATGCTGCAGCAACAGATCACAAATCTCGTCCATATCGCCCACAATACCGTAATCGCAATAGTGAAAGATCGCGGCGTCCGGGTCCTTGTTGACGGCAACAATGCAGCCGGCGTCCGAGAATCCCGTGACGTGATTGACCGCGCCGGAAACCCCGAAGCTGAACAGCAGCTTTGGCTTGACGACCGCGCCGGATTGCCCGATCACGAGCTTGAACGGGAGGAGGCCGCGGTCAAAAACCGGCCGCGTGCAGGCAAGCTTTCCGCCGAACCGCTCCGCAAGCCGGCGGTAGCGAGGGATAGCTTCGGCCTTGACGGCGTTCCCGACACATACGATCACCTCAGCGTCGGTCAGGTTCATACTGTCGTCCGCCTGATCTGGTGTAAAGTCCAGAATCGCCGTGCGGATCCGCTCAAGCGGAAAGCTCCTCTCCTCGTACCACGTTTCGCAGCGGCGACGCCCCGTCGGATCATAACGGAAGGTGCCCGGACGAATGGTACCCACCTGGGGGCGCATCACCGGCACGGTGATCACGGCCATCATTTTTCCGCCCACGGCGGGTTCAATGAACTCGATGTCGCCCGTCTTTGGATCGTAGACAAGCTCGGTGGCGTCCGAGGTGCAGCCCGTCGGAAGCCGGCAGGCAAAGCGCGGCGCGAAATCCCGGCCTTGAATGGTGCCGCCCACGAAAACCGCTGACGGGCGATACTCCCGGCAGAGCTCTGTAAACAGCTGCGTGTACGCGTCCACGCTGAAGGGCGTCCAGCCTTCGCCGCGGACGATCAGCAACTGATCCACGCCGCAGTCCATGATCCGCGCCTGTTCCGTCTCCGCAAGTTCCCCCACGATCACGGCCCAGAGCTTCTCGCCCGCCGCGTCCGCAAGCTTGCGGATCTCACAGCACAGCTCGAGCGAGACCGGCTGAACGCGGTTTCCGTCGTGCTCCACGTAGACCCACATATCCCGATAGCTTTGTTTGTCCATGGGAACACCTCCTTAGAGAACCTCGGCCAGAAGGCCGAGCAGGGTTTTCACGGTTTCCTCCGGGCTCTCCCCGCAGAGCATCCGGCCGCGCTCGCCCACCTGGGGCGGATAGGTGCGCGGCACCTTGGTGGGGGAACCGGGATCCCCGATCTGTTCGAGGTCCAGTCCGGGGATCGTGCACGAGCTGTACCGCAGGATCTCCGCCTTGCGTGAGGCCTTCCACTGTTTCAGATTCGGGATGCGCGCACGGAAGTTCGTTTTTTCCACCGTAAGCAGGCAGGGCCAGGAAGCCCGTGTCCATTCCGTTCCGTTCTCCAGCACACGTCTGGCCGTGATGGTTTGCGCGGCCTCGTCCAGCTCCGGGATCTCCTCCACGCAGCTCAGCTGCGCGGCGTCAAAGCGCTCGGCCAGCTGGGAGGCCATCTGTCCGGTGGCCCCGTCGAGAGATTCCTTTCCGCAGAAGATCAGGTCAAAGTTCCCCAGCAGACGGGCACCGGAGGCGATCACATAGCTTGTGGCCAGGGTGTCGGCGTTGGCAAAGGCACGGTCCGAGAGCAAGACGGCGCGGTCGGCCCCGACGGCCAGACACTCGCGCAGGGCCTCCTCCGCCTGATCGGGCCCCATGGTGATACAGGTCACGGTGCCGCCATAGCGTTCCTTGAACTGGATCGCCGCCTCCAGCGCGTTTTCATCGTTGGGGTTCAGAATGGCGGGGACCCCCTTGCGGATCAGGCTGCCGGTCTCCGGGTCGATCTTCACCAGGTTCACATCGGGCACCTGCTTGACACAGACCAGAATGTTCAGCATCGTTCCCCCTCCTCCACCTCGTGGCAGACCTTGCCCGGGTTCAAAATCCCCTCGGGATCGAACACCCGCTTGATGGCCCCCATGAGCGCATAGGCCGTCTCCCCGACCGACTCGCGCAGATAGCGCTTTTTCG
>JBGUQD010000185.1:0-3036 GCA_045130755.1 Candidatus Limivicinus sp. | reverse complement strand
CGGATGACGCGGCATATGGCTCATTGATCGGCAGCCTGGTTGGCATATTGGGTGGCCCGCTGGGCGTACTGTTTGGCGGCAGCATGGGCGCATTGGTTGGAAGCACGGTGGATGCTGATGACGCGGTGCAGAGCGCTTCGCTTATCGAGCAGGTATGCACGGATATACGCGATGGCGGCACAGCCCTGATTGCGTTGGTTCAGGAAGACGATGATATGCGGTTCGAGCGCGCGTTTGATCCTTTCAAGGTAGAAATCATCCGGCATGACGCAGCGGAGGTCGCTGAGGAAGTCGAAAAAGCCCAGGCCCTCGAGCGCAAAATGGCGAGGGAAGCGCGGGCAAAGCTCCGGGCGGAAAAGAAGGCGGAATGGAGCGCCATGGTAGAGAATAAACGTCAGGAGATCAGGCAATTTTTCGATAGGCTAAGGCAGAAGAAATAAACATAGCGGTATGCAGCAATACAAGGCAAGGACAACCACACCCGGCATCGTGCCGGGATTCTCTGTAATAATCATGGATGATGATACTGAGCTTTTGGGGCAAGATTGACCTTCCTACCCAAGAAAGGAAACACGGCAAGAAGGAAACAAAAGGGGTTGAAAAGGACTCATGCCCACTGCCTGTCACGCTTTCCCCTGTCATCGGCGGACAAGGAAACCGCCCACATGATCGCCCGGGGCGGCTAAGCCGGCGACAGGGGCGAGCGTGGGCGGCAAGTTGCGTTTGGATGCGACACCCTTTCAAACCTCGGCACGGCGCCGGTGGGTGAAAGGGTGTTTGCTTTGCTGTTGCCGGGAGTGACAGCAACATTTTCAAATCCTTCAAGCTTCGCTTAAAGTTTTCGGGTATAATAGAATCATCGAGCAGCTGAGAGGCGTAAGTCCAGATGAATGGGTCTGCGCCTCTTTGCTATGACAGGAGTGATTTCCATGAAGAGGCTTATTGCGATGATGATTTGTTTGATGATGGTATTTTCTGTTGGCGCGCAGGCGGAGCGCGGCATGGGCAGCGGCCCTCGCGGCGAAGGCATGGGAGGCCCCGGCGGCAGAATGGGTGGCGGCATGGTTCAGAACGACGAGGAGATCCAGACGGTGCTGGATCAAAACGCACCGAAGTTCCAGCAATTCACTTTTACGGACGAAGAGACGGGCATCAGATTCGAATACAGCCTGTATGTCCCGGAGGATTATGACGCCTCCCAATCCTACCCGCTGATCATGTTCATCCCGGATTCCACCGGCGCAGGCAAGAGTGCGGCGGAAATCGTCCAGCAGTACTACGGCGCGACGGTGTGGGTCACCGATGAGGAACAGGCCAAACACGCCTCCTTCGTGCTGGTACCTGCATTCACCGGCACTGTCACCACGGACAACTGGGAGGCTGACGCCCAGATCGATGCGACGGTGAAGCTGATTGAGCAGCTGGCAGGCGAATACGCTATCGATGAAAACCGCTTGTACACCACGGGCCAGTCCATGGGCTGCATGTCCTCGCTGTACCTGAACAGCAAATATCCTGACATGTTCGCGGCCAGCCTGTATGTCTCCGGTCAGTGGGATATTTCGGCATTGTCCGGCATGGAGAGTCAGAAGTTCTTCTACGTGACGGCAGGCGGCGATGAGAAGGCCTCCGGCGGCCAGGACGAGGTCATGGCTATGTTCGACGCGGACGGTGTCGCCTACAGCTATGGCGCCTGGAGCGCCCAGGACAGCACGGATGCTCAGGACGCCGCGGTGGAAGCGTTGCCTCAGGAAGGCCTGGATGCGAACATGATCCGCTTCGAGACCGGCACCGTGTTCAAGGAGGGCCAGGCTGGCATGGAACACATGGCTTCCTTCAACTACGCCTACAAGCTGACTGCGGTGCGGGATTGGCTGTTTGCGCAGAGTAAGTAATCTCGTCCTCGTGGAGGACAGCCAAAAATCTTAATTTGACAAAGCCGGTAATCGGGATAAAATAATAGATACAGCGTGTGGCTAACAGCGTAAATCCAGTTGTGGCCCACGCTTTTCCATGCTTTGAAGCGCCTGCCACGGCTCTACCGGCTGTTGTCAGACGTTATTTTTTGGTTTTATCAGGAGGAAAGCTTTTTATGGAACGCAAGGGAAACGGTTTTCTTGAGCAGGAACCTGTCGGAAAGCTGATGATGAAGTATGCCGTACCCTGCATTATCTCGCTGCTGGTAGCGGCACTCTACAACATCGTCGATCAGATATTCATTGCCAACGCGACCTATCTGGGCTCCTATGGGAATGCGGCCAACACGGTGGTTTTCCCTTTGACAGTGGTCGCTCTGGCGATTGCGGTCATGATTGGCGATGGCGCCTGCGCGTTTGTGTCCATCAGCCTCGGAGCTGGAAAGAGTGACGATGCGCATAAATCCATCGGCAGTGCGGTGATGCTGTGCATCGGTCTCAGCCTTGTCGTCACGGCAGTCTACCTGATCTTTGCGGACAGTATTCTTACGGCGTTTGGCGGACGGGTCAACGCGGAGACCTTTAAGCAGGCGCAGAGCTATTTCTTCTGGATCACAGTGGGCATGCCTTTCTATATGTTTGGACAGGCCATGAACCCCATCATTCGTTCGGACGGCAGCCCGAGATTTGCCATGGTTTCCACATTGGCAGGCGCCATGGTCAACATCATTTTGGACCCGGTTTTCATCTTTGCGTTCAAGTGGGGAATGATGGGAGCAGCCTTGGCCACCATTCTTGGCCAGATTCTGACAGCTATCCTGGCCATATGGTACCTTTGTCACATGAAGGCCGTAAAGCTGCAGAAGCACAGCTTTGGCCTGCATATCGAGCTGGCAAGGAAATACCTTGCCCTGGGGATGACCAGCTTTCTTTCCCAGATTTCCCTCGTGGCGGCCATGATGGCCATCAACAACATGATCCGGAAGTATGGCGCTTTGGACGCGGTGTTCTCACAGCAGCAATATGCCCAGATCCCTATGGCCGTGGTCGGCATTGTGATGAAGTTTTTCCAGATCGTGATCTCCATCGCTGTAGGCATGGCGGCAGGCTGCATCCCAGT
>JBGUQD010000184.1:0-13346 GCA_045130755.1 Candidatus Limivicinus sp. | reverse complement strand
ACCGTCACCTACTCCGTCGGCGGTCTGATCCTCTCCAACTCCGGCGCCATCACCGCAAACTACTGGCTCAGCGAGGTCTATGACCAGGAGATCGCGAATGCCCACCGCAACTGCGACATTCATCTGCATGACCTCTCCATGCTGACCGGCTACTGCGCGGGCTGGAGTCTCAAGCAGCTCATTCAGCAGGGCCTCGGCATTCCGGGAAAGATCAACTCTTCACCGGCAAGCCACCTCTCCACTCTCTGCAACCAGATGGTCAACTTCCTCGGCATCATGCAGAACGAGTGGGCGGGCGCCCAGGCTTTCTCCTCCTTCGACACCTATCTCGCTCCCTTTGTCAAGATCGACAATCTTGACTACAAGGAAGTCAAGCAGTGCATCCAGTCCTTCGTCTTCGGCGTGAACACCCCGTCCCGCTGGGGCACCCAGGCGCCGTTTTCCAACATCACCCTTGACTGGACCGTCCCGGCCGACCTGAAGGATCTGCCCGCCATCGTCGGCGGCAAGGAGCAGGACTTCACCTACGGCGACTGCAAGAAGGAAATGGACATGGTCAACAAGGCGTTCATCGACGTCATGATCGAGGGCGACGCCAACGGCCGCGGCTTCCAGTACCCCATCCCCACCTACTCCATCACCCGTGATTTTGACTGGTCCGAGACGGAGAACAACAAGATGCTCTTCGAGATGACCGCGAAATACGGCACGCCGTACTTCTCCAACTACATCAACTCCGACATGGAGCCCTCCGATGTCCGCAGCATGTGCTGCCGCCTGCGCCTCGACCTCAGAGAGCTGCGCAAAAAGTCCGGCGGCTTCTTCGGCTCCGGCGAGTCCACCGGCTCCATCGGTGTCGTGACGCTGAACATGCCGCGCCTTGCATATCTGGCAAGCGATGAGGCCGACTTCTACAAGCGCCTCGACAGACTGATGGATCTGTCGGCCCGATCCCTTAAGATCAAGCGCACCGTCATCACCAAGCTCCTCAACGAGGGTCTCTACCCCTACACCAAGCATTACCTCGGCACCTTTGAAAACCACTTCTCCACCATCGGCCTTGTGGGCATGAACGAGGCGGGCCTGAACGCCAAGTGGCTGCGCTGCGACATGACCGACCCAAGATGCCAGGAGTTTACCAAGCAGGTGCTGGATCACATGCGTGAACGCCTGAGCGACTACCAGGAAAAGTACGGCGACCTCTATAACCTCGAGGCTACCCCGGCCGAGTCCACCTCCTACCGCCTTGCCAAGCACGATGTGGAGACCTACCCCGACATCATCACCGCAGCCGAACCCGGCGGAACCCCGTACTACACCAACTCCAGCCACCTGCCCGTGGGCTACACCGAGGATATTTTCGAGGCTCTGGACGTGCAGGACGATCTGCAGACCCGCTACACTTCCGGCACTGTCTTCCACGCCTTCCTGGGCGAGAAGCTGCCGAGCTGGAAGGCAGCCGCCAATCTTGTGCGCAAGATTGCCGAGAACTACAAGCTGCCCTACTACACCCTCAGCCCCACCTATTCCGTCTGCAAGAATCACGGCTACCTCACCGGTGAGCAGTTCACCTGCCCCACCTGCGGCGAGACCGCCGAGGTCTACAGCCGTATCACCGGCTACTACCGCCCGGTGCAGAACTGGAACGAGGGCAAGACCCAGGAATACAAGGAGCGCAGGGAGTACGTGATCGAGCGCTCGACCCTCCGCCACGAGGGACCCCTTGCCGAGGGTGAGCAGCTGCCCCGTCCCGGCAAGAAGCGCAGCCCCATCCCCGAAATGGAGCCTGTTGCTGTCGCTGCCGCGAGCGAGGAAGCCGCCAACGAGCCCATCCTCTTTGCCACTCCCACCTGCCCCAACTGCCGCATCGCGTGCAGCTATCTGGACAAGGCTGGTGTGCACTACAACAAGCTCATGGCCGACGAAAACGCGGATCTTGTGAGCAAGTACGGTATCAAGCAGGCACCCACGCTGGTCCTGCCCGACGGCACCAAGTACGCCGGTGCCGGCGCCATCAAGGGCTTTCTGAACCACAGACAGTAAGTTATACATGAAACAGCCCCGAACCTCTCGGTTCGGGGCTGTTTCATACATATCGTAATTATATATTGAAACGGAACATGGTCACATCGCCGTCCTGCATGACGTAGTCCTTGCCCTCGAGACGGAACAGACCCTTGTCCTTGGCTGCCGCCATGGAGCCGCAGGCCTTGAGATCCTCAAAAGCCACGATTTCGGCACGGATGAAGCCGCGCTCAATATCCGTGTGGACCTTGCCTGCGGCCTTGGGCGCCTTGGTACCGCGCACAATGGTCCAGGCGTGCACATCGTCCTCGCCCGCGGTGAGGAAGGAGATGTAGCCCAGCAGGTCATAGGAAGTCTTGATGAGGCGGTCAAGCCCGGTCTCGGTGAGGCCGAGGTCTGCCATGAACATCTCTGCTTCTTCGGGATCGAGGCCCGCAATGTCCTCTTCAAACTTCGCCGCTACCGGCAGCACCGCCGCGCCTCTGGCCTCGGCAAAAGCCTTGAGGGCCTGGAAATTGGCGTTGTTGTCAAGATCAGCCATGCCGCCCTCATCGAGGTTGGCGACGTAAATGACGGGCTTCACGGTCAGCAGGCCGCCATCCACCAGAATGTCCCGATCCTCGTCGGTGAAGTCAAATTCGCGTGCGGGCTTCTCGGCTTCGAGATGGGCGATCAGCGCTTCGCACATCT
Source organism: Candidatus Limivicinus sp. (assembly GCA_045130755.1). Lineage (GTDB taxonomy): Bacteria > Bacillota > Clostridia > Oscillospirales > Oscillospiraceae > Limivicinus. The sequence continues at coordinate 10,631 of JBGUQD010000184.1, read as the reverse complement.
CCACCTCGCGCTTGTACTTCTTGTCCCCGCTCTTGGCGTTCTTTTTTGCGCGTTCGAGTCTGCGCTCGGCGATCTCCATGTCGGCCAGGATCAGCTCCAGGTCAAAGGACTCGGCATCGCGCACGGCGTCAGCCTTCTCGAGAAAGACGCTGTCGTCGTCAAAGCACCGCACAACCTCCACCAGCGCGTCAACCATGCGGATGGCCTGAAACACCTCGCGGCCTTTGCCGCCGGCGGCCACGCCAGGCACGTCCACAAACTCGATGGTGGCGGGGGTGTACTTCTTCGGGTGGTAGTATTCAGCCAGCCAGTCCAGACGCTCGTCCGGCACTTTGGCGGTGCCGATGTTGGGTTTGGCTCCGGCGTTGGTGTAGCTGCCGGTCTCCGCCTGCGACCCGGTCAGCGCGTTGAACAGCGTCGTCTTGCCCACATTGGGCAGACCCACGATCCCTAATTTCATATATTTCAGTCTCCTTTGACGATGTGGATATTTTCAGCGCTGGTATTATAGCATATAAAACGCGGATTCTCAATAGTTGACAAATACGGATTGGGACTGTGTTTTTCGAATAAGCGCGCAAAGCCGATACATTTTTCGGCGACAGGATTCGCGTGCATTTCTTTTTCGTTTGCGTGAGACACGGAAAAGGAATAAAAGAATGCAGTAACATCAAAATACCCGGGTGATAGTATACGAAACGGCAGCATGCCGCTTCATGAGTGTGCCTCAAAAGCAAACCGGCAGGCGTCTGAGATGCCTGCCGGCTGCTGTTTTGAAAACCGTTTATTTACGATTGGGAATGTGGATCGCCTTTTTGTCCACGGCCAGGGCGCACTCGCGCACAGCCTCGGCCACGGTGGGATGGCAGTGGATCGTGCTCGTGAATTCCTCGAGCGTGGCCTCCAGCCGGATGGCCAAAGCGGCCTCCTCAATGAGCTCGGTGGCGCTGGGGGCGAGAATGTGTACGCCCAGGATCTCGCCGTACTTGCTGCCGGAGAGAATTTTGATCATGCCGTCGGTGTGGCCGGCGACAAGACTGCGGCCGTTGCCGCTGGTGGGGAACTTGCCGACCTTATAGTCGAGGCCCAGCTCCTTCGCGCGCTCCTCGGTGAAGCCGACACCCGCGAATTCCGGTCCCACATAGGCGCAGGACGGACTCATCTCCGGATTGAAGCGTTTGTCGCCGCCCATGGCGTTCTCCGCCGCGGTCTCGCCCATAGCCATGGCCGCGTGAGCCAGCATCAGCTTGCCTGTGCAGTCGCCGATGGCGTAGACATCGGGGACATTGGTCTCCATTTTGTCGTTGGTCTGCACGAAGCCCTTCTCGACGGCAATCCCCGCCTTCTCAAGGCCCAGACCCGCGGTGGCGGGGCCGCGCCCCACGCAGAGCAGGATCTTTTCGACCTCAAGGACCTTTTCGCCCTCCGGGGTCTTGACCGTGACTTTCGCCCCCTTGTCGGTATCCGTGACGGAGGCGACCTGTGAGCTTGTAAGGATGTCCATACCCTCGCCCTGCAGCTTGGCCTGCAGGAGATTGGTGAGCTCGCCGTCCATCAGCGGCAGGAGACGCGGCATCATTTCCACAACCGTGACGCGGGCGCCGTAGCGGCGGTACACACTGCCGAGTTCCAGACCGATCACACCGCCGCCGATGACCAGCAGACTCTCGGGGATGTGATCCAGCTCCAGGCAGGCGGTGGAATCGATGACCGCCTTGCTCTCTTTCACGCCGGGGATGCCGGGGATGATGGGATAGGAACCGGCTGCGAGGATGATCTTGTCAGCGCTGTAGCTGTCAGAGCCGACCGCAACCGTTTTCGGGTCGGTAAACACGGCCTCGCCCGCGACGAGCTTGACCTTGTTGGCCTTGCACAGAGCCTTCACGCCGGAAGTAAGCTTCTCCACAACGGAGGCGCGGAAGGCCTGGACCTTCTCCCAGTCGACCTCGACCTCCTTGCCGACGATGCCGATCGCGGCGCTGCCGGTAGCGGCCTCGTAGATCTCAGAGGTGTGGAGCATCGCCTTGGTGGGCATGCAGCCGCGATTGAGGCAGGTGCCGCCGACCTTGTCCTTTTCAATGAGGGTGACCTTTGCGCCAAGCTGAGCCGCGCGGATCGCGGCAACATAGCCGCCGGGGCCGCCGCCGATGACCAGCACGGAGTTAGCCTCAGTCTTGGGCGCGGGGACCGTCGGGGCTGCCGCAGGCGCGGCAGCGGCCGGAGCGGCGCTCTTTCCCTCCGGCACCGCCTCCCCGGCGGTACCGAGCCAGCCGACGATCTCCTTGCAGGGGACGGTTCCGCCGGCAGGGACGATGATCTTCAGCAGGATGCCGTCGGCTTCCGCCTCTACGTCGTTGGTGAGCTTGTCCGTGGCGACGGAGTAGATAATATCGCCCTTGTGTACCTCATCGCCCTCTTTGACTTTCCATTCGTCAATCGTGCCCTCGGTCATGGTGAGACCGAGCTTCGGCATCAATAATTCTGTTGCCATGTCTGTCCACTCCTTACGCCAACATTAATGCGGGGTTCTCCATCAGGCTCTTGACGCGCTGCAGGAACTGCGCGGCCACGGAACCGTCCACTACGCGGTGGTCGGCGGTAAGGCTGAGATTCATGATGGGGCGGATGACCATTTCGCCGCCCACCACCACGACCTTGTCCTCCATGGTGTTCACGCCGAGGATCGCGACCTCGGGCTGGTTGATGATGGGGGTAAAGCTCTCGATCCCGTACATGCCGAGGTTTGTGATCGTGAAGGTGCCGCCGCGCAGCTTCTCGGGAGGCAGCTTGCCCTCGCGCGCAAGCTTGGCGAGCTCCTTGACCTCAGCGGAGATTTCGGTGAGAGACTTCTTGTCCGCGTCGGTGATGTTCGGGACAACAAGGCCGTTGTCCAGCGCGACCGCGACGCCCATGTTCACGTAATGCTTGTAGATGATCTTGTTGTCCTCAACCGAGCAGTTGAGCAGCGGGAACTCGGTCAGAGCCTTGGAGACGAATTTCACCAGCAGATCGGTGTAGCTGACCTTGATCTCCTTGGCTTTGAGCTGCTCGCGGTAGCGCTTCATCTCGCTCATGTCGATGCTGAGGTTGAAGGTGACGGTGGGAGAGGTCTGCACCGAGGCGAGCATGTTGCGGGCGATCGCCTTGCGCATGCCGCTCATGGGCTTTGTCTCCTCGCGCGCATCCTTCGCAGCCGGCTCGGCCTTTTCGCGGGTGCTCTCGAGGTAGGCAAGGATGTCCTGCGCCAGCACACGGCCATGCGCGTTCACTGCGCTGAGGTCGATGCCGAGATCGGCGGCGACCTTCGCGGCCAGCGGAGAGGCCTTGACAGCGGGGGCTGCGGCAGCAGGCGTGAAGGCCAGCACGTCTTTTGCCACGACGACGCCCTTATAGCCGGTGGCGGGGATCTGTCCGAGATCGAAGCCCTTCTCCCTGGCGAGTTTCTTGGCATAGGGGGTGGCGGTCACATAGGAGCCGGCCGCACGCGCGGGCGCAGCCGATGCGGCGGCTGTGCCGGCAGCGGGGGCCTCAGGCGCGGGGGCAGCGGCAGGGGCGGCCCCGTCGGGGACGGCCTCACCGGGCTGACCGAGCCAGCCGACCGGCGTCTTGCAGGGGACGGTCTCGCCCTCAGCTACAAGGATCTTCAGAAGCACGCCGTCCGCTTCGGCCTCCACATCGTTGGTGAGCTTATCGGTGGCGACGGAGTAGATGATATCGCCCTTGTGTACTTCATCGCCCACTTTCTTTTTCCATTCGTCGATGGTGCCTTCGGTCATGGTAAGGCCAAGCTTCGGCATTAATAATTCAGTTGCCATCTCTGTCCTCCTTACCCGGGCGCATCAAAGCACGCCCTTGATGCCCTTGACCAGATCCTCGGGATACACGCGGTACATTTTCTCGAGCGTGGGCGCAAAGGGAATCGGGGTGAAGGGAGCGCCGTAGCGCAGGATCGGAGCATCGAGGTATTCAAGCGCTTCCTCAGCCACGACCGCCGCAACCTCGGCCAGCGCGCCGCCCTGCTTGACGCATTCGGACACCAGGCAGAGCCGATGGGTCTTTTTCACGGAATTCAGCACGGTCTCCTTGTCCCAGGGGGAGAGGGTGATAAGGTCGACGACCTCGGCCTCAATGCCGTCCTTCGCCAGCAGATCCGCCGCAGCACGGGCATTCTTCATGCCGATGGAATAGGAGACGATGGTGACGTCCTTACCTTCACGCTCGACGCGGGCCTTGCCGATCTGATAGGGGACCTCGTCCTCCTTCTCGGGGACATCGCCGCTCTCCTTATAGAGCACTTTGTTCTCAAAGTAAAGGACCGGGTCGTCGCTCTCAATGGCGGCTTTCAGGACCATCTTGGCGTCATAAGGATTGGAGGGGGCCACGACCTTGATGCCGGGGATGTGGATGAACCAGCTCTCCACACTCTGGGAGTGCTGAGCGGCACCGCCGCCGGCCAAACCGTCGGGAGCGCGCAGGACCAGGGGGATTCTCGCCTGGCCGCCGAACATATAACGGACCTTGGCCATCTGGTTGAATACCTCGTCCATCGCGACGCCGATGAAGTCGGCAAAGTGCATGTCGACCACGGGACGCGCGCCGGCCAGCGCTGCGCCAACACCGCCGCCGACGATGAAGGTCTCGGAGATGGGCGTATCGATCACGCGGCCGGGAAACTGATCGGGCAGCCCCTTAAACTGGCCGAAAATGCCGCCCTGACGGGCAATGTCCTCGCCCATGACGAAGCATTCCGGGTACTTTTCCATTTCCTCGGCCATGGCCTCGCGGGTCGCTTCAGAGAATGTAATTTTACGCATGATGCCGCACCTCCCTTATTCTGCGTAGACGTCTGTGAGAAACTCGGAGGGATCCGGATACTCACAGCTCACGGCGTATTCCTTCGCTTTGGCGATCTTCTCGCGTGCGGCGGTCAGGATGCCGTCCAGCTCTTCCTGATTGAACTCGATACCCTCGGGGCACTGGGTCTTGAAGAGCTTGAGAGGATCGGTCCGATGGAAGATCTCCATAGTCTCCTCTTTTTTGCGATAGTGCTCAGGGTCGCCGACAAAGTGACCCTCAATGCGGTAGGTCTTGGCCTCGATGAAGGTGGGGCCTTCTCCGCGGCGTGCTCTTGCCACAGCCTCGACGGCGGCTTGATAAACCTCAAAGACGTTCTGGCCGTCGACGATCACGCCGGGCATGTTGTAGCCCTTGGCGCGGTCGGAGATATCCTCCACGGCGGTGGTGGTACGATAGGGGGTGGTGGAGGCCCAGCAGTTCATCTCATTGACGAAGATGACGGGGAGTTTCCAGGCGGCAGCCACATTCGCAGCCTCGTGGAAGGTGCCGCGGTTGGAGGCGCCGTCGCCGAAGAACACGACAGAGACGGTATCATTTTTCAGAACCATCTTGTTGGCCAGGGCCGCGCCGGTAGCGAGGTTATAGCCGCCGCCGACCACACCGTTGGCGCCGAGCATGCCGACGGAGAAATCCGCGATGTGCATGCTGCCGCCCTTGCCGTGGCACAGGCCGTCCTTCTTGCCGAAGATCTCAGCCATCATCTTGTTCACGTCCGCTCCCTTGGCGATGCAGTGGCCGTGGCCGCGGTGCGTGCTCTCGATCAGGTCGGTATCGCGCAGCGCCGCGCAGATGCCGGTGCCGATGGCCTCCTCACCGATATACAGATGCACAAATCCGGGGATCTCGCCGTTGAGGAAGTCGCGCTTCACAGACTCCTCAAAGCACCGGATGGTGCACATGGTTTCATAGAACTTTTTTGCTTGCTCTCTGGTCACAGGCTCAGGCAATGTTCTCACACCTTTCTTAATTATTAGAAATTTATAGCTGCTGTGGATGCAGAAGATAGACGTCCATGTCCTCGTTATACTCCCTCAGCATGGAAACACCCTCGATCTCACCGAGAACGATATCCGCCGTCATCAAGACCCTGGTGCCTTCCACCAGGTGGCCGCCATAGGCTTTGCCGGTTTTGTCGCTCATACTGATATGCACATGCAGATTGATGTTGCCCTCGGCGTCACTGCAGATGACGCCGCCGGCGCCGGTCAGCTCAATCGTGTCGTCCAGCGCCAGCACGCGGCCATAACCATAGCCGCATTTTTTCTCCGGAAGAGCCTCTACATTGCAGAAGCGCACACAGGCGAGACTGCCGATCGCGCTGATCACCACGCCGTTGTGGATTCCGTAGCGCTCACAGGCAGTCTGCATCCCATTCAGAAGATCTGCGCCGGGGGCCAGCCGGATCACGACGACCCGCCCGAGACGCCCCTCCGCAGCACTGATTTGCTCATTCATAGCGATACTCCATATCGTTTTTCATGATACCCTCATGGTACTCTGGTCCTACCAAAAGATGCTGGGAATATGCCCTGCGGGGGAGTTCCCGCAGGGCATAGGCAAGCGAAAAATGGATTACTCAGCAGTGAAGATGGAGACCATCTGCTCAACCTCAGCCTGATCGAAGCCAAGGCCAACACAGGTCTGGACAAACTTCGCGGGCACGCCGGCAGCGGCATCCTTGAAGTCCTTAACGGCCTCGTCGGACAGATAGGAAACGGTCATGCCGCCCTTTTCCCACTTGTCCAGAACTTCCTTGTCGCCCTCACGCTCGAGCTGACGCTGATTGTTGGCGGCATAGGCACCGGCCTCATCGATCAGGGCCTGCATCTCGGGGCTGAAGGAGTCGTAGAGCTCCTGGTTCATGGTGAAGAAGATGCAGTCATACACGCCGGTCCAGTAGGTGACATAGTCCTGAACGTCGGACATGGAGCTGGCATCGGCGGTGGGCAGAGGATTCTCCTGCGCCTCATAGGTGCCGGTCTGCAGGCCGGTGTAAACCTCGCTCCAGTTGGCAGTGGTGTAGTTGGTGCCCCACGCCTCGTACTCGTCCTTCAGAACCTGGGCGCCGGCAACACGGATGACAAGGCCGTTCATATCGGCAAGGCTCTCAATGGGGCGCTTGTTGTTGGTGATGTGGCGGAAGCCGTTCTCGGCAATGCCCATCAGGTGCAGGCCCATGCCCTCAACGATGGGAGCCAGAGCGTCATAGCCGGGGCCGTCGAGGACCTTGTCGACCTCTTCGGTGTTGTCGAAGATGAAGGGCAGGGAGACGACGTTGAGTCTCTGGTCAAAGTTGGAGTAGATCAGGTTGGAGTGGGCGGACAGATCGATCGAGCCATCGCAGACGGCCTGGATGCCCTCGGTCTGGCTGCCGTTGGTCAGCTGGTCCATCGCGTAGATTTCAACGGCAAAGTTGCCGGTGGTGCGCTCGTTGACATAGTCAGCGAAAACATTCGCCATCTGAGCCCAGCAGGTCGTCTCGGCCGCGGAGCAGCAGAAGGTGAGGGTTATGTCATCGCACTCGACGAGATTGCCTTCGGCATAGCTGACAGTCGACAGAGAGAAGATGAAGCACAGAGCGAGAAGCATTGCGAGTAGCTTTTTCATGTTGTACCTCCTAAAAAATATATTCTATGGAACGCTTCCGCGTTGGATAGACAGGATTTCAGTGCCCCAGAATGAACAGGCTGAACCAGGGGACGTAGGTAATCAGCAGCAGCGCGACGACACAGGAGATGATCATGGGCCAGACCGCGGCAGACATGGAGGAGATCGTGACTTTGGTCTTGTCCCGCAGCCCCTTCATCTTGTCACAGACCCCGATCGCCACAAAGAGGTTTACGCCCACGGGCGGGGTGACCTGGCCGATGGCGAGGTTCACGGTCGCGATGATGCCGAAGTGGATCGGGTTGATGCCGAGCTTGGTGGCCACCGGGTACATGATGGGGATAAAGATGTACATGGCAGAGTTGGCGTCCACAAAGCAGCCGGCGATCAGGAAGATGATGTTGACCGTGAGCAGGAAAACGATCTTGTTGCCTGCCACGTTCAGCAGCAGCGCCTGCGCGGCGCGGGAGATGCCGTGCTTGGTGCAGACGAAGGAGAACAGAGTTGCCGTGCCGATGATGAGCATGATGCCGCCGGTGGTTTTGCCCGACTCGACGAGGATTTTGATGAGCTGATTCCATTTGACCTCGCGGTAAATGAAGATGCCGACAATCAGCGCATAAACCACGGAGACGGCTGCCGCTTCGGTCGGGGTGAAGATGCCGCCGTAAATACCGCCGAGGATGATGACCGGGACCATCAGCCCCCAGAAAGCAGAGCCGAAGGCCTTTGCCCGCGCGCCCCAGCTCGCGCGCTCGCGCGAAGCCACAATGCCTTTTCTTCGCACCTCGATGATGACGATCACGATCAGGGCCAGGCCCATCATGATGCCGGGCACGATACCGGACATGAACATATCACCGACAGAGACGCCGGTAATGGATGCGTAGACGACGAAGGCGATGGATGGCGGAATCACGATGGCGATGGAGGAGGCCGAGGCCATCAGCGAGGAGGCGAAGGGAGCCGAGAAGCCGCCCTGGTTGATCATGGCGGGAATCAGGATGATGCCGAGCGCCGCCACCGTGGCCGGGCCGGAGCCCGAGATCGCCCCGAAGAACATGGCCACCACAACGCAGACAATCGCGATGCCGCCCTTCTGATGCCCGATGCAGTCGTCAATAAAGGCAACCAGGCGCTTGGAGATGCCGGACTCGGCCATGACGTTGCCGGAGAGCACAAAGAAGGGAATCGCCAGGAGCAGGAACTTTGCCATGCCGGAGAAGAGGTTTGTCGGAATGACGGACATTTTGTCCCCCGCATAAAGCATAGCCAGAATGGAGGACAAGCCCAGGCTGACCGCAATGGGGGTGTTCAGAAGCAGGAAAACAAAGAAGGTACCGAATAAGATGAGATTGATCATACCTGCTCACTCTCCTTTCCCGCCGGAGCCACAGGCGCCTCTTCCTTCATGGCATAGATTTTCATCAAATGTTCGACCGTATGCAGCAAAAGCAGGATTGAGCCGATCGGCAGGAAAATCATAAAGATCCATTCGGGCCAGAGCAGGATCGAGGTGCGCTTGTTGGTGGCCATCTGCGTTGCGACCTTGTCAAAACCGGTCTTGATGACAATGATATAAAAAGCAATGTTGACGGCGTTGGAAATGGTCGCAATGACTTTTTTCGCTTTCAGCGAAACCATGTCATAAATCAGCGAAAGGCTGATCAGTCCGCCTTCCCTCGCGGAAAGCGCACAGCCGCACATGATCATGATAATGAACACGTTGATGACGATTTCCTCTGACCATGTGAATTTATACCAGGCTGTTTTACGCCCAACTACGGCAAAGAACGTAATAAACGTCGTGCCGAGGCCTGTGACAATCAGGATAAACTTCTCGAGCGCGGCAAGCATATCCATGATCTTGGTATATACCTTCATTTCATCAGTCCTTCCGTACCAGTTCCGTACAGCAAACGGATCGTTTGGTTTTTGGTCCTACCACGATTCTACATCTTTCTTTCCTGCGCTTCAAGATAATCCTCACGAGCGGCTGACGAAAAAAACTCCAAAATTTTGTATAGTATTCACAACAAGCCTGTGAATGCGCTGACAATTGCGCGGATTTTTTGGTAAAAATGAACACAGCACCTCCCTTCGCCCTTTACAAGGCGGCGGACGAAGGGTATAATCCGATGTATGGAAGAGAAAAAGAAAAAAACTGTATATGGACTGAGCCGTGAGCAGGAGCGGGAGGCCAGCCGCCTCTTTGGCCGACATGTGAGCACGCCGAAAGCGCTGTGCGTCGGCCTTGCATCCCTGCTCTGCTGCCTGCTGCCGATGCTGCTGGGGCTTCGGCTCTGGGAAAAAATCCCCGCACTTGTGCAGACCGGGCTCATCGGGCCCGGGGGGGCAGATGATTCCATGCCTCGCGCGGTGCTGGTTTTCGGCGTACCGGGGCTCTTCGCGCTGCTGGACTTGATCTCCAATGCCCAGCTCTGGCTCCACCAGAAGCTGGAGAAGCTCCCGCCCACGCCGGTTCGGATGACCGGGCGCTGGGGGATCGCGGTGCTTGGGACGCTGCTGAGCCCCTTCTGGCTGCTGCGGGCCTCCGGCTCCTCGGTGACGGCGCTTTTCTATCTGCCCTGTCTGCTGGCTCTGCTGCTGATGCTGCTCGGTACCCACTTCTTTGACTGCCCGCGGGGAGCAAAGCTCGCTTTCCGTTTCAAGCGTATCGCCTACAGAGAAGAGGCCTGGCGGAAAACGCACCGGGCTGCCGGCGCCGGCTGGCTGCTGGCGGGGCTGCTGCTGCTTGCACTTCAGTATGGGCTCGGGAGGATCCCGCCGCTCTCCGCGCTCCCGCTGCTGCTCTTGCTGCTTATTCCGTTTGCTGCATCGGTCCTCTTTTCGAAAGAATGATCCAACGGCCCCGGCCTTTCTGAAAAGGCCGGGGCCGTTTTTTGCTTTGTTCAGAGATAAAGGAATATCTTGCCGGGCGCGCCGCTCACGCTTCTTTTCCTCCGCTGGCTCCCTGATCGTCATAGTTCTCAATGAGCTTCAGGTGCCGCCCCATCTCGTAGACCGCGAGCTCCTCATCCCGCGCTTTCACCGCCTCATAGATACGCCGGTGCGCCTCAGCGGTCTTGCCGTGGTAATCCTCACGCTCGAAGAAACGCATACGCAGTTCGAGGATCAGACTGTTTACAAAGTCGAGCATGGCGGCA
>JBGUQD010000183.1:0-15834 GCA_045130755.1 Candidatus Limivicinus sp. | reverse complement strand
AGACGGGCCGAGAGCTGGACGGCAAGGCCCGGTTCCAGACGGCGGTGCAGCTCGAGGCAGAGGTCTATCTCCTCCCCCACCGCTTCTCTGACCCTGGCGATGCGGCGCTCGGCTTTGTACAGCAGGGCGGCGTTGCCGTCGGAGAAGGGGGCGGTGCGCGGCTCGTCCAGATAGGGGTTCAGATGGCCGAGGGCGGTGTAGCCCTGCTCCACGCCTTTGATCGCGTTTTCCACCAGCTCCTCCTCGGTCCTGCCGGAGGTGTGGTTGTAAACGCGCACCTTGTCCCGGCACTTGCCGCCGAGCAGGCGGTAGACAGGGACATTGAAATACTTGCCTGCAATGTCGTAAAGCGCGATGTCGATGGCGGACATGGCGCCCATGACCGCCGCGCCGCGGAAGTGGGAATAGCGGTACAGGTACTGCCAGTGGTGTTCGATATCCAGCGGATCTTTCCCGATCAGATACTCCCTCATGGTCAGGATCGCCTGGGCCGAGACTTCCAGGAAGCCCCAGGCCCCGCTCTCGCCGAGGCCGACGATTCCCTCGTCGGTATAGATCTTGCAATACACTGCTCGGTTTGCGCGCAGAACCTTGACATCAGTAATCTTCATAGTCTGATCCTCACTTTACACGGAAGGGCGCCATCACGTCGAAGTTGATGTCGAGGCCGGCACCGGGCGCCTGAGAGGGGCTGACCGTACCGTCGGCATTGAAAACGACGGGATTTTTGAAGGCCTCGTAGACCTTGGCATCGTACTGGGACGGGTAAAACTCGGCGATAGTTGCGTTGGGAACGGCGCAGTCGAGATGCACATGGACCTGCTGCTGACCGTGGGGGCTCATATCCAGGCCGAAGGCGTCCGCCATGCCGGCGACCTTCATGAATTCCGTCACACCGCCGAGACAGGTGGCGTCGGGATTGAGAATGGCAATGCCGCGGGCCTTGGTGATCAGATCGCGGAAGCCGAAGCGGGAGACCTCGTTTTCGCCGCCGGCGATGGGGATGACGGTCTTTTCGGCGACTTTGCTGTAGCCGTCATAGTCGTCGGCATCCACCGGCTCCTCCAGCCAGTAGGGGTGGTACTCCTCCACCATCTTGGCAAACTCCACTGCCTCGAAGAAGCGGTAGGCGCAGTTGGCGTCGATCATGAGCTTGGCATCGTCTCCAATGACCTCGCGCACAGCCTTGACGCGGGCCGCGTCCTCTCTCAGAGAGACGCCGCCGACCTTCATCTTGACCGCGTTGACGCCCCAGCTGAGGTACTCTTCCATCTCCTGCTGCAGCTCCTTGAGGCCCTTGCCGGGAGCATAATAGCCGCCCGCAACATAGCACTCGATCTTTTCCTTGTGCGCGCCGAGCATCTTGTAAAGGGGCATGCCCGCGACCTTGGCCTTGATGTCCCAGAGGGCGATGTCAATGGCGGAGACAGTTTTCAGACTGGTGCCGCGGCGGCCGATGAATTTGGGGACGTAAGTCTTCTGGAAAATACGCTCGGTATCCAGGGGATCCATGCCGATGATGGCCCTGCCCATGGTCTCGGCAAATTCGATGGCCCAGCTGCAGCCGTAGCCGTTGATGCCTTCGTCGGTATCGACGATGAGAAGATTCAGCTCATTGTGGGTGTAGACGTGCTTTCCGTTTGCAATGGGCTTTGCCTTGGGCCAGCGGTAGTGCTCTACGCGGACGTCTGTGATCTTCATAAGCGTTTCTCCTTGTCAAAATAAAAAACATTTATGACTTTTCCGTTTTCACTGGCTGAATATAGAATATCCTAATTTTTATTTCTTGTCCAATACATGATTTTTGTACATTCTATCAAGAATATTTATTTTGCGTCCTTTGTTTCAGCATTGTTCATAAGTCTGATTTATGTTTTTTGGTAATGGTATACAAAAACAGCGGGGGCCGCCGCTAAACGGTCTCCGCTGTGATTATTTACAACTGTTATCAGATTCTTGCAACGCCGCTGGCACGGGCTGCCTCGGCGGTCGCCCGGGCTACCGCGTCCTTCACGCGCGGGTCAAAGGCCTTGGGCAGGATATAGTCGGCGCTGAGCTCTTCATCGCTCACGAGCCCCGCGATGGCGGAGGCTGCGGCCAGCTTCATGGCGTCGTTGATGTCGCTCGCGCGCACGTCCAGAGCGCCGCGGAAGATGCCGGGGAAGCAGAGGACGTTGTTGACCTGGTTGGGATAGTCGGAGCGTCCGGTGGACACCACCGCCGCGCCGCCGGCTTTCGCATCCTCGGGGAAGATCTCGGGGGTGGGATTGGCGCAGGCAAAGATGACGGCGTCGCGGTTCATGGTCCTGACCATCTCCGTTGTCAGCGCGCCGGGAGCGGAAACACCGATGAACACATCCGCGCCCTGAATAACCTCCTTGAGGCTGCCCTTGCGGAGCTTCGGGTTGGTGAGCTCGGCGATCTCCTGCTTGGCGGGGTTCATGTGATCGGTGCGGCCGTTCCAGATGGCGCCGCTGCGGTCGCAGAGGGTCACGTCGACAGCGCCGGCCGTGATGAGAAGCTTCGTGATAGCGGTGGCTGCTGCGCCAGCGCCGTTGAGGACGATGCGCACCTCAGGGAGTTTTTTATTAACAAGCTTGAGGGCGTTGGTCAGGCCCGCCAGCGTAATGACGGCGGTGCCGTGCTGGTCGTCATGGAAGATGGGAATGTCGCAGCACTCCTTGAGTCTGCGCTCGATCTCAAAGCAGCGGGGCGCGGAGATATCCTCCAGATTGACGCCTCCGAAGCTGCCGGCGAGAAGCCGCACAGTGTTGACGATTTCGTCCACGTCCTTGCTGCGAACACACAGGGGGATCGCGTCCACATCGCCGAAGGCTTTGAAGAGAACGCACTTGCCCTCCATGACGGGCATGCCCGCCTCGGGGCCGATGTCGCCGAGGCCGAGCACCGCGGTTCCGTCGGTCACAACGGCGACGGTGTTCCAGCGGCGCGTGAGCTCATAGCTCTTGTCAACGTCCTTCTGGATCTCGAGGCAGGGCGCGGCAACGCCGGGAGTGTAGGCAAGGCTCAGGGCTTCGGCGGAGTCGACCGCGGCGCGGTTGACCATTTCCAGCTTGCCCTTCCATTCATAGTGCAGGCGCAGGGATTCTTTCGCGTAATCCATGTTTTCTATCTCCTTTATATCATTTGTTCGGGGTGAAATACTTCATCAAAGTGTTCCGGGGTCAGGAAGCCGAGCTTTATGCAGGCCTCTTTCAAGCTGATGTTTTCCTTGAAAGCCAGCTTTGCGGTTTTGGCGGCATTCTCATAGCCGATATAGGGGTTCAGCGCCGTGACCAGCATGAGAGAGTTGTACAGGTTGTGCCGCATCTTCTCCCGATCGGCCCGGATGCCGACGGCACAGTTTGCGTTGAAGGCGCGGATGGATTCACTGAGCAGCCGTGTCGACTGGAGGAAGTTATAGGCGATGACGGGCAGGAAAACGTTCAGCTCAAAGTTGCCCTGAGAGGCGGCAAAGCCGACGGCTGTGTCATTTCCCATCACCTGCACCGCCACCATGGTAACCTGTTCGCATTGGGTGGGATTGACCTTGCCGGGCATGATGGAGCTGCCGGGCTCGTTTGCGGGGATCGTGATCTCCCCGAGACCGCAGCGGGGCCCGGAGGCAAGCCAGCGCACATCGTTTGCGATCTTCATCATGTCTGCTGCCAGCGCCTTGACCGCACCATGGGCGAAAACCAGCTCGTCCCGGGAAGAAAGCGCGTGGAACTTATTGGCGGCAGTCACAAAGGGCTTGCCGGTCAGGGCCGCGATCTCTGCCGCCGCTTTTTCCGCAAAGCCCGCCGGGGCGTTCAGTCCCGTACCCACGGCAGTTCCGCCGAGGGCCAGCTCATACAGCGGCTGCAGGGAGAGGCGGATCAGCTCGCAGTCCCGCTCCAGGGAGCTGCGCCAGCCGCTGATCTCCTGGGAAAAGGCGATGGGCACCGCGTCCTGCAGGTGTGTGCGCCCGCTCTTGACCACGCCCTCATGCATTGCCTCAAGTTCTTTGAAAGTTTCGACCAGTTCCTCCGCTGCCGGCAGGAGCCGATCTTCCAGACTCAACACCGCCGCGATGTGCAGGGCTGTGGGAAAGGTATCGTTGGACGACTGGCTCATGTTCACGTCGTCGTTCGGGTGACAGAGCTTCTCCCCTGCCAGCTCGTTTGCGCGATTTGCAATGACCTCGTTTGCGTTCATGTTTGACTGGGTGCCGGAACCGGTCTGCCAGACCACCAGGGGGAAATGCTCGTCCAGCGCACCGTTTGCCGCCTCGGCGGCGGCCTGCTCGATGACGGCGCATTTGGCTCCGGTCATCTTTTCGGGCTTGAGCGCATGGTTTGCCCGCGCCGCCGCCTGCTTGAGAATGCCGAAGGCATAGGTGATCTCCCGCGGCATGGTCTCGATTCCCACACCGATGGGGAAGTTTTCATGGCTGCGCTGGGTCTGCGCGCCCCAGTATTTCTCGGCAGGGACCTTCACCTCACCCATGGAATCATGTTCGATCCTGTAGTCCATTGGAATCCCTCATTTCAGATTCAGCATATTGCGCAGGTAGCGCACCATCAGCGCAAAGGCAATCTCGTGCCCTTCCCTGCGATAGATGGTAAAGGCATGTCCCGCACCGGGGACACGCTTGATGGTGGTTTCCGCCCCGCAGCGGGCAAGGCGCAGGGCAAAATCCTCCGCCTCGTTGCAGAGATCGTCGCACCCGCCGGTGATCATCAGGGTCGGCGGGAAGCCGACCAGCATCTCATCTGCTGCGTATGCTGGCGAACAGTACGGATCCTTCTGTTTTTCTTTGTCGCAGTAATATAGATTATACAACCTTGCGCGCTCAATGGGAATCCCCCTGCCCATGCTTTTTTTCTCGCCGGGGTCGGTATACACATCCAGCGGCGGATATTCGCAGACCAGCAGTTCCGGGATCTCTGTCCCCTGCTCCAGAGAACGCATGACCGCGCCGACGCACAGATTGCCGCCTGCGCTGTGTCCCATCAGGACAATGCGCTTCGGATCGATCTCCAGCGCCGATGCGTTCTCATACACCCACCGCAAAGTCCGGTATGCCTCATGAACAGCCGCCGGGAAGGGATAGTCGGGCGCGATCTTGTAATCCAGATCGAGGATCCTGCAGGAGAGCGCATGGTTCATCCGGCGGCAGAACAGTTCGTCATTGGGCGTACGGCCACGGATAAAACCGCCGCCGTGCATATTCAAGATCAGCACATCCGGGTTTTTCATCTCATCGGGGTAACTGTAAAAGACGCGGATATCCCCTTCCTCAAAGGGGATCGCCTTTTCCTCGATCGTGACGGGGAACTGCTGCATCAGCTCGTCAGGCACCTCGGCATTGGTGACCTGCCTGCGCGTCTCATGGGCCATGCGGATCATCTCTTCCCGCGTCGGGTTTTGCATGTTCATTCCTCCGAACTTTTTGTTTTTTCTTTTCGCAGGCAGGCTGCCGCAAAATCACGGATGATGGCTTCATCCCCGCGATCCTTTCTCCAGCACAGATAACTGCGCTGATAGACCGGTTCCGGCTGGAGGCGGCAAAACACCAGCTTCTCGACCTCCCCGGGGAAACGGCGGCAGAAATCCGCCGGCGTGGTGAAGAGGATGCCTGCGTTCTTTGCAGCCATGCAAAACAGTGCATGCAGGCTGTTGCACTGCACAGTACCGGTATGGGAAATCTGGTATTTTTCCAGCATCAGCATGGCTGCCCGGTACTGCCCGCCGCCCGAGCGCGGCAGCAAAACCCGCTCGTCACGCAGTAGTCGGCTGTCCAGCAGCAGCGGAGACGAAATTGTCCCCTCCTGTGCCGAGATACCGGAAACGGCAGGATGTTCCCGCGAGAGAAGCAAAAGCACTTCATCCTCTTTCAGAAAGCTGTATTCCAGCTCATCATAGGCAAGCGTCAGCGCGCCGACGGCCGCATCCAGCTCCCCCGCAGCCACAGCCCCCTCAACCGTGCTTTCGATGCGGGGGTCTGTGCTGATGCTCACATGCGGATACTTTTCCAATAATTCAGGCAGCACATCCGGCAGCAGATACTCTGCCCGGATTGTGGGGATGCCGATGGAGAAGCTGTCCGCGTCCCGGCTGATGGCCTTAAGCTTGGTTCGCAGATTTGTCTCTCTGGTCTGGATCTTCTGCATATCCTCGATGAACACCTGTCCTGCCCGTGTGATGCGGATGGGCTGGACCGTGCGGTCAAAGAGCTGCGCGCCGAGATCCTGCTCAAGCCTTGTGATGTATTTTGTCAGGGTCGGCTGAGAGATATAGAGCTTCTGCGCCGCTTTGGTCAGATTCCTCTCCTCGGCAAGCGCCAGAACATAATCCAACCTGTACGTCATCTTTACTTATATTCATTGTAGGACAGATCCCAGCGCCATTCATGATAGGGCGCGGTTTCTAGGATATCGTCCCTCAGCTCCACGCCGAGTCCGGGGCCTTCCGGCAGGAGCATATAGCCGTTTTCGATCACAAAGGGGGTCTTGATCTCCTGCTGGATCTTGGGCCACTCGCCGGGCGCGGGACACATCTCCATGACCTCGAAATTGGGGATGGCGGCGGCAAGGTGGAGGCTCGCGGCATAGCAGATGCTGCCGGTGGCAATATGGGGAATCACATTGACATAGTGGCTCTCGGCAATGGCGGCGGCTTTCTTGCAGCCGGTGATGCCGCCCATAATGGCCACATCCGGACGCAGGAAGGAGATATTGTCCTCCCGCAGCAGCATGTCGACATCCTGGATGCAGAAACTGCGCTCCCCGACGCCGATGGGGGCCATGGCGCGGCGGGCGACAGACTGGATGGTCTGATAATTCTCGTAATTGATGGGATCTTCAAAGAACAGAAGGTTCACATCTTCCACAAGCTGCATGAGTCTGACGCTCTCATGCGGCTGGAGGGAGCGATGGATCTCGCAGCCGATATCCACATCGTCGCCCACGGCCTCGCGCACAGCGTGGATCATGTCGCTCATGGCCCGCTCGCGCCTGGCGTAAGTGCCGCTGGCTTCCTTGATGTTTGTGGGATTGAGGCGGATGCAGGTATATCCTTCTTCCTTGAGCTTCCTGGCACATTCCACGCTCTCGTCGATGGTCTTGCCGAATACCACGCCCCAGAGGCGGATCTTATTGCGCACCGCGCCGCCCAGCATCTGGTAGATGGGCACATTGAAATATTTTCCCTTGATATCCCATAGCGCAATGTCTATGGCACTGATGGCAGCGGCGATGGAAGTGCCGCCGAATTTGAAGCGGCTGTACAGCTCACTGTCGAGGTATTCGATACGCAGAGGATCCTGTCCGAGAAGCGGCTCCTCCATGCGGTGAATGGCGCCGACCATGGACTCCCGAAAGCCCCAGTTGCCGCCCTCTCCCACACCAACAATTCCTTCATCGGTATAGACCTTAACAAACATTCTCCGCCAGCCGGTCATAATGGGCTCTACCTTTGTAATCTTCACAATGATTCCTCCTTTTTCATGATCTGATTCCGTTTCGATTTGGGTGTTTTTATTGTATCACAGCGGCCATCCTCTGTCCAATAATGAATCAGAATCGCATTATTCCTTTTTGGCTATAGCTGTTTGCGCGATGAATCTCAGCTGCGCGTTTGAGATTTGAAGCCCTCTGCCCCTTGCTCTATATCTGAGCAATCTGGCACATTCATAAAAGATGATCCCAGCGAACATGCGGATTAAAGAGAAAATGAAAAACGCCCTGAGTTTTCCGAACCTATCGGGTTCGGATCTCTCAGGGCATTTCAATTTCAAGCAGCGTCCGCTGGTCTTTTTTTTGAGCGTAAATTCATTTATTTCCAAAATGACTTCATACATGACATCAGCGCCATAATGGAGGAAGGACGACGGTGCCGGCAGGCGAAGGACATCCGAAAAGCCGGCGCTTTTCGCTGTCTGAACCGCCCTGTCCATATGGCAGATGCTGCCGATCAGGACGACAGGTCTGCCGGGATCAAGGATCTGCAGGATATGCGGAAGCCGGATTATCCTCGCCGCTTCAATTGCTCAATGGTCTTCTCATTCCATTTTCCTATGCGCTTCAGCTCGGCTTCCTTATTCCAGATAAAACTTGTCCTCATCTCGGTACCTTCCCGTATGTGCACAAAGTTCTCCCAGTGCTTGATAAAAATAGGCACGGCGGGCAAGAGAAGTATCAGCGAAGCACTCAGCAGTCCGGTTCTCCAATAATAGCAGGCAGGAAACACAAGCGACATGGATGGCGCTACGAGGCAGACATAGCGAGTTACGAACGCAATCAGGATAGCAATACCGAGAAGCAGAAGAAACCATTTCCAGCGCCATGCGAGGACCGCTCCGCCAAGGCTGGCCAGTCCTTTTCCCCCCTTGAATCCAAGAAAAACAGGGTACATATGTCCCGTGATACAGGCCACGGCAGCAATCGGACCGGCTGCTTCAAGTGTCGGAAACAGTGCCTGACAGAGTTTCCATGCGGCAAAGGCTTTCAAAATATCCAGCGCAGCCGTGATAAAAAAGGCGTGCTTCCCGACCAGAATAAACGCATTTGTTGCGCCTGCATTCCCTGAGCCTTCTTTTCGGATATCGTATCCCTTTGTTTTGCCGAACAGATATGCAGGGCTGATGTTTCCGAGCAGATAACCGATCAATATGCAGCCAAACACTGATAATACAATCATGCTTTTCCTCCTCACCCTGTATAAGCATAATGGGTCTGATCATCATGCAGCTGTCACAGCTGATCGTACTTCGCGTTGCTGCCCCGGCATTTCTCCACGGGGTACTTGGCTTCGTTCTGATCCATCTTCGCGTTGATGATCGCGTCGGCGTCCAGCCCGAGCGCGTCCAGCATGTTCTGGCAGTACACCATCACGTCGGCCAGCTCTTCCCCCACGTGAGCAAGGTCGTAGTCCGTGTCGCTCCACTGGAAGCATTCCAGCAGCTCGTTCGCCTCGATGGAGATGGACTTCGCCAGATTTGCGGGCGTGTGGAACTGCTCCCAGTCCCGCTCCTGTGAGAACCTGCGGATTCGCGCTATGGTTTCCTGTTTCATGGTCTCGCCCCCGCTCCGTATTCTGACATGATTATACCCTGTTATATTCTATACTTCAATAAGATTTAACAGGGTATAATGGCCTTGGAATCGAGTACAAAGACTCGCCTGCTCAGCACTTCCGGATGAACCGATCAGTCGCCCAGTATCTCCCGGACCTTTTGGGCTATGGCAAGGCCCAGGTCCCGGTGGGCCTCCGGCGTATAATGCACACAGTCCACAGGGGATGCCGCGGCATAGTCTCCGGCGTTCAGATATTCGACCCCGTTCTCCTGCGCCATTTCCCGATAGCGTTCCGCCAGGCGGCAGGAATCGGCATAGTATTCCGCATTGAACATCCGGTCATAGTCCGGGTGCACCGGTGCGGGGCCAACGATCAGGATCTTCACGTCATCCCTGAAGATGCGTGTTCCCGCGTCCGGCACAGCCTGGAGCATCCGCGCCCTGCGAATGAGTCCGGCAGCGCTCTTGGCCGAGAATTCCGAATCGACCACAGTCAGGTCGTTGATCCCCAGAGAGATGATCAGCAGGTCCAGCGGACGCTGTGACAGAAGCGCATAAGGCAGTCCGCTCTGCCCGTTGCGGCAGTCTGCCCAGGGAAAGTCGAAACCCGTGGTGCGGCCGTTCAGTCCGTCCTCGCTGATGTGATAGCCTGCGCCCAGCGCGGCGGCCATCACGCCGGGCCAGCGGACCTCCGGCGCATAGCGCTCACCGGTGCCCGGAATGTAGCCCCAGGTATTGGAATCGCCAAAGCAAAGTATGTTTTTCTGCATATTTCCTCCCTCTTTTCTCCTGCATCTCAGCTGCAGGCTCCATCATTCACCAGGTTGGCATGTCAAACTGCACTCAGCCATTCTCCTGCGCACAAAGCGTCATCCGGCAGATAACGGGCCGCCATGTGCTCTCTGCTGTTTTCACTGTTGTCTCCGCTTCTCAGCGTACACACTTGTGCAAGCGTTGTCAAGTCATAATACCGGCGGTATCCAACATTCCGGAAAGCTCCGGAAATCTTCCAAAGACCTTGTTTTAGTCAGAAGCGCCGAAAACCGCATAAAAACATACTGCGATTGCTTCCGTGATCGGCCGTATACGCTCAAACGCCCTGCTGGTCCCGATGACCCGCCGGGTGTATACTCGTTCATCTCCGTTTTTTCAACGGATCATATCTTGGAAGAACTCGAAGGCTTCCTTGTCGGTGTAACTCTAATAAAGTGGCAGCTCATTCTCCTGCTGCGCATGAGGGCTGAGACCATAAAGCGTCAGAACAGAGTATGCCGGGACTATTGCCTGCCGAAAAAACTATGATAGAATCATACAAACAAAAAGAACGAAAAAACTCACAGCGTTGACAGATGCACTTGTGCTGCGTCATCAGATGTTACGGAAGGAAGAAGTGGTTAATCTGGTAAATCTCGATAAGCTTCTCAAGAGCACCGATGATATCAACGGCCTGCTGGCCCGCTACGGCGTCAAATTCGGCATTTACAAAAACGGCGCCTTCAAGGAGCAGCTTTTCCCCTTCGATCCGATCCCCCGAATCATAGGGAAAGAGGAGTTTTCCTATCTGGAACGCGGACTCAAACAGCGCGTCACCGCCCTGAACCTGTTTCTGAAGGATGTATACGGGAAAAAACAGATCATTTCAGATGGCGTTGTGCCTGCGGATTTTGTCTACGCCGCGAGCGGCTATCTCGCCCCCTGCGAGGGGATCGTGCCTCCGAAGGAGATTTTTTCCCATGTGTCCGGCATCGACCTGGTACAGGGGAAGGATGGAGTCTGGTATATTCTGGAGGACAATCTCCGCGTTCCCTCCGGTGCCTCCTATCCCACCATCGTCAGAGGGCTGGAGCGCCGCTGCAGCCCGCGCACCTTCCATGACACGCCTATTGAGGACAACCGGAATTATCCGCAGCTTCTTCGCCATGTCATGGACTATGTGAACACGGGCGGCATGAGTGTCGTACTCACGCCGGGGCGCCATAACGCGGCCTATTTTGAGCACTCGTACCTCGCCGAGCAGATGGGCGTGCCCCTTGTCACCTGCAATGACCTTGAGGTGGAAGGCGATACGCTCTGCTTTACGGGCTACGCCGGGCGGAAAGAGCGCGTCGGCGCCGTATACCGCCGGATATCCGATGAGTACATGGATCCCATGACCTTCAACCCGGAATCCCTGATCGGCATTCCGCACATCTTCGACGTCTACCGCAAGGGCAACGTCGCCCTGCTGAACAGCCCCGGCAACGGCATTGCCGATGACAAGGGCATTTACTATTTCGTGCCGAAGATGATCGAATACTATCTGCACGAGACGCCCATTCTGCACAACGCCCCGACCTATCTGCCCTTCTATGAGGAGGATCGGCGGTATGTGCTGGACCACTTCGACACCCTGGTCATCAAAGACGTGGCGGAGGCCGGCGGCTATGGTGTCGTGTTTGGCAATAAGCTCAGTGCGGAGGAGAAGGAACGGTTCCGCGCCATGATCCTGGCGCAGCCCCGGCGCTTCATCGCGCAGGAGGTCATCGACTTCTGCGACATTCCGATACTGGACGAAGGTGGACAGGTAGAACGCAAGGCCGACTTGCGCGCCTTTGTCCTGAGCGGCGAGGAGCCTGTTGTCTGGAAGAGCGGGCTGACGCGTTTTTCAAGGAATCCGGATTCCTTCATTGTCAATTCTTCTCAGGGAGGAGGTTTTAAGGACACATGGGTATTAAGTCTGTGATGAACACCGACCGCCTCTTCTGGCTGGGTCGGTATTCCGAGCGGGTCTATACCACGCTCAGGCTGTTTTCTTTATCCTTCGACTCACTCATTGAGCAGAGCGTAGACGATCATCGGGTCTTCTGCGAGTCTCTGGAGATACCGGACATCTATCGGGACAAGGATGATTTCATAGACCGCTATGCCTTTGGCCTGGATGACCCCAACTCTATCATTTCAAACCTCTACCGGGCCTATGACAATGCCATAGAGCTGCGTGAGGAGATCGGCAGCGAAACCCTCTCCTTCATCCAGATGGCGATGTATGAGATGAAGTCCGCCAAGCGCAGCGAGGCGCCGATGCTGCATTTTCAGAAAATCACCGACGCGATTCTGGCCTTCTGGGGCTGCGCGGACGATCAGATCGACGATGAAAACACACGCAACATCATCAAGATCGGCAAGCGCGTGGAGCGTATCGACCTCTATGCCCGCCTGCGGAGAGACCGGACGGATATACAGCGGGATATCCGTCGGCTGAGTTTGCGTATCTGCCGCACGGACCTGATTTATTCGCAGGAGGGACTGCAAAGGCTTAAAGAGCTGGCAGACGCGCCGGAGCTGGATTACAATGAGATCATCCGCACCGTGGATGCGCTGGTGGAGTGCTGACCGTGAAAAGGCTGTCTTTTCATTATCATCTGAAAATCACGATGGATTCTCCCGTCTGCCGTCATCACTTCACCCTGCGCTGCATCCCCCGCTCGGACGCCAGACAGCGCATCGTTGAGCTGCAGCATTTTCTGTCTCCGGGGGACTGGCTGAGCCGCGGGGCAGGTCCTTGCAGAGATCATTGATCCCTGCACCGGCGAAATCCTTGAAACCTTGTACAGTCCCGTGGACGGCGTGATCTTCTTCCGCTACGACGATCCGCTCATCTACGCCTATACCTCCGCATTCAAGATCCTGCGTGAAGACAAATAAACTATATGAAACAAAAATGGGGCTGTTTTTCAACAGTGTTCTCGACGCTTACGAAGAAAGAGATTTCGTTGAAATCGTGGCAAGAGACGACGGGGACACAGCGACCTGCCGATATTACAACGACAGGAGAGTATACGAAGGGTGCGGCAACCGGTTTTGAACATAATTATCAAAATCGGTTGCCGCACCAGTTTTTATACAGTTTCAAATTCAGGGAAAATCTCCAGTTCCAGATTGGACAGCGCCCATGTGCTGCAGGGATGAATATATCCGGCCTCATCATCTGCAAGCCGTCGTCCATCCATGGACTCGGGAATAAACACATCACCGCTGATCAATCTGGATCGGCACCATCCACATTCACCGCTTCTGCAGCGGGACGGCGCAGCAATTCCAGCGCGTTCAATGGCCGTCAAAACTGTTTCATCCGCGCGGAGAGGAAGCTCCTTTTTCTCCCCGAGCATTTGCAGCGAGAGTGTAAACACTTTCGAAGAATCACCGCTATAGTTCTCGAAGTATTCCGGGGATCCCGGCGCGGGAACAAATTCCCGTCGAATGTGCTTCTGGTCGAGACCGAGTTTAGGTAATTCACCTGCCAGAAAATCATGCATGGCACGCGGTCCGCAGATATACAGCGTATAGCGCTCCGGGGCGTACTTCTGAATCAGATCCGCGCCGATGAAGCCGTGCTCATATCCTTCCGCCTGCTCTTCACTCAGGACATGGATGACTCGCACCTTGTCCGTCAGGGAGCAGATCCTTGCCAGTTCCTCAGCATACAGGATATCTTCCTGTTTCCGGCTGCCGTAAAGGAGGGTCAGTCGGAAATCTTCTGTCCCGTCAAGGATCGCATAGGCCATTGCCATGAACGGTGTAATGCCGCTGCCGCCGGCAAGACCCACGATCTCCGCTTCGTCACGAATCGGCTCATAGCTGAAGGGCCCTTCCGGCCCGGAGAGCGTCACTTCAGTCCCGACTTTCCAATTCTCCAGAATGTATTCAGATACGAATCCGTCCGGGGCTTTTTTCACAGTGATCTGATACTGGCCGTCCAATGCAAGAGCAGGAGAAGCTGCCAGCGTATAGGGTCTGGCCGTGGTGGTGTTTCCGATCTGCAGCTTGACGGAAACATACTGCCCGGCGCGGAAATAGGCAAGCTTGTCCGCCTTCAGCACATAGGTATTCGCGTCCTTGCGTGGGATGATCTCGCTTATGACAGCCTTCTGCTGCTTCGGGTGCATAGACTGCGCAAGTCGGTTCACGCCATATACGGCAGTGATGGGCTCAAGGGAGCCGGCCTGCAGGATCGCGCGTCTTCTTGGAACCATCTTTTTGAAGTGGAGCATGTCGAGAAGACCGATCGGCTTCACATGAAAGTTAAACTTTTTCATAGTTCTCCTCCTTCATATCCGCCATTGTCCACTTTACCGCCATGTCGCCGCCCATATAGGTAGAACTGTAGCCATAGAGCCGCGGGCCGTAGCCGCCGGCGAAGCGGATGTTCTTCACCCGCTGATCCTCCGCAACCATCTGCAGCCGGGCCATCAACCCGTCGCCTTCTCCGCAGGAGTAGGCATACATCGCCCCCTGCGGCACCATCGCGTAGCGGGCCAGCGTTGCGGGGGAAGCGATCTCGATTTCTTCGATATACGGCATGATACTGGTTCCAGTGGCTTTTTCGAAATCTCGAATCAATTTCACAGCTACCTCACGCTTTTTTGCCGTGTACTCCTTTTCGGTCACATCAGACCAGATGTCCTTCATGAAGAAGGTGGTAAAGCTCATGATACAGGTACCTTCCGGTGAGCAGTCGGGAATGGCGTGATTGAGACAGATCGTGGCCTGCATTGGGTGCTCACGGAACGTGCCGGCCAGTTCCTGCTCTTTCACGGTATCCGACAGTTCACTGATGAAGTAACTGTACTCGGTCACACCCAGTTCCTCGGCGGTCTTGTTGAGACCGATGTAACAGCAGTACCCCCGTCCGCCGAATTTTCTCGCATTGACAGCGCGGATATGAGCCTCGGGCAGATCCCTGCCGCCATCCATCATGTCGCCGAACACGGCATTGGGAGAAATGTCCGGGATGATATGACGGGCATAAAAAGTGCCGTGCGTCGTCTCCACTCCGACCGGAATCCCGTTCTCCATCAGAATCCTCGTGGCCAGTGTGTTGTACAGGATGGTTCCCCCATGCTCACGTATCGTTTTATCCATCGCGACAGAGAGCTCATGGGAGCGGTATCTGGGAATATAGGCGGCGTTCACAATGTACTTGTGCACCAGAGATGCATAGAAGCCGAACTCAAGATCTTCCATATTGACGCCCATGTAGCACCAGTAAGCGGAGAGGATCTTCTGCGCCTTGAGAGGCATTTTTAATTTCCTAAGAACAACTGCCGTGGGATAATTCGCGCATTTGAGAAAGTCCGGATGCTCCTTCATCATAACTTTCGGATCGGCTTTTCCTCCGGCTTTTGCCACGGCTGCATTCGCTGCCATGATGCAGTCGGCAAGATAGAAGAATTTCTCCATGGATTCGCGGCTTCCCGGAACGTATTCTTCCATTTTGTCTATGAAGGCCTGTTTCCCAAAAGGCATAACCGCGTCGATTTTTTCTTCTCCTTCACCGTTAATAATCAGTCGATACGCTTCAGGCAGCTTCACCCAGTTAACTTTGGCACCATAGGAATCGATCAACGCACCGACTTCTTCCCGCTTACCCGACTCACCGACATCGCAGAGTTCATGGAGCGCGGGCTCAAATTCAAAACGGCCACGGCGAAAACTTGTAGCAAAACCGCCGGGAAGGTTGTGCTGTTCAATCAGCAGGGTCTTAAACCCTCTGTTACAAGCCGATGCTGCCGCCGACAGACCGCCATTGCCCGCGCCAATGACGATAATGTCGTATTGCTTGTCCAATTTTCATACCTCCTCGTTGAATAAAACACCACCTGCATGTAACCCCTCTGGCTGGGAGAGAAGATCCTCTTGCAGATCCGAAAGCAAATTCCTACCTTATGAGGTAATTTTAACAAACGTGCAGGTCTATATCAACAAGTTTTATCGGAAATTTTACACAAATTAATCT
>JBGUQD010000182.1:0-40741 GCA_045130755.1 Candidatus Limivicinus sp. | reverse complement strand
TTTCACCAGATTGATTAAGACAGATAATCGTCGATCGCTTCCCGCACCTTGACGATTGCATCCTCAGGCGACATGTCCGGGAACTGTACCGCCGCGGCACTGCGGTTGCCGCCGCCGCCGAGCTTCTCCATGATAATCTGCACATTGATGTCACCGATGGATCTTGCGGAGGCAAAGGCGCCGCCGGTGCCGTCAGGGGCGACCACGATGGAGGCGTCCACCCCGGAAATATTCAATAGTTCGTCGGCAGCCTTTGCGGCGACGACACGCTCCTGCGGCTCCGAGGGAGTGGCAAAGGCAATGCCCTTATAAATGTCCGCCTGCTGCAGAATCTTGTATTTTGCCACGGTCTGCGCAAGATCGGACTGGAACAGGCGCTTGACGACGCTGGTGTCCGCCTTCTCGCTGCGAAGCCACGATGCTGCGTCAAAGGTGCGCTCACCGGTGCGCAGCGTAAAATTCTTGGTGTCAAGCACGATGCCGGCAAGCAGGGCCTCTGCTTCGCAGGGGAGGATATGCTCAACATCCGGCAGTTCCTGCAGGATCTCCGCCACCAGCTCGCAGGCTGAGGAGGCGTAGGGCTCGATATAGTTGAGCGCCGCGTTCTGGATAAAGGTAGCCGCCACGCGGTGGTGGTCGATGACAGCCACACGCTCGCACTGGGTCAGGAGCGCCGGCACCTCCACCTGCTCGGGGCGGTTGGTATCCACTACCACGAGAAGCGTCCCCGGTTCGATTTTGGCAGGCAGATCCGCAGGATCAATAAAAGCGTCCTTGTATTCCTGCTCGCGCTGCATGAGATCGGCAAGAGACTTTGCCGCCGAACGCTGGATATCGGCCACGATGGAGGCGTGGACTCCCCGCTGGCGGGCAATGCTGTAGACGCCTACGGCCGCGCCGTAGCTGTCCATGTCGCCGTTGCGGTGGCCCATGATGAGAAGAGCGGATGCCTCCTGAATGAGGTTTGAGAAGGAGTTCGCCGTCACGCGCGAGCGTACCTTGGTACGCTTTTCCACCTCGCTGCCTCGGCCGCCGAAGAACTCAAAGTCCACACGGTTTTTGATGACAGTCTGGTCGCCGCCGCGGGAGAGAGCCAGTTCCACCGCATTGTCGGCGGCCTGGAGTGTGTCGGGGAAGTTGTCCGCCCCGGCACCGAGACCGATCGAAATGGTGGCGGCAATACCGGCGGGACTGACGACCTCATGGATCTCTTCAGTGATTTTGAATCTCTCTTCCTTGAGCTTTTCCAGGTGCTCATGCTCCATCAGAAGCAGATAGCGGTCGCGGTCATAGCGGCGCAGGAAGCCGTTGAAGCTCGTACACCAGTGGCCGAGCTTATCTTCAATGGCGTCGCGCAAATCGTTCTTGACACGGTCGGGCTGGTTCTTCATCAGCTCGTCCATGTTGTCAATGATGATGATGCCGGCCACGGGTCGGCTGTTTTCGTATTCGATGCGGATGTTGTCGTAATCCGTCACATCCACCCAGTAGGTGATGCCCATGAAGATGCTGCCGCTGCTCTCCGTTTCCTGGTCGGAGTGGATGAGACTGCCGTGCAGTTGGTACTTGCGCCCGCCGATCTCCAGCAGGGTCGGATAACAGGTCTTGCCCTCGAGAATCCAGGAACCGTTGAACTGCGGGACAAGCTGGGAAATGCTCGCGTCCAGGCGCGTGCCGGTCTCACCGCACATCTGGAAAAACTGTTCGTTGCCCCAGACGATACGGGAATCCTCCAGCTTGAAGATGGCGATGGGCAGCGGGAAATTGATGAGTGTGCTGCTCTTGGCGCTCTCCGCCTCATAAATGCACGATTCGAGAAAGCCGGACAGGCGCTTTTCGCGGTTTTTCCACTGGATCATGTCCACGGCAAGCTGCAGGATCAGCGCGCCGCCCGCACCTATGGCGAACGGGAATTGCTGGTAGTATACGGCCGCCGCGGCGAAAAGCAGCAGCAGAATATAGGGCAGCAGGCCCGGCTCGACCAGCTCACGCAGCGTCTTATTCAAGCGGACACCCCCTCTTCAGCGTAATATGCACATACGTTTCCATAATACGATGTTTCATTATACCAAATTTCCCGCCTGTTTACAATCATAAAATGCACGCTGTGCGCAATAATACATACAAATATCAAAACACGGGAGGAAAAACAATGAAAGCAGTGATCCTTGCGGGCGGCCTGGGGACGCGGCTGCGTCCCGTCACGGGGGAGCACCCGAAGCCCATGGCGCCGGTCCTGGGCAGACCGGTGATGGAGCATATTGTCGAGCTGCTGCGCCGTAACGGCTATACGCAGATCTGCGCGGCGCTGCATTACAGGGCCGGAGAAATCATGGCCCATTTCGGCGACGGGCGAAAATTCGGGGTGGAACTCGAGTACCGCATCGAGACGGACAATCTCGGCACGGCAGGCAGTGTGAAAAACTGCCGGGATTTTTACAGGGACGAGGACTTCCTTGTCATCTCCGCCGACGCTGCCTGCGACTATGACCTGAGGCTTCTGATGCGCGTCCACATGGAACGCGAGGCGCTTGCCACCATTGCCCTCTCGGCGGAAAAGACGCCGCTGCGCTACGGCCTTGCGGTGACGGACGAGGAAGGATATATCCGCAGCTTCATCGAAAAACCGGACTGGCCGCAGGTGGTGACGGATCTGGTGAACACTGGCATCTACGTACTCTCCCCCGGGGCGATGGAGCGCGTCCCCGAAGGCCCCTTCGACTTCGGACGCGACCTGTTCCCGAAGCTTCTCAAAGAGGGAGCGGCGCTCTACGGGCAGGTGATGCAGGGCTATTGGCGAGATATCGGTACACCGCAGGACTATTACCGCTGCTGTGCTGACGCCCTGGACGGCAAACTGCGTCTGACTCCGGGGGAGGCGTTCCGGAACGCAGAGCAGCCGGCAGCGAAGACGGAGGCACAGGAGGAGGGCTACACCCTTGACTGTGCGTGTGAGGACCGGGCACGGCTGATGGGGACGCTGTCCGAGCTGATGCTCGATCTGGGCGCAAGCTTCGACGACGGTATCCGCCTCGAGGGAAAGGGCTATGCGCTGCACATCTGTCCCACCGCCGTTCGCTCGGCGGGGCGCATCGCGGTGCGATCGGAGGACACGGAATTTGCCCGCACGCTTTGCCTCTCGGCAAAGGACGTAGCGGAAAAGCTGAACATGTGACAGCAGAGGCAGCGCTGACACGGTGCCTCTGCTGCAATATGATTAGAGTACAGTTTTGCTGATTTCACGGCTGCGGTCAGGCAGAACCGCGAAGAAGACGGGCGCGATTTTACCGGGAGGAGCCAAAACTATATTGCGCGATGTTGTCCAAAAAAAACAAAAGCAGAGTGCCTGACCACTCTGCCTGCTTTTTGTTCGTGAGAACATATTGAAGAAACGTTATCTCTTGCTTGCGAGATTATCATACAGCAAAGATGTTTCAGAGAACAGCAAAGTTTTGTTACCGAATTGTAAAACTTTGTTTTTGATTTGCAAGCCACGAACAGATCTTTTCTGCATTCTCGTCCGAGTATTCGATCTCGGCGGAAAACAAACGCAGAGCATCGGCGCTGTAAGGCTCGAGCGCACAGACAAGGCGCACGGCCAAAAAGCAGAACTGCAGACGCGCGGCGGCATCATGCTCCGATTCCGCAGCGGCGAAGTGACGGTAAACCAGATAAGCCGCGATACGGGCATAGCGAACGTCGCTCAGGTGCGGTTCCAATTCCTGCACAGGGGCAGCAGCCAGTGTTTCCAGGAGCTTGGTCCATTCCTCGTCCAAGCGCTCAAGATTTAGAAAGAAAGCAGCGATAGCCTTTGCATCAAAGGGCAAAAGGTGATCTCCCATAAGCGCAAGGGCGCAGTCCATCCGTTCGGTGAGGGAGCGGGAATCGTCGGAGAGAAGGTCGAATATTCTTTCGCGCAGCGCAAGCAGCGGCGTGGGCGTCTCGTCCCCCTCACCGTCGGATTCGAAAATCAGGCGCAGGGGGCCGTCGTCCGCGGTCAGCAGCCTTGCAGCCTCCTCGCAGCACAGGCCGAGGCCCGTTTCTATGCGGCCGGGGTAGTCGTTAAAAAAGCGCGGGTGCAGGGCACAGATGTCGCAGAGACTGTCCTCGCCCAGCGTAACGATCAGGCGGCACAGACCGTCTCCGCGAAGGAAGGGGCAGCGCTCGTCCTGCGTCAGGCGAAAGTGGGGAGCCGGCTTCGTTTCGATCTGCCGCCGCAGCTCGTCGCCCAGCTCACCGGGGATGCGCTGATAGTATTGCAGCGTGTCTTCGTCCACGTCGATCTCCCAGCCGACACAGCAGCTGTGACGGCAGGAGGATGCGAGACAGTGAAAGTCGTCGTAAAAATCGGGCCGGACAGAAAGCATGGAACTCACCCCCCAAAAGCATATCACAGCGCTCGACGCTTTGCAATGCGGAGGCTGAAATTTCGGTTGACAAGACGCCCGCCTTCGCGGTATGCTCAACGTAAGAATCCTACATTTAATGAATAAAAAGGAGAACGACATGGAAGCGAGAATCGAAGCGCTGCGTGAGCAGTTTCATACCCTGTTCGGTGAGAAGGAGGCCCGCGTCTGGTCGGCCCCCGGCAGGACAGAGATCGGCGGCAACCACACCGATCACCAGCTCGGCAAGGTGGTGGCGGCCTCCGTTGACATGGACATGCTGGCCGCGGCGGCGAAAAATGGCACGAATGTCGTAAATGTCAAATCCGAGGGCTACGACATGATCAGCTTCACCCTCGACACTCTTACCCCCGTCAAGGCTGAGGAAGGCACCACGCTCTCCCTCATCCGCGGCATCTGTGCCGAGGCGGCCGCGCGCGGCTTCCAGGTCGGCGGCTTTGATGCCTGCATTACCTCCAACGTCCTGCAGGGCAGCGGTCTGTCCTCGTCGGCAGCCTTTGAAGTGCTCATCGGCGCGGTGGTCAACGGCCTGTTCTGCGAAAGTACCCTCACCGCGACCGACCTTGCCATCATGGGCCAGAAGGCCGAGAATGTCTTCTACGGCAAGCCCTGCGGCCTCATGGACGAGATGGCGTCCGCCTGGGGCGGCATCATCGCCATCGACTTCAAAGATCCCGCAGCCCCCGTGGTTACGCCGGTGGACTTTGACTTTGCCTCCGCCCATCACAGCCTGTGCATGATCAACCTCCGCTCCGACCACGCCGATCTCTCTGACGAGTATGCCGCTATCCCCGGGGAACTCAGAAAGATCAGTGCCCACTTCGGAAAGAAAGCCCTGCGCGAGGTGGACGAGGCGGCCTTCTACAAAGCCATGCCGGAGCTGCGCAAGGAGGCGGGTGATCGCGCGGTTTTGCGTGCGGTGCATATCTTCAACGAAAACCGCCGGGTCGACCGCATCGTCGAGGCCCTGCGCGCCGGCGACTTTGACCGCTTCCTCGCCGCGGTGCGCGAGTCCGGGCGTTCCTCCTGGGTCTACCTGCAAAACGTGGTGGTCTGCGGCAGCACGCAGGATCAGGCGGCGGCGATTGCTCTTGCCCTGTGCGAAAAGGTGCTGGGCGAGCGCGGCGCCTTCCGCATCCACGGCGGCGGCTTCGGCGGCACGGTGCAGGCCTTTGTGCCGGACGATCTGCTGGACGCCTTCCGCACCGAGATCGACGCCGTCTTTGGCCCCGGAAGCTGCCAGGTCATGCATATCCGTCCCGTCGGGTTTACAGAGATCAAGTGATAATAAAAAGCAGCCTGCCCATCGGGCAGGCTGCTTTTTGCTGTTATTACTTCTTGAATCCCAGATAGTGTTCGGCGGTCTGGGGCTTGCCCTTCTCACGCAGCACCTCGGCGACACAGGTGCGGACATCTTCTGTGGTGATGATCTCATAGCGCTCCGTCAAGCGATCGAAAACCTCGCTTGCATAGCGCTGCGCAGTCTTGCGCATCATGGCCTCGTTCGGTACCTCGGCATTGGCCTTGAGGATACTGCACACGACCTTTTCATCGTCAAACAGGACGACTTTACCGTTTTTCTTCGTGACTTTCACAGGAAACCCTCCTTTGCATGAAATCCCCTACGGGCGCGCAGGTGTGCCTATAGGGGATTATGTCTGTTACATGATGGGAATTTTGATCTTGAGGTCAGTCAGCGGCCAGGAGGAGCAGGCGTGGAACCAGCCCATCTCCTTGTCCATCATACGGCGGCCGTCGCCCACGGGGGAGACAAAGATGTCGCCGGAGAGCAGATGGCTGCGGCAGAAGCCGCACTCGCCGTTGCGGCAGTGCGTGTCGATAGCGATGCCCGCGCGCTCGAGAGAGACGGCGACCGGCTCGGAGGCCTTCGCGTCGATCACATCCTCATGGATGCCGCGCACGACCGTGATCTTGAAGGTCCTGGTCTCAGTACCCTTGGGGTAACCCGGCAGGGTGGAGACGTCGGCGGGGTTGTTGACCACGTCATGGCGGAAGCGGCGTACCGGGATGCCCATATCGTCCAGAGCCTTCTTGACGAAGCGGAACATGGGCAGCGGGCCGCAGAACATGTAGGTGCAGTCGGGTGTGGAGTACTTCTCAATGATCTCGCGGGTGATGAAGCCCTTCTCGCCGGGCCAGTCGGGCTCGTCGGACAGGACGTGCACGACCTTCACATCGGGGCAGGCGGCCTCGATCTTGTCGAGCTCGTCCTTGAGGACGATGTCGTTTGCCTTCACAGAGCCGTAGAGGATGGTAAGCTTGACGCCCTTCATCTTGCCATAGGCGATCTCTTTGGCCATGGAGTGGAACGGAGTGATGCCCGAGCCGCCGGCCAGGGCTACGAGCTCGCGGCTGTCACGCAGGGGCTCCCAGTAGAAGAAGCCGAAGGGCAGCGCACCTTCAAGCGTATCGCCCACCTTCACGTTCTCGAACAGGTAGTCGGGAACCAGGTAGGGGACGTTGCGGCGCACGGTGATCTCAAAGAAGGGGTGCTCGCCTCTGGCCTCAAAGGGGGCGGAGGAGATGGTGTAGGGGCGAGAGAGGACGCTCTCGCCGATCTTGAGGCGGAAGTTTACATACTGGCCGCTCTGGAACACGGGGATGTGCCCGTCGGCGGATTCAAAGCGGAAGATGCGGGAACTGGGAGAGGCATCGCGGATATCCACGACCTTGAAGGTCATGTGCTCCGGATGAAGCAGGTCCGCTACCTCGCGGATGGGGTCCCGGGGATCAGGGATCGGGGAGCCCTTGGCGAAGTTTTCCTCTCTGAGCTTGACGACGCGGGAGGCGCCGCCTACGTCCTGCAGAAAGCCTTTGACCTTGATGCTCATTTCTTCCCCTCCTTTTTCTTCTCCATATCTTCCTTGACAGCCTTTGCAGCAGCGCGGCCGTTGGTGATCTGCGGGCCCATGCCGTCGCCGGACATGCCGTGGGCACCGGCAAACTCGAGGCCCTCGATGAAGTGATCTTTCTCCTTCATCTGCAGTCTCGCAACCGCGTGGTCCTCCATGGAGTGGAGATAGCCGTAGATGTTGCCCTTCCACGCGCCCACGTAGTGGGAGACGGTCATGGGCGTGGTGACCTCGATCTCGGTGATGCGCTTGGTGAAGTCCACCTTGGTGATCTTGATGCACTCGTCGATCATTTCCTTGGCGAGGCGGCGCTTGAGATCGTGGTACTCCTCCTCCTTGACGCTCTCAAAGGGCTTGGAGGGGACGAGCGCCGTGATGGAGAGCTGGGTATAGCCCTCGGGCAGGCCGGGATTTGCGTAGTTGAGGCAGATGGTGGTGATGTAGTTATAGGGCTCGGTGAGGTTGGAGTAGTTCTCCCAGATCTTGTTGGTGTCCATGGTGGAGCCGGAGAAGGTGGAGTAGTTGATGATGCCGTTTTCCTCCGGGGTACCCTCGATCAGCATGATGACGGACACGGGAACCACCGAGAGCTTGCGGTTGTTGATCATGCGG
Source organism: Candidatus Limivicinus sp. (assembly GCA_045130755.1). Taxonomy (GTDB): domain Bacteria; phylum Bacillota; class Clostridia; order Oscillospirales; family Oscillospiraceae; genus Limivicinus. Next base: position 32,850 of record JBGUQD010000182.1, on the reverse strand, counting down.
ATGGCGCCTTCGGGTACCTCGGACTTCGGCTCGATCATCTGGCTGTAAACGCGGTTGGGGTACGGGCCGGAGATGACGTAGTCGCAGTGAATCTCGTCGCCGCGCGCGGTGCGCACACCGTAGACCTTGCCGTCCTTGACAAGGATCTTCTCGACTTCCTGGTTGAACTCGTACTGGGCGCCGTTTTCTTCGCACTTGGCCTGCAGCTTCATGCTCATCTCATGGCTGAAGCCGCGGCAGACGTAAGAGCCGGTGAAGTAGTCGGCCATCAGGAAGGCGTAAATGGTGAAGGGCAGATCGTCCATGCGGTTGCCCACATAGATCCAGTAGGGGGTCAGCATCTCGACAGCCTTCTTGGGGAGGTTGAAGGTGTTGATGACCTCGGTGGCAGTGTAGCCCACGGTCTTGACAAAGTCCGGATGCTTTAAGAGCATCATGGGCTTGCTCATCTGGTGGGTGGACAGGTAGTTCATGCTGTCATAGACCCGGCGGCAGAGGAGCATCAGCTCGTGGACCTTGTCATAGGTGCCGGGGCAGACCTCGTTGATTTCTTTGGCGACGGTGGTGTAGCTGCCGTCATAGTCGTGGTGGAGGATCTTGTCGATGCCGGAGTTGGGCAGGGCCACGCGGTAGCACTCATGAACAGGCAGCCAGTCGACCTTCACGCCCATGTCATCGAAGAACTGGCCGACCTTGAGGCGCTTGCCGGGCTGGCCGATGGACATCATCTCGTGCAGGGTGGCCTCGATCTCGAAGCCGTTGCGCACAAAGTCGGTGGCAAGGCCGCCGGGCATGTTGTGCTTTTCAAGGATCAGGATATCCTTGATGCCCCAGGCCTGCAGCTGCAGGCAGGCGGACATGCCGGCCAGCGCACCGCCGATGATGACCACATCATAATGGTCTTTGTAAAACTTCATACGTATTTCCTTTCAAGAAACAGGGGGCAGATGCCTGCCCCCTTTCTTTAATGACTTAGAAGAAACGGTCGACGAGCTCGCGGGAGTACTCGGCGGTCTCGTCCATGTCGCCGAAGCTCATGACCTCGCCGGCATAGTAGGTGTCGTACCTGCCCTGCATGGCCTCGACCTTGTCGTACCAGCCGTCGGCGTAGTCGGAGGAGAAGACATGGGGGAAGTAGTACACGGACCACTCGTTGATGATTTCCTCAGCGGGGTTGCCCATGGTCTTCAGGTCGTCCTGCACCATCTGGCGGCAGGTCTCATAGGGGATCTCCGCGCTGTTCTTGTGCTTGCGCAGGGCGTAGGTGGTGATGACCTGGTCGATCTCATCTCTCCAGCGGCGGTAGTAGACCATCAGGTGGCCCAGCTTCTCGGGAACCATGTTGTCAAAGACGTAGTAGGAAATCTCAGGGTGGTTCTCGGGCTTGGTCAGGAAGGCCTGCACGTCGTAGCGCTCATAGTCGATCTTGGAGAAGAGCTTCATCTCGTCGTCACGGGCGTCGAAGTACTCGACCATGCCCTTCTGGCCGTCGGCGCGCTTGTTGGGGATGTAGAGAGGCGCGGTGACGATGATCTTGTCGTACTCCTCAACCTTGCCGTTGACGGTAACGAAGACCTTGCCGTCCTTGCGCTCGACCTTCTCAATGGTGGCGTTGAGGCGAGCGGGGTTCTTCAGGTGGGCATTGAGCTGCTCCCAGATGTACTGGGTGCCGTCCTTCCAGGTCCAGAGATTGACCTTGACGAAGTTCATGCAGGTCTGGTAGTCCAGATACTTCAGAACGTAGGCTGCCGGGATCTCGTCAAAGTAGCCGTAGCCGAAGGAGGTGAAGGGGCCGATCCAGATTTTCTGCACGAGGGGAACGCCGTTCTTCTCGCAGAATTCCTTGAAGGGCAGAGCCAGATCCTTCAGGTTGGGGTTGACGCCCTCGACCTTCTCACGGCCGGGGGTGACGGCGTAACCGTCGTAGCGGCCTTCGGCGACGCCGCGGTGGCCGTTGAGGTCATAGCCCTTGTACTTGGTCTCCAGGATTTCGCCGAACTTCTTGAGCTGACCCTTCATCTGGAGCATCCAGGGATTCTTGATGATGTTGCCGAGAGTGCGGGCAAAGGGCTCGATGACCTTGCCGTTGGCATCCTTGTAGTTGCGGTTGAGCTTCGGGCCGTCGTGAGTGATGCCGCAGAACTCCTCCACGTCGTGCACGGCGTAGTAGGAGGGCACGCCCATGATGGCGCCCATCTCGTAGCGGCGTCCCTTGTAGTACGGGGACCAGCACTTGCCGCCCACGCGGTCCTGGCGCTCGAGGATGGTGTAGTTAAAGTAGCCCTTCTTCTCCAGGTACATGCCTGCGGACAGACCCGCAGGGCCGCCGCCGATGATGCAGATGCGTGTATTCTTGTCCATAGCTGCCTCCAAAATTATATTAGATTTCGGGTACTTTTCAAGGACTTTCAGAGCCCTATCCTTCTATGTTAAAGATACTGCAAAGGGGCGAAAATTGCATTATACAATTCGCCCAAAGTGTCAAGATTTTATGGACTTTGCTTAAAAAATCCTTTGCTTTCAGGCGGGGCTATGCTATATTTATTATCAGAGATTTATGCGCTTAAATCGTGCTTTGGAGGTGACGATTTGCGATTCGATTCTTTTCATCACATGCTCAGTTACCGGGCGGAGAAAACGCCCGACTCTCCTGCCCTGATCTATGACGATCACGGGAAGAAAACGCTCAGTTTTTCCGAGCTGCTCGAAGCGGTTGACGCGCGCGCATCTGAGCTCAAAACGGAGGGCGGAAGCTGCATCGGCATTCTGGCTGACGGAAGTAAAGACTGTGTAATCGAAATCTTTGCCGCGGCTGCGGCGGGCCTGCAGACCGTGATGCTGGACGCGTCCCTGCCTGACGAAACGCTGGGGAAGCTCCTGCAGTATACGGATGTGGATCGGCTCTGGGCTGACGAGGACCTGTGCGAGGACCTGAAACCCTGTCTCACGGACGGAGTAAGGAACGGGGGAGGGAAGCTTCTCTTCTTCACTTCCGGCACGACGGAGCAGGCAAAGGCCGTCGTGCTGACCGATCACAGCCTCTGCCAGAGTGCGTACAACGGCGGGGAAAAGCTGCCGCTGACGCCGGAGGATACGCTCCTTTGCATCCTGCCGCTGGGCCACGTGTTCGGCTTCGTGTGCGGGCTTCTGTGGGGCTTAAGCTGCGGGGCAAGCGTCGCTCTCGGGCGCGGGCCAAGGCACTATGCCGACGACTGTACGTTCTTTAAGCCCACCGCCGTGTCGGTGGTGCCGCTGCTGCTGGGCTTTCTGCTGCAGCGCGGGCTTATCAACGACGAGCTGAAGCTTGTGCTCGTCGGCGCGGGCGATTGTCCTCCGGCTCTGCTGAAAGCGGCGAGCGCCAAGGGCCTGCGCGTGAGTTTCGGCTATGGCCTGACCGAGACCAGCTCCGGCGTAGCCATCAGTGTTTCGGGCGACCCCTTCGCCATGGAGGTCTGCCCCGACGACACCATCACCATCGCTGACGACGGGGAGATCCTCATCCAGGCCCCCACCTGCATGATGCAGGGCTACTACAAGCGGCCAAAGGACACCGAGGCCGTCTTGAAAAACGGTGTCCTCTACAGCGGCGACCTGGGAAGGTTTGACGAAGACGGCAGGCTCCACATCACAGGGCGCAAGAAGGACATGCTCGTCCTGCCCGACGGGACCAAGCTCTTCCTGCCGGAGTATGAAGGGGCTATCATGCAGACGCTCGCGCATCCGGAACTCGCCGTGGTACTCAAAAACGGCAGACCCGCCCTCGTTTATTCCGGCGAAGCGGAGGCAAAGGACATTGAACAGAGGCTGCGCCCCCTCATGGCTTCTCAGCCGCGGGGCCGACAGATCACAGGCGTGTACGTAATCCATCACCCCCTGCCGCGCACGGCGACAGGAAAAATAAAGCGTTGGGAACTCCAACAGGAAATGGAGACATTATGACCAGAGAAGAAGTACTTGAAAAGATCCGCCAGGTTATCCGCGACTGTGTGCCCGAAATGGCCGGGGAGGAACTGAACGAAGACACTGTCATCAACACCGAGACCGCCATCGATTCCATGGGCTTTATCCTCGTCATCTGCAAGCTTGAGGCCCTGTTTGACGTGCGCATCCCCGAGCGCCAGTGGCAAAAGCTCTCGACCATGGGCGATGTGGCCGACGCCATCATGAAGCGCCTGCCGAAGAAATGAGTGTTTACAGCACGCAGCTTCGTCTGCGCAACAAGGACGTGGAGCTGCACCGGCGGCTTCGTACCTCGACGCTCTTTGAACTGATGCAGGAGGCGTCCATCCGCCACACCGAGGAGCTCGGCATGGGGCGCGAGATGACCCTGGACCGGGGGCTTCTCTGGATGGTTACGCTGCAGCGGGCGGAAATTGCGCGCATGCCGGAATACGACGAGCTCGTCACCCTCGAGTCCTGGCCCGGAGACACCATGCACCTGCTCTTCCCACGCTACTACCGAGTGCTGGACGAGAAGGGGAACACCCTCGTCTCGGCAAGCGCCCTCTGGGCTCTGGTGGATCAGGAGACCCGGCGCATGGTCTTCCCGGATCGCTACGGCGTTGTGATCGAGAGCGAAAAGACCGGCAGCGAGATCGCGCTGCCCTCGCCGCCTCTGCGGGCAAAGGAGGGGCAGGCATCCGCGTTCACAGTGCCCTACAGCTATGTGGACTTAAACGGCCACATGAACAACACCCGCTACTTCGACCTGGCCGAGGATCGCATCCCGGCCGCGGCCGAGGGCCGTCCTCTGCGCTCGATTGCCGTTGAGTACGCAAACGAGGCCAAGCTCGGCGACGAACTGTGCGTTATGGTCGAGCAGCAGGACAATGTGTACCGCGTCAGCGGCGACACGGAGAAGAAGATTTTCCGCATGGAATTTGTATACGGATAAAAGGAGAGATCTATCATGGCACATCTCAGACCAAAAATCGTCAAGCTCTGTCATGTCATCGGCGGCATTTCCGGCGTGGTCAACAAGATCGACGAAAACGCCCCCGAATACTACAGCCTCGCGGGCGTCGTGAGCGACGACGAAGCCGATATCGCGATCGCGGCCGGTCTGCGCAAGGAACGTACGGCGGGCTGGCTTGCCAAGAAGGTCGGCAAAACGGTGGAGCAGATCATGCCCTCCCTCGACAACCTCGTCTACTACGGCGTGTTCCGCCGCACCTACAGCGAGAAGGACGGCGAGGATGTCTACTACATGCAGATCTTCGCTCCCGGCATCCTCGAGATGATGGTCAACAACGTCCCCCTCATGACGGCCCACCCCGAGATCGGCCGCGCCTTCGAGGAATACACCCGCCTGCGCATGCAGACCATGGGCCCCATCCTGCCCGACGGCTACGGCCTGATGCGCGTCATTCCGGTGGAGAGCGCCATCAAGGACATCCCCGGCGTCAGCCCCTACGAAAAACTCAGCTATTACCTTGACAAATACAAAATCTTCTCCGTGTCCCCCTGCTCCTGCCGCGCCTCCCGCACCAGCATCAACGACGGCTGCGGCCACCTGGACCAGGAGATGTGCATCCAGATGGGCAAGGGTGCGGAGCACTACATCCGCTCCGGCCGCGCGCGCCAGATCACCAAGGAGGAAGCTCTGGAGATCATCAAGCGGGCCGAGGACAACGGTCTCATGCACGATATCCCCAATATCGAGGAGGCGGGCGATTCCGCCGCCATCTGCAACTGCTGCTCCTGCGCCTGCTTCGGCCTGCGCGCAGGGTTAATGTTCGGCGCCCGCGACGCCATCCGCTCCAACTTTGTGGCGGAAGTGGACGAGGCCAAGTGCGTGGCCTGCGCCCAGTGCGTGGAAAACTGCCCCGCAAACGCTTTGAAGCTGGGCCAGAAGCTCTGCTCCAGCGAGGAGCTGCCGGTTCCCGAGTACGCCTCCATCGTCAACACCTTCAACTTCAAAAACGCTTTCAACCCCGACTACCGCGAAAACCGCGAGGACGTGCTGCCCACCGGCACCGCGCCCTGCAAGACCGCCTGCCCTGCCCACATCGCCGTGCAGGGCTACCTGAAGCTCGCCGCCCAGGGACGATACAAGGATGCCCTGGAGCTCATTAAAAAAGAAAATCCCTTCCCCGCCGTCTGCGGCCGCATCTGCAACAAGCGCTGCGAGGCCGAGTGCACCCGCGGCGGTATCGACGAGGCCGTTGCCATCGATGAGGTCAAGCGCTTCATCGCCGATCACGACCTCAATGAGGACACCCGCTACATCCCGCCCATGCTCAACCAGATCGGCAGACCCTATGAGGAAAAGATCGCCGTCATCGGCGCGGGCCCCGCCGGCATGAGCTGCGCCTATTACCTTGCCAACAAGGGCTACCCCGTCACGGTCTTCGACCGCAACCCGGTTCCCGGCGGCATGCTGGTGCTGGGCATCCCGAATTTCCGCCTTGAGAAGGACGTGCTCAACGCCGAGATCGACATCCTCAGGGAGATGGGCGTGGAGTTCAAGTGCGGCGTGGAGGTCGGCAAGGACGTTACCATCCAGCAGCTGCGCGAACAGGGCTACAAGGGCTTCTACCTTGCCATCGGCGCGCAGAAATCCTCCCCCCTCAAGATCAAGGGCGAGGATCTGGAAGGCGTCTACGGCGGCGTGGAATTTCTGCGTGAGGTCAACCTCGGCGCCCGCCCCGACATCGGCAAGCGCTGCGCCGTCATCGGCGGCGGTAATGTGGCCATGGACGTGTGCCGCACCGCCGTGCGCCTCGGCGCTGAAGAGACGACCATTATCTACCGCCGCTCCGAGGCCGAGCTGCCCGCCGATCCCGACGAGGTCAAGGAGGCAATCAGCGAGGGCGTGAAGTTCCGATACCTCTGCGCCCCTGCCGAGATCACCGGCAAGGACGGCAAGGCAAAGCAGCTCATGGTCGAGATCATGGAGCTGGGCGCCCCCGATGAGAAGGGCCGCCGCAAGCCTGTGGGCACCGGCAAGTATGAGTTTATCGACGTGGACAGCGTCATCTCCGCCATCGGCCAGCAGGTTGACTGGGGCGGACTGGATGTCGGCGCCCTCGAAAAGAGAAAGAACGGTACTGCCGTGGCAAACGAGCTGACCTACCAGACCGCCGAGCCCGACATTTTCGTCGGCGGCGACGTGTACACCGGCCCCAAGTTTGCCATCGACGCCATCGCCGCCGGCAAGGAGGCCGCCATCTCCCTGCACCGCTATGTCCATCCCGGCCAGACCCTCACCATGGGCCGCGACCGCCGCATATACAGGGAGCTCGACAAGGAGCACGCGCTCATCTCCCTCGGCGGCTTCGACACGGCTCACCGTCAGGAGCCGGGCTACAACGAGACCAAGGCCAAAACCTTCTCCGATGCGCGCATGACCTTCACCGAGGAACAGGTGCGCAAGGAGTGCGCAAGATGCCTCGGCTGCGGCGCGACGAAGGTGGACGAATACCTGTGCATCGGCTGCGGCCTGTGCACCACCAAGTGCAAGTTCGACGCCATCAAGCTCAAGAAAGTGCGCGACTGGCACGCCGGCGCCTTTGAGACCATGCCCATCAAGGTCGCCGAGGGGCTTGTCAAGCGTACCGGCAAGATCATCCGCAACAATCTGAACAAGTAATGCACGAGCTTGGGATCTGCGATGCCATCCTTAAAACCGTGGATGGCATCGTCAAGGAAGAAAAACTGACAAGCGTGCACAAGGTCACGCTCGAAGTGGGCATGCTCTCGGGTGTGGTGCCCCGCTTCCTGGAGGATTGCTGGCAGGCGGTGATCGACGGCACTCCCTATGCTGACACCGAGCTTGCCATCGAAACCATCAACGGCCTGGCAAGATGCGAGGATTGCGGGCACGAGTTCAGCGCCGATCTGGAAAGACTCTACTGTCCCAGGTGCGCGGGCAGAAGGCTCACGCCGCTGACCGGCACAGACCTCACGATCAAGGAAATCGAGGCGGATTAATGATGTTTCGTGAAATGCGAAGAAATAAACAGGCACTCTCTGAGGAAGAGTGCCGGGAAATCCTGGAGAGCTGCACCTCCGGGACGCTGGCTGTGCTGGGCGACGAGGGCTACCCCTACGCCGTGCCGCTGAGCTATGTGTACCACGACGGGCACATCTATTTTCACTGCGCGCGCTCCGGGCACAAACTCGATGCCGTCCGCGCCTACGATAAGGTGAGCTTCTGCGTCATCGACCGGGACGAGGTGGTCCCCGAAAAGTTCACCACCAAGTACCGCAGCGTCATTGTCTTCGGCCGCGCCCGGGAGGTCACCGATCCCAGAGAGATCGAGGGCATCATGCGTGCACTCGCCGGGAAGTATTCCCCGAACGAGGGCGAGGACGCGTTCCGGCATGAGATGCGGTCTTCCGGCGCGCTGTGCGTGCTGGCCCTGGACATGGAGCATCTCAGCGGCAAACAGGGAAAAGAATTATTGAACGAAAGGAAGAATACACAATGACATTGGAAGAAAGACAGGCTGCGGCTCCGCGCGAGGCCTGCGGCTACTGCATGGGCGGAGAACTCCTGGGCGCCTACGGCATCAAGATCTGCGATCTGAGCGTCAGCCAGCTCATCCTCTTCAAGGAGCAGAGCCACCCCGGCAGGTGCATCGTGGCCTACAAGGATCACGTCAGCGAGATCACGGACATTTCGGACGCCGAGCGTGACGCCTTCTTTGCCGACGTAAACCGTGCGGCCAAGGCCATCCACAAGGCATTCAACCCCGAAAAGCTCAACTACGGCGCCTACGGCGACACCGGATGCCACCTGCACATGCATTTGGTGCCGAAGTACCGCGATGGTTTTGAGTGGGGCGGCGTGTTTGCCATGAACCCCGGCAAGGTTTTTCTGAGCGATGAAGAATACGCCGACATGATCGAAAAGATCAAGGCGGCGCTGTAAGCATATACAGGAGCAAAAAGCAGGCCCGGCCGGGCCTGCTTTTGCATTATTCGGCTTTCGGGTACTCGGTGCAGAGAAGGCGGTAGGGCGCTTCGTCCTCCTCAATGGCGGGGAAGCGGCCCACCGGGGGATTGAAGCGGTTGTCGTTTGCGTCGTCATTGACTTGGCTCACCTCGCCCAGCAGTACCGCGCCGGTGCCCGATTCAACCTCAAAGTCGTGGTAGAGATAGGGATAAATGGTGATGCTCTGACCCGGGTGCAGCGGCACCTGGGTCCCGGCGGGGACGGTCATGGCGTGTCCGTCGATGTGGACGGTGACGGGGCTTTTCTTGTCCAGTTCTTCGTCTGGCAGGGAATTATAGACCCGGATGAGTACCGTGCCGCCGCCGCGGTTGATGATGTCCTCCATCTTGGCCCAGTGGAAATGCATGGGGGAGTACTGCCCCTCTTTGAGATAAAGGAGCTTTTCCGCGTAGGGCTTGGGGTAGGTGTCCTTCATCTTGAGATTGCCGTTTCGGATCGTGATGAGCGAGAAGCCAACCTCGTCAAATTTTCCAAGACCGTAGTCGGTAATGTCCCAGCCGAGAAGGTTGTCGCGCACCTCGTCGTATTCGTGGCCCTTGGTCTGCCAATCTTCAGGCGTGAAGTGACAGAAGTCCGGCAAAAAGCAGCGGTATTCCCGAATCATCTGCTCCATCTCGCGGAGCGCCGCGTTGATTTCACTGCGTTTCATATGGTTTCCTCCTTATGTCAAAGCAAAATAGATCGCGCCGATGGCTTGGCCGAACTGGGCGACGGTGGCGTCGGGTGACTGCGCAAGAGAACGCATGAGCGGGGTGTTGGCGAGATTCTCGTCCGAGGGGATGAGACGCACCCCGTCGATGCCGCGGCGAAAGCCCTCATCCAGAAGTGCAAAGACGCCGGGCCTTTTTACAAAGCGGCCGAAGAGAAAGCGTTCCTTTGCTGCTGGGTGCAGGAGATAATCCATCTCACATGCGACAACGGAGAGGTTTTCCCCGATATCACGGAAGACGGCCGCGGCCTCCGCGTCCCCCTCCTCAGCGCAGCGCATCAGATGTTCGAGGCAGGGCTTGCGCAGATCCTGCGGCTGCATTCGGATGGTAAGCAATTCGCCCTCCTGTGTCGTGAAGCCGTCGAGCAGCGCGGGCTTTTTCCGATACGAGAGGCGGTAGGCCGCGGCCTGGCCCATATAGCGCCGTGCACCGGGAAGACCGGAGTTTTCGTTGCGCGTACTCCGGAGATCCGCCGGGGGAAACGCACGGGATCGGAAGCTGCCGAGGTCGAGAACCAGGTCATACAGCTCCAGCGGCAGGGCGGGGATCGTCCCCTCCGCCGTGAGCCAGCCGGTGCCCAGATCGGTGCCGAGGCTGTGGGCAATCACACCGTCGGAAAGCGCGGTGTCGGCACTGTGGGCAAGCTCAGCCGCGGCGGTGAAAGCGGCCATGTTGCCGTCGTTGGTGATGCGCACAGTTCCGCCCGGGCGGCACAGCCCGAGCAGCGCGTCCTTTAATCCCGAGAGCTTCTGAAACTCCGTCTCGTAGTCAAGCGCTGTGTTGCGGCGCATACCGTCCGTCTTCGGCGTCTCGCCGCCGAGGATGCGGTCGCCGATGACAATGTCGGGAAAGCTCAGGCCGACGCCGTCGAGGACATTCACCGCATCACCCAGACGTGACTCCGCTGCTTCCACGCTCTCGCGGATCAGATCCGGCGGCGCGTCCTTTTTGAGCGCCTCACGCAGGTCCTCCGGCAGGGGATCTCCGGCGGCAAGGCAGCAGCGCATAAGCCGTGTGAGCAGAAGGATCGGATCGATAATCTCCTCCGCCGTTTTGTATGCCGCGGGGTTCCAGTCGTATTCCCTGGTGCAGATGAGCCTGTCCCCGTTCGACACCGCAAGCTTGATGTCCGTGCCGCCCACATCGATGCCGCAGACGGCGAGCCCGGAGGCTTTTTTGCACACGCCGCGCAGCTTTTCGTCCAGCGGCGCGGTCACGGCCACTGACTCATGTGCGGGCAGGGGTGCGTATTCCGACAGATCCGACCTGGCAAAGCGAAATGCCTTGCCGCCATAACTTGCCGCAATGCGTGAGGCAATGCTGACAGGCTTTCCGTAACCGCGCCGCTTTGTCTCGCCGAGCTGGAACACCGTGTCAAGGGTATCATACAGGGCGCACAGCTCCCCGTCGGAGATATCGAAATACAGCCGCAGTTCCCGTCCGCTGTATACGGCGAGGATGTTGTACACACAGGCATAGAGGTATTCGGCGGCAAACTGCCGTTCCTCTGCCGACTCCCAGCGGGGGAGGGCGCAGGGAAAATCGCGCTGTGTCCCGTCGTGCTCTGTCAGCCGCAGGGTGAGGGGCCGCGCGGTTTCGTCTTTAAGAAAGGCCGCGCGAAGCTGAGGCAGCCACAGGGGCCTGTCCTCGCGCGCCTGTCGGAGCAGGTCAGAAAGCATATATTTACTCCTTCCCGGTGTTTATATCATACATTATACTGCATTTTTCAGCCTTGTAAAGCGCGCAGCTTTTCAAATCGGGGACAATATGGTATAATCAGCAAAACAAGGGAAAGGAGGGCGCCGCCACGGACAGTGTCAGGCCCTATGAGGGCAGTGAACCTTATGTTTTTCTCAGCTATGCCCATGCGGACACCCCTGCGGTCATGGAGATTGCCGCGCGCTTACAGGAAGCCGGGTGCCGCATCTGGTACGACGGCGGGATCGAGGTCGGCAGTGAGTGGCCGGAGTATATCGCCGCCCACCTTGAGGGCGCGGCGGTGATGCTGGCGTTTATCTCCAACGCCTATGTCCGCTCGGACAACTGCCGCAAGGAGATGCATTTTGCCCAGACGAGGAAGATCAGCACCGTCAACATCTTCCTGGAGGAGACGGCGCTCACCCCCGGCATGGAGATGCAGATCGGCCCGCTTTTCGCGCTGATGAAGCATACCATGGGCGAGGATGTGTTTTACGAAAAACTTCTCGCCGCGCCCCAGCTTGCACCGTTCCTCGGACAGGAGCGGGAGGTGTTCCGGGCACAGGCAAGGCCGGTCAAAGAAAAGAAGCGCTGGAAGCCCGGGCGCATTGCAGCGCTGTTCGTGTCGCTTGCACTGCTCATTGCGGTCGTGACCCTCGGAATCATCGGCTGGTTCACGGGCTATGCTCAGCGCATTTATATCAACAAAACCCAGCCGGAGATCCAGGAACTTTCCGGGGATACGGCGGTCACATTTACGAATGCCCAATTGGAGAACGCCGCGCGGACATACACCGGGAAAACGGAAGGGACCCTCACGGTTTTCGACCTTACGGGATTGCGGGAGCTCACACTTGACGCGGTGGACGCGCAGGCGCTTACTGAGCTTCGATACTTTCCCGACCTCGAAAGCCTGACGCTGACGGGCCTGGAGGCGGAAAACCTGAAGTCCCTGCCGGTCTGCGGCATTGAAACGCTCAGGCTTCGTGACTGCCGCATCACAGACCTGCGCGGCGTGGGGAATCTTGTGCTGCTGCGGGAGCTGGACACCGAAGGCTGCCCCATCCGTTCGCTGGGCGATCTGTCGCGCTGCCTGCAGCTGAGGCGCCTGCGCCTTGCGGGGGCAAAGGTGCGCTCCTTCGCACCGCTCAAGACCCTGACGGTGCTGGCCGAAGCGGAGATCTGCAACGCCGGGCTCAACGAGCTCGGGCCCCTGATGCGCCTGAGCAACCTCACCGATCTGCGCTTTATCGACTGCGATCTGCGCGGCAGCTTTTTTAAGCGCTTTGACCGGGAATGGAACATTGTGACCCTCAGCCTTACGGACTGCGAGCTCAACTCCACCAAAAATCTCGAAGACTTCAGGGGTCTCAGGGAGCTGGCGCTCATTCGCAGCGGCGAAAAGCTCGACTGGTCAGCGCTGGCGGGGCTTTCGTCCCTGCGCATGGTGACGGCGGACAAGACGATGGAAGCTGTTCTGCACGAGGCGCTGGCGAATACCGGGAATCTAACGGAGTTGATCGTGGTATCATAAGCCTTGGATCATAAAGGAGGCTATCTCATGAAAATTGTTATTCTTGACGGCTACACCGAAAATCCCGGCGATCTGAGCTGGGCGCAATTGGAACGCTTTGGCGCGCTCACTGTCTACGACCGTACGCCCTATGAGCCTGCCGAAATCATCCGCCGCATCGGAAACGCGGAGATCGTCATCACCAACAAGACGCCCATCGGGCGCGAGGTGCTGGATGCCTGCCCCTCTGTGCGCTTCATTGCGGTGCTGGCAACCGGCTACAACGTGGTGGATGTGAAATATGCCCGCGAAAAGGGGATTCCGGTCTCAAATGTCCCCGCCTACGGCACCGACGCCGTGGGCCAGTTTGCCATCGCCCTGCTGCTGGAAATCTGCTCGCATGTAAAGCACCACTCCGACGCGGTGCACGCGGGCCGCTGGCAGAGTGCGCAGGACTGGACCTTCTGGGACTATCCCCTCATCGAGCTTGCAGGCAAGACCATGGGCATCATTGGCTTCGGACGCATCGGCCAGACCACCGGCCGCAACGCAAAGGCTCTGGGCATGAAGGTACTGGCAGCCGGCAGCCGCGAGACCGAGGCGGGCCGCGCCATCGCGCAGTACACCGATCTCGACACCCTGCTCAGATTCTCGGACGTGATCTGTCTGCACTGCCCTCTGTTCCCCGAGACGGCCGGGATCATCAACCGAGAAAACATCGCGAAGATGAAAGACGGCGTTATCCTCATCAACAACAGCCGCGGCGGACTTGTCAACGAACAGGATCTGGCCGACGCGCTCAACGGGGGGAAGGTTCTGGCTGCGGGGCTGGACGTGGTTTCCACCGAACCGATCCGGGACGACAATCCGCTCCTGACCGCGAAAAACTGTCTCATCACACCGCATATCTCCTGGGCGCCGAAAGAGGCGCGGCAGCGCATCCTCGACTGCACGGCGGAGAATCTGCGTGCATTCCTTGACGGAACCCCTGTCAATATGGTAAATTGATTATGCTTTTAATATTTTAATCAAGGGGTGTTAATGCCCCGGTAAAGAAAAGAGTGATTTCTATGGACCGCAGCAGCGGCGTGCTCATGCCTTTAAGCTCCCTTCCCTCTCCCTACGGGATCGGCACCATGGGAAAGAGCGCCTACGGATTTGTGGACTTTCTGAAAGCGGCAGGTCAGCGCTATTGGCAGCTTCTGCCCCTTGTCCCCACCAGCGCCGGCGACAGCCCCTATTCTTCTTTCTCCACCTTCGCGGGAAACCCCTACTTCATCGACCTGGATATGCTGGTGAAGGAAAAGCTCCTGAAGACCAAAGAGATCGAGGCCCTCGACTGGGGCGCTGATCCCGAAAGAGTTGAGTACGCAAAGCTCTATGAGCAGCGCCCGCTGCTCCTGCGCCGCGCTTTCGAGCGGGGCCGCGAGAAATTTGCCGATGAGGTTTCCGCTTTCCGCGGGGCCAACAAGTGGGTCGACAACTACGGCCTGTACATGGCCCTCAAGGCACAGTTCGATATGCTGCCCTGGACCGAGTGGCCCGATGAGGATATCCGTCTGCACCGCGACGGCGCGGTGAAATACTGGTCGGAACAGCTTCGCGACGAAATCGAGTACCATGTCTTTGTACAGCTCCTGTTCTTCCGCCAGTGGGAGAAGCTCAAGGAGTATGCCCACAAAAAGGGCGTGAAGTTCATCGGCGACATCCCCATTTACGTCGCCCTTGACTCAGCCGATGTGTGGAGCGAGCCGCGCTTTTTCCAGCTCGACGAAAAAAATGTGCCGAAAGCCGTGGCCGGTGTGCCGCCCGATCCTTTCACTGCCGACGGCCAGCTCTGGGGCAACCCTCTGTATAACTGGGATGCGCTGGAGAAGGACGGCTACGGCTGGTGGATCCGCCGCGTGGAGGGCGCGCAGAAGCTCTATGATGTGATCCGCATCGACCACTTCCGCGGTTTTGAGAGCTACTGGTCCGTGCCCTACGGCGAGACGACCGCAAAAAACGGCACCTGGCTGCCCGGCCCCGGCATGAAGCTCGTGGGTGTGCTGACAAGCTGGTTCCACGACCTCGACTTCATTGCCGAAGATCTGGGCTATGTCACCGAAGGTGTGCGCAAGCTGGTGCGTGATGCCGGCATGCCCGGCATGAAGATCCTCGAATTTGCCTTTGATGCCCACGGGGATTCCGACTACCTGCCCCACTGCATTTCCTATAACAGCGTCTGCTACCTGGGCACCCACGACAACAACACCGTCATGGGCTGGCTCAAGGAGACCGGCAAGCGTGACCGCGACTTTGCCGAGCGCTACATGCACATCACCACCGACGAGGGCTGGTGCTGGGGCATGATCCGCACCGGTATGGCGACCTGTGCCGACCTCTTTGTCGTGCAGATGCAGGATCTGCTGGAGCTCGACGGCAAGGCCCGCATGAACACCCCGGGTGTGCCCACCGGCAACTGGCGCTGGCGCATGCTGCCGGGCGCGGACAGCAAAGAGCTTGCCAAGAAGCTGCAGCTCTACACCCGCACTTTCCGCAGAGGATAAACGACAGGCATCTTCCCGAACAGAACCGGGGACCCCGCTCAGGGCAATGTCATTCAGATGATGGCGGAGCCGAAGCGGCAGGCCAACGGAGAAAAATGCTATATTGCGTGCGAAAATCTGCATTCTCTGACGCGGGCAGGCACAACAAAACTGGCGGAGCATTACCGTGTAATGCTCCGCCAGTTCCTTGTTTATCTTTTATTCCGCTTTATTCAGGGAAATGTAAACGTCACAGTAAGTATCTGCGGTCTCATACTCCCGGGTATTCTTCTCATATCCCGCAGGGACTTTCAGAATGTGTACGGTATAGTTCTGACCTTCTTCCATCGGAAAGACAGCCACGCCGTTCTCATCCGTCGTGTCCAGCGAGCAAAGGGTATCGGAGCAGAACTGCACCTTTACGTCCTTGACCAGATCGCCGTCGGTGTCACTGACGATCACGCGATAGACGCCTTCGTTATTGGCGGCAGTATGGGGAGTGTCGGGTTCGTCCACCTCGACTGCTTCGCCGCTTAGAAAACCGTTGATGATTTCTTCATAGGGCTCCATGGTCGTGGGAGCGCCTCTGAAGCCCATGCACAGCAGGGTGCCGTCGCTGCCGAAGAAATAGGATGTGGGGAGGCTGCCCTCCCACGCAAGGAGCTCTTCCAGATCCTTAACAGGCATCAAATTGAGATAATTCACATTGTGTTCCTTCAGGATCTCTCTGCATGCATCGAGTTCTTCATCGGCGTCCATGCAGATGCCGACCAGCGCGACATTCTTCTCGGCGAGACGCTCGGCCATCTCGCCGAGCTCGGTCATTTCATTGATGCAGTTGTGGCACCAGGAGGCCCAGAGGTTGACCATGGTGACCTCATGCCCGCTGAAGATGTCCTCGCTCCTGACGGGGTTGCCGTCGAGATCCGTGGCTTCAAAGCGGATGACAGTGCCGACCAGTTCTTCGCCCCGAATAATCGGCGTATAGAATTCTGCAGTCTTCAAGGCTTCGTTAAAATCAGCCTGCAGAGTCCGGTATTCCTCCTGGTACGCCGGTGCAATGCCAGCCAGGAACTCCGCTGTCTCTTCGTAGTCTTCAATGTTATAGCGATAGAACACCACATCGCCTGCGGTTGCGAGTTCTGTCACTCTGTCCGCAATTGATTCCTGGATGGCAAGATTCTCTTCGGAGATCTTTGAGTAGTCAATGCCGTAAACCACCGCCAGTGTTCCCTGTTTGCTCCTGATCAGCGCCTTGTCGGCTTCGGAGATCTCATCTTCCTCTTTCTCCAGGATAACGCTGAGTTCTTCCTCAGATATGCCCATGTAGATGAACTCTGCATAGTACAGGCCGTCATCGATCCTCCCGCCAACTCTGGGCGAAAAAATGCCCTTCAGGTTCTCTGTTCTGAACGCATCCGTGAACGTGAGCGTGAAACCGTTTTCTTCAAAGACTTCCTGCCATCCATCCGCGAAAGCGGCGGTGCCGAGGGAAGCCAGCAGCAGAACCGCCAGCAGCATGCATAAGATTTTTTTCATTGATCATTCCTCCATAAAGATATTCATGTTTTTTCAGGCTTACCAGATCGCGACCCTGTCTTCGGGCGCAAGATACATCTTGTCACCTTCGGTGATTCCATAGAAATTCAGAAATTCGTCATACTGCTGCAGATTTGCGTTGATGCGCAGATAATTCATGGGGTGCTCGTCTTCCAGGCGTGCCATGGCCATCGGGAGCGTCTCCTTCACAGCACAGCGATCGGCGTAGGCACGGAAGAATTTATCATAATCGAAACCCTGTTTTTCGGCGGCGATGCGAAGGATGCACTTTAAGGCGGCCATATCCGCACAGGCTTCTCCTACCATGTTTTCGCCGTTAAAGTCCTGCCCCTCCCACGGATGCATGGCATTATAGTAGGCAGCCAGCTTTTCATTCTTCTCTTTGAAAGCGGCCAGGTCTTCATCTGTCCACCAGTTGATGAGATTCCCGTCTTTGTCGTACTTTGCGCCTTCCGCATCGAATGCATGAGAAATCTCATGCGCAATGGCTGCCCCCATATACGCATAGAGTTCTTCGACCGGCATGTCCGGCCTGTAGTTGGGATCCTGCGCAAACGCAGCATTGATATAGATGCCGTTGACAGAGGGCGTATAGCTGCAGCCTCCCTTAAACGGCAGCGCATCCCATAGCGTTCTGTCAAAGGGCCCGGTCACTGCCGAGACGTTCTTGTCATGCTCATGCTTTTTTATTGCGCGCCAGGCTTCCCATAAGCTGCCGCCCTCTTCTTTTGAGGCGAAGTCCACATCCTCAAAACTGTATGGTTCCCAGCTGTCCGGATACAGAACATTTCTGGTCATATTATCAAGCTTGGCATAAGCGCCGGCACGGGTTTCGTCAGAGATGAAGTCGGCGTCCGCAATGATCCCGTAATAGGCATTGATGATCTCTTCAACCAGCGACAAAAGCCGCGCTTTGTCTTCGGGATTCGCATGTTTTTCCACATAGAGCTTTGAGACGGGCCAGGCAACGCAAAGGATCACATCATCGTAGACAAGCGAATCGGCATAACTCTCCTTGTCCAATTCATAATGACAACCGCTCGAGATCATCTCCTGACAATCGTTGATCAGCGTGTAGCTTTCCCAGTCCAAGGCTTCCGTATTTTCAAAGATCCCGTGCAAAATGAGGTAGTCCCGCATAAGCGGCAGATTCTCTTCCGTATAAAGTGCATTCAGCTTTTCTATAACCGCCGGCACCGGGATCAGATACCGGTCCATAACAGGATATCCATCGGCCTTCTCCAGCGTTTCGAGGATCGGAATATTCGGGGTGACGGCCAGCAGTTCGCCGCGGGTGTAATAATTATCGGCGTCGGTTTTATATGCCGAACCGCTTTCATCCTGCTCATTTGCAAGGACGGAATTCAGCATTGTCTCCCAGGCAAAACAGTTGTCGAATTTCTGCTTCGCTTCCTTTTCACTGTATCCGAGCTTTTCCAGCATTCTTCCGAAAAAAGCTTCATAGGTTTCTTTCTGCATTTCCCCGTCGGCAGACAGCTTGATGTATTCCGCGGGATCCTTTAACAGACTATAGCCGTTTTTTATGGAGAGAACATTATAACCTGCGTTTTCTGTATCCTGCACATTGCTCTCTTTCCAAAGGCAGTAGAGCCGGTCTTCCCACGGTGTTTTGACAAAGTATTCTCTCAAAGCCGCAAGGCTTGTGATCCCTTCCACAAGATCGACCATTTCCTTTAAGGGCTCTACACCGCGGGCATCCCGGGCGTCCCAGTCGCTGACGAGATAGTAATAGTCATAAGCGAGCCTGGAATCATGAGCTTCCGGCGCTTCTCCATGAAACAGGGCTTTCATGTCCTCGGTACCCTTGAGGTCCGCGTCAGTAGTGTTTCCGGCTGCGATATATCCCTCCGGGATTTCCATGCTGAGGATCCTGTCTTTATTGGCCCAGAGCGCGAAGTTGTCCTTCGGGTCGGTGGGCATATCGGCGGTTACATTCCCCTCCAGATCTACATCCAGCCACGGTTTTCCGGTGGTATAGTCGATCTCATTGGCTTCGCTCTCTGCAAATGCCGCAGCTGCCGGCGACAGACACAGCGCCATGACCAGAATAATGCTGATTGCTTTTTTCATTTTTTCCTCCAAACCTGCGAATCGCCGTAATGGCCATACGCCGGATTTTTCTGCCCGATCTGTGCTGCCCCGGGCACGCGGCGCAGGACCGGCGGTGTGCAGAGGATCTGCATCATTGCCTTTTTCAATGCTTTGAATCTATACTGGCATCGGCTCTTCTTGATTTATCATTCAGTATAACATCTTGACTGCTTCTTGTCTATAAACCAAGGCGCAAAAAACATACAACAAGAGTTGGCATTTTGCGCCCAGAAAGTTGCAGGATTCTTCACCATGCTTCCCGGACGGCGGCGGGCGGCGATCTGCTCTGCAGAATCCCCTCCAGCCTGCGCTTTACGCCGTTTTTGAAATCATACCCAAAGAAAACGCAAAATCCGAACCCGTCTCCCATAGGGAAGATCTGGTTCGGATTTTGTTGGTTTGGAACTGTAAACTTTAATGTGAACCATAGAAGTGTGAAGTATAGAAAACACCATTTTCCCTTAGAGCCACAAGGCTTTCAGGCATTTTTCTATGCTTTACACTGCGGTTTCGAGTGTTCTCATCTTGTTTTCGTGATTATTTTACTACTTTTCGCTTCCTTTGTCAACCGCACTTATGCGACACATATCTCTCACCCGGGGATGCAGCTGTGTCGAAGACGTTGTTGATGCAAACCCACGTAAGGATCTAATTCTGACAAAGCCAATGGCCCTACAACCATCTCAGCCTTTCCCTGCGCTTTTCCTGTGATTAAGAATGTCTACCAAATCGCAATTCTCATATCCAGGCGGAATGAACGGCTTATCGGTTGGTATAATTGACTCCACAGCTAACACATCTGTTTGTTTTAATTCATAGGCATTTAATATTCTGAGGCTTCCTGCGTGTTTGAGTATTTGCTTCTCAAGGTGTTCCTCGGGGGAATCTATTCCATCCCTGATAATGCTTGGGCAAATGATATAGTCTCCACTTTTTGATTGTATCTGTTCAAAAAAGCCAACATTCTTGTCGCTATTAGGTTGCATTGTATGCATGCGGCACGGATTGATTACGACGCAGTTTTTCTTCGCCTTATCATTAGGGAAAAATGAATTTGCACCAATTCCGATTCTGTACCAATATGGATGTTCAGAGTCAATTCCCTTAATAATCCTTATTCCGATTTCGTTTCCGACATCATCAGTTCCATATCTCTTTATCCACTCGTCGAAAATCTTTAGCCCAGCTTCATTTCTGAACATCAAAGAAAGAACCGGCGGATAATTTGGATGGAACATGTATAAGGCTCCGCACCATGTACTAATATTCCACAGCGGTATGTTAATTATATCAGTCATGAATACTTCGTCGTTTTTGCACTGTTGGTAAGAAAAATCTGGAGGAACTCCATAGATTACTTTTCCATCTTCTATCTCTTCCTCATCACATGATGAATTCTCCTTGTGTAACGCCTTCTTTTCCAACCTAACCATCGGCTCTTCATCGAATCCATTTACCAGGCTGGAATAAGAGAACATCTCTGGGCCAAACGTGGAATAACCGTAAAACAGGCTGTCTGTAAATACTTCTGAGCGAGCTAAAACGAATTCATTTTCGACCATTTCTTTCAGCTTCTGAAAATCTTCATTTGAACTCAGTATCGCAGAAATTATAGTAGAAATGATCTCAATGAGCTTGCTTGAAAGCATCTCGTGCGCAAGTTGAAACTCAGAATCGGTATACTCGGAAATATAGATTGACATGTGTGTTGGGTTATTTCTACTGTAGCGCATCTCAATTGAGAATCCGTCCTGAGAAGCCTTTATAATATCAATGTCAAAGACACTGGCGCGCGAATAGATATCATTATGAAAGCCCGTGCCCAAGAAGCATTCTAACGTGGCTAACAGAGTGGCCGCAAACTCAATGGAGAATATGTCATTTGACGAGCGAATGCGAAAATTGCATCCCATTATCCTGGACTGTAGCACACTCTCCTTTTCAAATCCGTACCATGGTTCATACCTGATCTGATCCCATGCAGGTTGGTTTGCCCACATTTCCATGTACTTATCTGCTTCTTCTGTGCTTTCATTGTTCTCCTGAAGCAAATCCTTATCATAGTATCCGAGTTCATACCTACATGCCATTGCTGAGAGCGGGAGCCCTTTTGCGTCAAGATATTTGGGGAGTTTTCCGAGGCAGCGCAGTTTCTCAAAAGGTGTTTTAAAGATAGGATAAGCAAGCAAAACGTCGAAGTTGTTCCCGTCATCTGGAATGGTGCCTGGGTAGGCATCGCGCGCTATCAATTCAATTATGTGCATTTCAGAAGCAAAGATGACTCTTCCTTGCATTAACTCTATCCACTTAAGCTCATTCGCAGCTACTGCAAAGAACGGAGTAATCTCACCCTTCTTCATGTATTCATTCAAACAGTATGTTACGACATAAAAATAATAATTCCGCGCCGCCCAATAAAGTCCAAGCTTTTTGTACAATTGAGCCATTAAGAAAACAGTTTTTGTAAGAGAGTCCGTATTCGCCTCATTGTGGAAACTCAATACTGCCTTACTGAAAAATGAAAGTGCTCTATAGGGATCGGAGTCGATCAGCTGACTGCCGCGCATAGCATTCATTGTTGCAGCTTCTGAATCGTGTTTCTCCTTGGATAGTCTGGTAACTAAAAGATCAAACAGTTGATCGTAGCTTTTTGCATTCTGATAGATAGGAATTCGCTGAATTATCTTCGCGATGGTTTCTACATCAACCTCCAGACTGTTTTCACTTTTTTGAACAATATCGATATAATCATTTACGATGTCATCCAAGGGATCACCGCGAGCAAGGCGAATCATCTGAAAACTGGATCGCGCAGAGAGAATGGTATTTGGCTTATTTTCATCGCTTATGAAATACGTAAATAAGGATTCTATTACATGCCGATGCTGTTCTAACTCGATCTCGTTTTCTTGTTCGCGTTGGGTAAGAGAAAACAGATTCATCCACAGTGTGCAGAGCTTCTCGAATAGATATGTAGTCTTCTCTTCAGATGCTATTTTTTCAAAATCTTTATAATACGCATAGAAACGCGTCGCGGAAGGATACCACCAGAAAATCGTCCAGGCACTCTCATAAAAAGCATCTGCTTGGTCAATAATGGACCCATATTCTTTGGCCAAACGAATGTATCGGTCAATACGGTTTTGTGTTTCCTGCTCATCTTTTTCTAATTCACGTGAGAGAATAACACTTCTTCTGGCATGCTTAATGATCTCGGCAGCCTTAATAATACTCAAATCTCTCAGTATTGTCTCTATTTCATCAAGTTCCTGCTGCCGTTTATAATCTTTTTCTCCTAATCGTTTCTCGTCCAGAAGGTTTTCAGACAATCCAAGTGTATTTACAGCAATTTTCCGATTGTTCTCATTTCTGAATACAGCATTCAACAACCAATCCATACTAAGGATTCGTACATCAATGCCATATTTGCTTCTAAGATCATCTTCCACTTCGGCACGTTTCTTATCAGGAATAAGCTGATTGGAAATGAAAAAGATCTTTTTATACTCACGCCCAGCCGTGATTGTCTCTACGATTTTCTTTACATCAGACTTTACCTTGGAACGCCAATCGGCTTTTGCACTTATCGCAAAAGCCCAACGCTCAACACCAGCTTTGTCGCCATACCCAACAAGCCAAGATTCTGTGAGCTGTTCAGAAACAGGATAGGTCTCTGTATCTGCTTTGCTATCCCCTCCGCCGGTTGGGCCGGTCTGTGGCAAAAGATTAGGGCATATTTCTTGCTCCAATATGGCTTTACAGAAACGCTCAAAGTCTTTCTCCTGACTGTGCCCCGATATTTTACTCAAATGGTATTCCAGAAAATCTCTTCCGAAATTTGCTTTCTTGATTATTGTTGAATCAGAAAACTGGTCTGGATGCCATTTCCTATAATTCTCTTTAGCGTCGACCACTGGAATCCCTCCATTTTAGTTGCTATCTCGTTATTTGTTAGATTGCCTCTGTCATGATAGCAAACGACTGTAACATACGTTACGATTTTTGTTCTTCCTTTTTCGCCTTCTCCTCATCCAGATGTGTCCGCAAGATTCTTTCCATGGCCATCGTTACCGTCTGGCCCTTTTCCTCAGCATACGCACGGAGATCTTCCATGACCTGGCGATCTACATAGAAGCTGATTTTCTCGCCGTCTTTCTTTGCTCTGGCCATGTCAGTTGCCCTCCTTTGCAGTAAGTTCCTGATACATCTTCATCAGGGCAGCAACACAGTCCGATTCGGTGAAGTTTTTGATTGGGAAACCGTAGGCCGCCATGACTGCCTTATCGTTTGCCTGGTGAGCTTTGCGCAGCTCTGGAGGCATAGTAAGCTCATCGTAGAGATCAGCAAGGCTGGCATCGGGATAGAGCGCGCGGGCGTCCAGAATGGCCTGTGCCGTCTGCTCAATTTTTGCCTTCTGTTCATCAGTCGGGTTCGGCCACGGGAAGTTGTTGTAGACAATATCCTTAGAATAACGGTAATCGCTCTTAATACGTCCACAGACAGCACGTGTCCAGGCCATATGTACATTAGATTCGAGGATGCCAAAGTGGTACTTATCTGCTTTCAGAATAATCTGAACAGCATCGTTTACGACAATATCGGGCGTTACAAAACCAAACGGGATGTATCGCCTGCTCTCCGAAGAATGTCTTGGAACAATGATGTATTCTTCATCAGGATGTCGTATTTCCTGGAATAAAGATGGTGTTTCAGCACTGCGCTGCGTCGCCTCTTTTGTGCTATTGAGGCGGAACTGTCTAACCTTTTCTACTCTATCTGCGATAAAACTTGATTTTCGGATAACTGCAGGAGACGCGCCAACAAGCCACAGGCAATAACGCTCCTTGTTGTTAATGTACTCAGTTGCTCCATATATTTTTCGGATAAAGGGCCCAATTTCGGGTTCTTTTTTCAGCAGTTCGTCTCGTTCTTCTGGACTTATGAATAGAAATCCACCATCCGTAGGCTTGTTTCCATATACCATTTCAGGCACATCGCAAAGCGGTACTTTGCAACTGTCAATGAACACATTTGGAGCATCAATTAGATATGCATTGATGTTATCGGCGTTCTGGCGCCTTTCACTGTCATATATTTGTCTCACGGTTGAATTTGGTGCACAGCTAAAGCCTACTATCACGCAGTGAACATGAGCTTTAATACTAGCCTCACTGTCCCAGCGGAATGTTCTGTGAGCAAAATCAATATGAATATCAAAGCGATCATAAAGGGGCTTCCAGACGCCTGCTACCTGCTCGCCCTGGGTGATACTGTTTGTAGACACCAATGCAGTGCGTATGTTTGTTCCATGCATCAGAGCAGATGCCTTCCAATACCAACCGGAAACATAGTCAATTTTCCCAGCAGTTTTGTATGGTTTCCCTTTTTCATCGACATAAAGAGCAAGAATGTCTTCTTTCTGCTCCCTGCTCTGGAGACTATACCCAACAAACGGCGGGTTGCCCATGATGTAGTTCAGCCTGGTCTTATCCACCACGCTCTCCCAATCGATGCGCAAGGCGTTGCCTTCAACAATGTTGGCATTGGTCTTCAGCGGAAGGAAATCCAGATCCATAACAAGGATCTTGCTGGTCTCCTTCATCATCTGGCTCTCCGCGATCCATAGGGCAGTCTTGGCGACGGTGACAGCGAAGTCGTTGATCTCTATGCCGTGGAACTGGGAAATGCTGACCAGAATCGGTTCCGTAACAGCATCCATGCTGATCTGTCCACGGTGTAGTTCGGAGATGACCGCATTCTCCAGGCGGCGCAGGCTTAGATAGCTCTCTGTTAGGAAATTGCCGCTGCCAGCCGCCGGGTCCAGGAACTCCAAAGAAGCCAATTTGCGCTGAAATGCGAGCAGGCTCTTCTCCTTCGTCTTCCATACGTCGATTGCCTTGATGTTTTCAAATTCCGCCTTTAGATCGTTCAGGAACAGCGGATCGATGACCTTATGGATGTTCTCGATGCTGGTATAGTGCATGCCGCCGCTGCGGCGTGTCTCCGGGTTCAAAGTGGATTCAAACACGGCGCCGAAAATAGTCGGGCTGATTTCCGACCAGTCGAAATCGGCGGACGCACGCTGGATCAACAGCTCTTTGAGTTCATCGGTGAAGGGCGGAATGACCACAGCTTCATCAGCAAACAGGCCGCCGTTCACATAGGGGAAGGCTGCGAGCTTGGGATCGTCATCTGCCAGATAGGGATCACGTTCCTCGGGCTTCTGATTCAAAACCTTGAAAAGCTGCGTCAGCGTCTTGCGGATCTGATTCGCAGAGAACTGCTTCAGATAGTCATGGAACATCAGGTGCTTTCCGAAGATACCGGCATCCTCAGCATACAGGCAGAAAACCAGACGCACACAGAGCTTGTTCAGGTGCTTGAGCGTCTCCGGGTCTTCCGGATTCTTATACTGCTTCAGCAGACCGTCGTAGAGAAGGCCGACCACCTCGCCGGCCTTGATGGAGATCTCCATCTCACGCTGCAGATGCACGCTGCCCTTATCCACGAGGAAGGACAGCCGGTAGTATTCTTTCTCTAAATCGGCCAGCTTGATCTTCTCCGGCTCACCGCGAGGATTTTCCATGTCGTAAACATAGAATTCCTGGAAGTTGCAGGTGATGATCCAACGCGGGCGCTCAGAATACGGCAGTTCGGCAGAGTAGCGCTTGGCCTGCTGAAACGGCGTGAGGAGAGATCCGTCGGACTGCTTGATCGCCTTGTTCAGATCTTTCCCGGCGCCCTTCTGCTCGATCATGACATGAGTCTCGGAGATGAAACCGTCAATAAAGCCGGTGGAAGTATCCAGCTTCACCTGATCCTCGAACTTGATATACTTCTCGGGCTCGGCCACGTCAAAGACGTCACGAAGCAGAGAGAGCCAAAACGGCTGGCTTTCTCCTTTTTCGTATCCTTTGCCTTCCCAGTATTTCGCAAAGGCTTTTGCTGCTGTTTTCTGCTGTATATCAGTCATAGCACAATACCTCTTTATTGTTATACTATAATTATACTTCATTTATATAGATAAATCAAGATGCGCTGTCGCATGTTGCGAGATGATATAGCCCGGTTTATCGCGTATCATGCGATATTATCAGATTAAGCAATGTTTTCCATATAGGAAAATCTGTTGCAGGCCAAAAAATCCCATCTGCGCACACAAGTACAGCAGACGGGATTCACTATGGCTTATTTTACATCGAGAGATATGTATGCTCCAGATCGTCCATGATCTTCTCCTTCTCTTCTTCAGTGACAGGAACGAGGAAACGAACAAAGACCAACTCCTTCGGCAAGAGATCCGCAGTCGCTTCACTCTGAGGCATTGCAATCATTTGGACTGTCCGGTCGACATCTTCCTGATGCGATCCAATACAAATGATCGGCGCCTGCTTCTCGGCAAACATTTTTACCACTTCGCTTAGGGGCAGCGGTTCTTGCCCGTGGTCATTGTGGAAAACGTATGCGTAAAGGTCTGTTGGGAATACATGATCTGATCTGAATTGCTTTGGGTTGGGGTTGAGCATACTCAATTCCTGATGGAAAAGATTTTCCGAGCGCAGGAATGCGTAACACATTTTTACTCGGTTTTCTTCTTCGGCCAGCTCTTCCAGATTGAATAGGGTCGCGTCAAATGACTCTTGGATATGCATGGTGTATTCTCTCCTTTCATACACGTATAAACCGTGTATATTATGAACTGATTTCATGTGTATGTCAAGAGATTTTTCTCTTTTTCCTTGCTCTGCTCATACTCCGAGAGTATAATAACCACATCCCATGACAGGAGGGTTGGATATATATGCCGTTTAGATACAAGATAGATATCCTCGCCGCCCTCAAAGAAAAGGGTTATTCCACTTACCGCATACGGAAAGAAAAAATCTTTGCAGAAGCAACGCTGCAACTGTTCCGGCAAGGTGTTATTGCCTCCCAGAGCACCCTGGAGAAGTTGTGTGAGCTCCTGGATTGTCAGCCTGGTGATATTCTCATATATGAGAAAGATACCGATAACTCCTGATTTTTCTTTCGCGTAACATGCGAAAAAATCTGGCTAATTTCGCATACCGCGGCAAAAATGAGTCAAAAGAAGTGTTTCCCCTATAACCAAAATGGACCTATCCGCTTTGCAGGTAGATAGATCGTACAAAGCAATTTGAATTCCGACGTAAGACTCAAAACAATCTCATACAGAAAATAATTGGAACAGGCCTTCCGTGCAGATGTATCAGAAAGCCTGTTCTATTTATCTCTATTTACGGTGTCGGCTCCGGCGACTGCTCCGCAGTCGGGAGTTTACCGATCTCTACGCTTGCCGAGTTGATATCTCCTCCCGTAGGGCTCTTGATCCGGATCGTGAACGTAAAGGTATCGTCAGCATTTGCGGCCGTCTGACCGATTACATTCTTCGTGATGATCAAGTCGCCGGGGTTCGTACGGTTTGCGAAAGCGGGGCCGTCCGCATCGTAGGTTACCTCTGCTGAGAGCTTCCCTTCCCCGTCGTCCGTAACTTCAACGGTCACGGTCTCTACGTGCGTATCAAACGTGACGCCAGATGCGTCCAGAGGGCCGGAGTAAGTTTCCCAGTTCTCCACGATCGTGTAGACATGAGTTCCTGCTGAAGTATAGATGATCGGGTCGAACAGAACAGCGCCGTTCGCCGCTGTGACCGTCTGAATGACGTTCTCGCCTTCCTTGAGCGTAAACTCAAAGGCCATATCCTCGGTCGCCGGTGCTCCGTCCATTGTCTTGGTTGCGTAAATCGCAGCGGATGCGCTCTCCGGCATATACTTATTGATGAACGTCGAAACAGAGTTCGTAAGCGGACCAATGCTGCCGGAGCTGTTGCTCTGGTTTACAAGGATCCAGCCGTTCGGAAGCATCTCGGATACGCGATAGACCGTGCCGGCCGGAAGGCCGTCCAGCTTGATCTGCGCATTCCCGGGGATCTGGAATTGATATACGCCCTCGCTGACGTTTGTGAAGGCAGTGCTGTCTTCCCAAACAGCGTACAGATCGACAACGTCTCCAATTGCGTAGGTATTGGCAGGGATCGTGGCACCCAGCTCATAACTCGTCCCAGTGCCATCTTCTGCAGTGTTCCAGGAAGTCACAATCTTGTTGAAGCGCGCGGGGTATGTAGACGATAATGTAGCAGCTTCGGCGGCAACGTACTTTTCGGTGTATGTATTTCCCGTTCCATCATTGTAATGATAGATGACGGTATACTCAGTCGGCTTCATTTGCCACACCCACGTTCCCGCTGTAACAGTTCCTGCATCACGCATCTGTTCTGGTGTCATAGCCGATCCGCCATCAATATCGTCTTCAAGGATCCACTTGCCGGTGGTCGTGTATGCAGGCGGCGTTGGCAGCAGCGCTTTGCTCGGCTGATACGAAATGTTTTTTCCATTAAACATAAAGTTTTCTCCGAGTTTAATTCTACTAAGCTTAGAAGAGCCACTGAACATTTGGTACATATCCGTCACATTGCTTGTGTCAAAGCTACTGAGATCAAGACTTGTGATGGAAGAACAGGCGCCAAACATGCTGGTCATATTCTTCACATTGCTTGTATCAAACCCAGAGACATCTATGCTTGTGAGTGAGGAACAGCCGGAGAACATACTTTGCATATTATTCACATTGCTCGTATCATATCCGCTTACATCAAGACTTGTGAGCAAAAAACAATTTGCAAACATTGATTGCATGGATATTACATTTTCCGTCTTCAATTCACTCGTATTCAGACTTGTTAGCTTATAGCAGTCAGCAAACATGAGATCCATATGCGCAACTCTTCTCGTGTCTAGCTTTTCCAATGAATGAATTGATGTCAATTCTGAGCATCCCAAAAACCACTTTGCAGTGCATGCTGGTGCAACGTCAGTTTCAAAGTACACCTCACGAATGCTTGACCGCTCATTATACCAAGGTGCATTGTATGCTGAAGTACTTTGATATTGAGTATCTAAAAAGCCCCCATAGGTTTTTACTACTGTTCCTCTCGCCTCATCGATCGGATCGTCACCCATTTGAAAAACTAAATCACCATTACTATAAAGAATGGCTATCGGACTGTACTCCCAAACCCACGTGCCTGGTGTTACCGTTCCTGCATCACGCATCTGATTCGGAGTCATTGCTGACTCACCGGATGTATCACCTTTAAGAATCCATTTTCCGGTCGTCAGTAATGAAGATGGCGTAGGCAGCTTAGCTTTATACGACGATGAAGAAATATTTCTCCCGTTGAAAGCAAAGTTTTCGCCTAGCTTGATTTCACGAAACTGGGTGCCACCCGAGAACATGTCACTCATATCTGTCACTTTGCTCGTATTGAACCCGCTGATATCAAGGCTCCTAAGTGATTGGCAGCCGTTGAACATGCTTTGCATTTTCGTTACGTTGCTTGTATCAAACCCACTAACATCAAGGCTCGTGAGTGAAGAGCAGTTCACGAACATGTTTCCCATGTTCTTTACATTACCCGTATCAAAGCTACTGAGATTAAGGTCTAAAATATTGTAGCACCCGCTGAACATGCCGTACATATTCGTCACATTGCTCGTATCAAATCCGCTGACATCAAGATTCGTGAGCGATGAGCAGTCGTGGAACATGTTGTACATGCTTTTCACATTGCTCGTATGCAATCCCGTTAAGTTCATAACCGTCAGATTTGTGCACTCGTAAAAGAGACCTTGACATGTCACGGCGTGAACGGCACCCTGAACTTCAACGCTTACTATTGCAGCTCTGTTTGAATACCATGGGGCACTCGTAAGACCGCTCCATGACCCCAATGTGCCCTCCGCTCCGCTTGTCGGTCGGATGATCATGGTCCCGTCAGTGTATATCTCCCACGTACAAGTACCTGATGTACCACTATACTGCACAGTAGCCCCTTCAGCGGGCGCAGCCAACGCTTCCGTCACTCCGAAAAGTCTGCCGAGAAGAGACTCCCTGCCGGCCCATGTAAACGCGTCCATGGACGGCATAGCAATACCAACCAGCATCAGAATACACAGCGTCAGACAAAGCATCCTCTTTGCAGACCAATATTTCATATTAGTTCTCATGAAAGATCCCCTTTCACCACATAAAAATGAACGAAACCCAACTCAATGAAGCAAAGAGTTGGGTTTCGTCGTCTAATAGAATTTTACTTTTGCAGCATTTCTTTGTCAAGCGAGCAAACAGCAAATTTACCCTTCTTCTCCGGCGCTTTTAGCATAAAAGCTTTCGCCTTTATACTTTCTCTGGTTTTGCCGCTTTCTGCGCCTGGATGCCATGTGATCATCACACATCGTCTGTGGATAGCGTTTATCGACTTTATAGTACTTATGACACCTTGGATTAGAGCAGATTCTATACTCATCCTGATTGTGAATCGCCACAAACAGCATCATGTACAATGCGGACAAAAGCGTCGAGCACCGGCACTGAAGAGTCAATTCCGCGGCATCGTAGGAGATTTTTGCAGAACTGTTCACCTGGTCAATAAAGCGGGCCATATCCTCGTACATCTGTGCATCAATGATAGAATCAACCTGCTTTACCAGCTTTTCATAATGGGCATGCCGGAGATCCTCGTGACCTTCAAAGTACTCCTCTTCCAACTCCTCGTAGGTATAACCGGAATCGGAGCCAAGCTCCATCATCTTCTCCACTACCTCATCCACTTTTCCATACTGTTCAAATAAGTGATTTCGCATCTCTGGGAGCGTTCGGTATGAGGCCGATTTTGTTCCGAGGATCGGAAAGTATTTCTTGTAAATCCGGAGCATTTCTTCATGCCATTCCGGTGATGGAGCTAAGGTTTCACGCTGCAAAAGGACCTCATATCGACGGAAATCATTATGCTGCTCTACAGCTCTCACCATGAAATCGCAATAGCTGTCAACCGTTTCATATTCGCCCATCTGCATTCCCGGCACATCCGGTTGTCGATGGTACGCAAAGCGCAGGAACGGGTGCTGAGTCAGAAAGCTGTGTGCTTCTTCCCGCGATGTGATACTGATCAAGTCACAGTATAGTTCCTCGGTAAACACCTCTGTCGGAGCCTTTGGATTATCAATGTTATTTGTCATGGAAAAGAAGGGCTCGCCAGTTTTGCTGTAGTATTGCACACGTCCATCCGCTTTTCCATCGAATTTGGACGCTCTTTCAACTAAGATCTGGATGGGCATCACTAACGGATCTTTTCTCATTTACCTGTCCTCTTTTCAAGATAACGCAAAAGAACGGTACTCTATCGGTACTCATAGTACCGATTATACGTGAAATAAGTTATTTGTCAAGCCATCAAGAAGGGAGGATTGGTACCAAACAAGTACTTTGACAAACTGCTTGCTTATGATTTACCATGTTCTCACGCAAAGCAAAAGGTTGTATTGGAGGGATACGACTATGGAATCACTAAGGCGAGCAGATTTTTTAACACCGAAAGAAGCAGCTGAAATGATGATGTGCTCACAGGGGCATGTCCGTAACCTTGTTGCGAGACGTGTGCTGCCTTCTTATCGTATAAGCATCTATGTGTATATCCCGAAAGAGGCTGTGGAGAAGCATATCAGAGAACATACTTTCCCAGCTCTGTCCCAGGAGAATTGAGCAATGGAAGAACAGAAACAGAGATACACGGTACACCGTGCTTTTTTACCGCAGAAAACCGGCGAAGCATATCCGAGCTGTCTCGTCCTTGACAACGGTCTTCCGGCACTTGATGTGAACAAAGCTCTGATCGTCAAGGATAAGGGTTATCCCCGTCTATCGACGACAGATCACTATCACATCTGCGCTTTCCTGAACTACCTGGATCGGGCCGGCATCGACTATATGGATGCGACGATGGAGCAGATACATCAGTTTCTGGTCCATACCTACAGCTTTGAAAACACCTCCTATGGTACGCTGAAAAAGTACATCGATGTGATCGGAAAACTCTATGAAACGATTGCCATTATCGGAAAGCCGCTGGATTCCTCACTTTATATTCCCATGAAGGGCAGCACTCCAAAGGTTATCCGGAATAAAAGAAAGGATCCGCTGACAAAAGTCTGGTATTTGAAGAACATGTTCCGCCCCAAGAAAAACATGGCCTGGCAGACATACACCAAATGGTACACACATGAGCAGGTTACGGCAATTGCCGATGAACTGCCCCTGGTTCATCGCTGCATTTTTCTGAGCACGGTCTACCTGGGATATCGGTGCAGTTCGGCCCTGTCGATTAAGATGTCAACGGTGGATCTCCGGGAGAAGCATATTAAACCCACGCACTCCAAGACCGGCCAGCTGCATACATCTAAGATGCCTGACGAGCTTGCTCTGCTTATCCAGTCATATATTGAAAACGAGCGAAGCAGGAATCCCGGGAACTGTTCCGAATGGCTTTTCCTGAACAACCGTGGCGGGCAGATGACTTACGAAAGCTACAACTCTGCACTGAAATATGCCGCCGAGAAGGTACGGAAGAAGCACCCGGAATTGGAACTGGGTACCGTTCACACTCACGCAGGCCGGAGCACCTTCGCGGCTGCGCTTCGCTCCTATCAGCTGCGTGAGCGCAGGTTAGGCCATAAGACGCTCTCCGACGAGGATTTTTGCATCCTAATGGATTGGAAAAGCCTTCAATGCCTCAAAGATTATGATCTTGCAACCCGAATTCAGGAGATTTCTCCCCTGCTGGAAGGGTTTTATCAACAGCACAAGCAAATCCTTGCCGAAACGAATTATCTGTACCGGCAGGTCAAATAGTACACG
>JBGUQD010000181.1:0-9996 GCA_045130755.1 Candidatus Limivicinus sp. | reverse complement strand
CCTTTCGGCAAGCTGCTATGAATTTTCCCACTTTGATTTGATCCATATCGGGCACCTCCTTTCATGGCTCAGTATATTTCCTGACTGATGAAATGACCACGAACAGGTGGTTGAGTCAATGAGAATAGCGGCATATCGATAACTCTACTGTAGGTTGAGTCCGTTTTTCCGCCTTGATCAATGACTCCTTCATTCCTGAACTTCGCCAGCATCTCCAGCATGTGAATACCGATCTTCTCCGGATCATTAAGACCGGCGCAGATGACGCGGAGCCCATCGGGTGTCAGTATCCGGCCATGCAGCTTGTCGGTCTGGTACTTCTCATATTCCTTATTGGATACACGATGTTTTCGGAATATGCCCCACATCCGTGCCGCTGGTGCCGAGCAGCATGTACCGCATGCCGATATCGACCACATAGTATTTCTCCAGGGTTTTCAGATACTGCTTTCCCCGAATATTATAACGCTTGGCCTGGTAAATGACAAAACTCTCCATCAGACCTTTCAGATAGCGCTCCGCGGTTTTCACGTCGATTTTTCGTCCGGAGGAGGTCATGGTATCCGCAATCTTTTTAGTGGAAAGCCGGCTGCCGATGCTGTCAAAAACGAAGCGGGTCACACTCTCGAGCATCATGGGGTCCGCGACCTTTTTCCGTGCCGCAATGTCTTTCACCACGATGGTGTTATATACGCCCTCGAGATAATCGCGCACCGCGCTCGGCTGCTCTTTCAGCTCCAGCGCATAGGGGAAAGAACTGCCTTGAACATATTCCCGGTACTTGGCCGCAAGGTTTTCTTCGCTTCCGGTGGAGAGCACATATTCGTGAAAAGAGAGCGGCAGCATCTTGATCTCGACATATCTGCCGGAGATCAGGGTCGCGATTTCGCTGGAGAGCATATAGGCGTTGGAGCACGTGAGGTAAACGTCGACGTTTTTGCGGATGTAAAGGCTGCCGATGACAGCCGGGAAGTCCGCGCAGTGCTGGATCTCGTCTACAAAAACATAGGTCATCTTTCCGGGGACGAGCCGCTCTTTGATATAAGCGTGCAAAGCCGCAGGCTTGCGCAGGGAGAAGAAATCAAAATCTTCCAGATTGATCGCCGCGATCTGATTCTCTTCCACGCCGTGTGCTCGCAGATATGCGCACGCCAATCAGACCATGAAGAAAAACTCCGCTGCGAGGATGGAAGGCACCATAAAAGCGCTTTCAACCTGAGCTGCTTTGCGGCCCCGCGTAAGGGTGCTGTAAGGGTACTGTTTGAAATCCTGAACTTTTTTACAGCAAAAAGTGGGAGAAAAAGAAAATTTCCTCACCATTTGGTGAGGAAATTGTGGTGGACGATACAAGACTCGAACTTGTGACCTCCCGCACGTCAAGCGGATGCGCTACCAGCTGCGCCAATCGTCCGTCCCTTAAAGCTTGTTCATTATAGCGCGTATCGATCTAAAAGTCAAGTATTATTTTTCCATCCGTGAGAAACTTGCGGAAAGCCTGGCCTGCGGGGTAAAAGCTTGCGGGGCGGAATATACTGTGTTATAATTTATCACTCGTAAAAATGTTCTTTCCGACCCGATCATCAAAGCTCAAGGAGATTTCAATATGTCATTTCGTGCTTTCCTTGCCATCTGTCTGTGCAGGCTGCTGCGCGGTTTTTCACGTCTTGTGCACCGCGGCGGCACCGCTATGCCCGGGAGCTGGGCGCTTAAGGTCTGTCCCGATCTGCTGGCTATCCTCTCCCGCGGGGTGAAGACCGTTGCCATCACCGGCACCAACGGCAAGACCACCACCGCCCGCATGATCGAGCAGGGTTTTGCCGACAACGGTATGAGCTATTTTGCCAACCGCTCGGGCGCGAACCTCATGTCCGGCATCACGACGGAGTTTGTCATGAACTCTACGCTCTCTGGCAAATGTAAAAAGGAATATGCGATCATCGAGTGCGATGAAGCCGCAGCTGTCAAGGTCTTTCCCCAGCTCGGGACGCCCCTCGTGGTGGTCACGAACCTATTCCGCGATCAGCTTGACCGCTACGGCGAGGTAACCCATACGCTGGAAAACATCCGCAAAGCGCTGGCCGGCATCTCACAGCCGACCGATGTCCTGCTCAATGCCGACTGCTCTTTGACTGCGTCCCTCGCGGAAGACACTTACCACAGCTACCTTTTCTTCGGCATCGACAAGGGCGCTGTCCCCTCGGGGAAGAAGAGCGAGCTTTCCGACGCAAGCCACTGCATACGCTGCAAGACCGAATACGAATACGACTATATCACCTACGGCCATCTGGGCGGCTTCCGCTGTCCGAAGTGCGGCTATCACCGGGAAGAAAAGCCCGAGTATGCCGTCACCGACGTGACCGAACAGCGCCCCGACGGCAGCACGATCGTCATCGGCGGCCTGCTCATGGAACCCCATGTGGTCGATGTCAATCTGCCGGCTCTCTACAATATTTATAATGCCATCGGCGCCATTGCGGCCATGCGGGAAATGGGAATCCCCGACGAGACGACGATCGCGGCATTGGGCAAGTTCAAATGCGGCTTCGGGCGTATGGAGGACTTCACTCTCGGAAAAGCCGGAGCCAAGGTCATGCTGGTTAAAAATCCGGCGGGGTGCAACCAGGTGCTGGACTTTCTGCAGAACGTCAGGGAAAAATTCGTTCTGGTGATCTGCCTCAACGACCGCGCGGCCGACGGAACAGACATTTCCTGGATCTGGGACGCGAACTTTGAAAGACTGTGCGAGCTGTCGGGACGGCTTGAAAAGGTGATCGTCTCCGGCGACCGCGCCCCCGACATGGCGGTGCGTGTCAAGTATGCGGGAGTCGATGCGCACTTTGTGGAGACAGAGCGGGACTATGAAAAGCTGGTGACCTCCCTCGAAAGCGAGGAGCGGCCCATCTACATGATCCCCACCTATACGGCGCTGCTGGAGCTGCGAGAAGTGCTAGTAAAACACTGCGGCGGTGACGAATTCTGGGTTTGAGGAGGTTTGGCCATGGAACTGAAAATCTGTCATTTATACCCGGACGTGCTGAACCTCTACGGCGATGGCGGCAACATCCGCTGCCTCATGCAGCGCCTCAAATGGCGCGGCATCGAAGCGGAGGTCACGAAAATGCCCATCGGATCGAAGAAGAGTCTTGCGGGTTTTGATCTCGTGTTTATCGGCGGCGGCCAGGATTTCGAGCAGGAGGTGCTGCTGGAGGATCTCCACCGGGGACGCGACAAAGAACTGATCGCCGCAGCGGAGGATGGCATGACGATCCTTGCCATCTGCGGCGGTTATCAGATGCTGGGCGCGTACTACGAGACCCACGACGGCAAGCGCTGCGATTTCGTGGGTGCGCTGGATCTGTACACCGTGGGCGCGAAAACGCGCATGATCGGCAACTATATGTATCAGGTGGACGAAAAACTCGGCGGCTTTACGGTGGTGGGCTTTGAAAACCACAGCGGCAAGACCCGGCTCGGCTCCGGTGTCGACCCGCTGGGAAGAGTCCTCGCGGGCTTCGGCAATAACGGGGAAGACGGCCTGGAAGGCGCACATTGCAACAACGTCTTCGGTACCTACAGCCATGGTCCGCTGCTGCCGAAGAACCCGGCGTTTGCCGATCTTCTGATCCTGACGGCGCTTCAGCACAAATACGGCAGCGCGGAGCTTTCGCCGCTGGATGATTCGCTGGAGAAAGCGGCCCACGACGAGATGTGCAGGAGATTGGAAAAGAGCGGCACGCATGAGAGAAATTGACCTGCACATTCACACCACAGTCTCCGACGGCACCTGTACCCCGCGCGAGGCGGTACGGCGGGCCTCCGAGCTCGGCCTTCGTGCCATGGCGATCACCGACCACGACACAATCGGCGGGCACGCCGAGGCGATCTCTGCCGGTATCGACTACGGCGTGGAGATCGTGCCGGGTATCGAGGTCAGTACAAGATACGGCGTTGCGGTGCATATCCTCGGCTATTGTCTCGAGAGTCTGATCCCGCTGCTGGCGGGGATCATCAACGACCGTGATGCGCGCAACGAGAAGATTGCGGCCCTCATGGAAGCTGACGGCCTGCCGGTACAATATGCGGATATGAAGCGGCGCTTCGGCGAGGCGATTGGCCGCCCGCATTTCGGCCGCATCCTGGTGGAACTGGGCCTTGCCGACAGTGTGAGCGATGCCTTTGCCCGTTATCTCAGCCGGGACAGGCGCTACTTCGTCCCGCGCAGGATCATAGATATCGACACCTCCGTGGAGGCAATTGTACAGTCCGGCGGCGTGCCGGTGCTGGCGCATCCCTTCCAGTACAGGATGAACGACAAAGAACTCCGGGGCCTGATCGAGCGCTGCATGGACCATGGACTGCGGGGCATGGAGTGCCGCTACAGCGGGTATGACCCGGAACAGGTACGGTATCTGGAAAAGCTCGCGGAGGAATACGGCCTTCTCAAGACCGGCGGCAGCGACTTTCACGGCGGCAATAAGCCGCATATCTGCCTCGGCACCGGGATCCGGGGCGAGCTGGACGTGCCTTATGAATGGCTGGAACGCCTGCGGGAGGAAGCGGAAAAACTGTATAAAAAATGACGGCGAAGGATTGTTCCCCTCGCCATCATTTTTTAGTCCAGCAACCAGCCGCGCAGCTCATCTGCACTGTGAAAAATGTGTACTGCACCGGCTTCAAGAAGCTGCTCCTCGGTGCGAAAGCCCCAGCCCACCACTGCGCAGGCAAGCCCTGCATTTTCGGCGGTGCGCAGGTCGACCTCCGTGTCTCCGACATACACGGCGTCCGCCTTGTCAACGCCCATCTCCCGCAGCGCAGCCAGCACCGCATCCGGATTCGGCTTGCGGCGCACAGCGGCGCTCTCGCCGACGGCGGTTTCCAAAAGGCCGGGGAAGTGCTGTGCCGCAAGCTGCTTGACCGCTGTGTCCTGCTTGTTGGAGATGACGGCCTGCTTCACCCCGGCCTTCCTCAGCGCCTGCATCAGGGGCAGGATACCGGGATAGGGAGCGGTGAGGATGGCACAGTGGCTGTCATACCAGGGCTGATAGACCCGCAGCATTTCATCGCGCAGCGTGTCGGGCGTACCGGCCGGGACGGCATGGGACAGGAGATAAGCAGCACCGTTGCCGAGATAGGCCGCAACCTGCGGTTTCTCCAGCAGGGGCATGCCATAATCAGAAAGCGTGTGGTTGACGGCGTTGGTCAGATCCGCGAGGGTATCGAGCACTGTGCCGTCCATATCAAACAAAACCGCCTTGTAGCGCATCACAGTTCCTCCAAAATGTGCAAGTGCTGTAATTTTACCACAAAGGATAATAAACTGCAAACCGCTTGTACTCCACAGAGGATCCGTGATATAATATCATGTATTAAAGCCGCACATACGAGAGAGGTGAGAAGATGAAACACGGATGGCTGCGGCGGACGCTGATCCTTCTGATCGCGGCCGGCCTGTGCGCCGGCATGGTTTTCTTTTCTCGTAAAGAACCCAGGACTCCCGAGACTGGCAGCCTCACCCTCTGGTATGCGGAGAGCGACTGCCCGGGAGCAGTAATGGAGAATCTTCTGACCCGCTGCCGAAAAGAAACGGGCATAAAAATCAAGGCCGTCGCATTTGCCAATGAAGCCCTCCTTGCCGCGGCATTTGAAGGTGAAACCGGCACGGAGCCTGAGCTTCCCGATCTGCTCTTTTGCAGTCATATGCGCGCGGCCCTGTTCGAACAGCGCGGCAGCCTTGCAGAGATCGCGTCGCCCCTGCCGATCTCCGACTCCCTCGCGAATGTGCGTCCGGCGCTGGGCAGTACATTTTTCCCCATCGGGCTGCGTCTGCCGGTAGTGCTTGTGAATACCTCGCTGACGGACGGAAACTTTGACAGCTTTGAGGCGCTGCTTACTGCGGCGGGGGATGAGCCCTTACTCGGCTGTGACTGCTGGGCGGAGCTTTTGTACGCCGAGGCCGCGGCGAAGGGAATCCGGTTGACGGGAGATGTTGAGCAGGACTTCGCGGACAAACAGGTCGCGGAGTTGTATAACAAACTTGCAATGTCTGTCTTCCGGGGAGGGCTTGTCTGCGCGGAACAACCCGTCGAATATGTACGGCAGGGACTGCTGCCCTGCACCGTCACAACGTCGACAGAACTTTCGGGCTTGTCGGACAAGGCGCTGGATGTGTGCCTGCTGCCGCTGCCGGAAGTATCAGAGATCCGCTATCCGGCAGAGCTGATGGGCTTTGCGCTGCTTGACGGCGCGGACACGGGAACCGCGGAGGCTTTCTTCCGGTGGCTCTGGAGCGGCGCGTGCACAGACGCGGCCACAGAGGCCTGCATGGCCCCGATCATCCGGACCGACAGCAGAAGCGCCCGTAAGGGGCTTGGTGCACGCCTTAACACGCTGACCGAAAATCTGCCGGTTTTCCTGCCGGAGGGCGACGAGCCTTTCACGCAGAACCGGGCAGCCTTTGAAGACTGGCTTCGTGAGGCACTTGATTTGCTAAACTGAGCTGTGCTATACTGAGCGCACACTCTGAATCTACACTCTAATATTTGCGAGGTGCAAAATGGAAGGATACAGAATTCTTGAAATAAAGCAGAGCGTTTTTGAGAGTAACGACCGCGAGGCGGACAAGCTGCGTGAGGAACTGAAGCAGAACAAGGTCTTCCTGCTCAACCTGATGAGCTCTCCCGGCTCCGGAAAAACCACCACCCTGGGCAAGACCATCGCGGCGCTGAAGGATGAGTTCCGCATCGGCGTCATGGAGGCCGATATCGACTCCGATGTGGACGCTGCCACCATTGAGAAGACCGGCGTCAAGGTTATTCAGCTCCATACCGGCGGCATGTGCCACCTGGACGCGGGCATGACCAGGCAGGGACTCGAGGGACTGGGCGTGAACGACGTGGATTTCGCCATTCTGGAAAACATCGGGAACCTCGTCTGCCCGGCGGAGTTTGACACCGGATCCGTGAAAAACGCCATGATCCTCTCCGTTCCGGAAGGCCATGACAAGCCCCTCAAATACCCGCTGATGTTCTCCATCTGCGACGTGCTTCTCATCAACAAGATCGACGTGCTGCCCTACTTCGACTTCGACATCGAAAAGTGCAAGGAATATGTCTGGCGGCTCAACCCGAAGATGAAGATCATCCCGATCTGCGCGAGAACCGGCGAAGGCATCGACGAGTTTGCCGACTGGCTTCGCACCGACATCAAAGCATGGAACGAACAGTAAACAGCATGTAAAAAACGGCAGGCCTGTATGGGCCTGCCGTAATTCTTTATCGAAAACTCTTGACCCAGTTGAGCAGGGAATCGCGGTAGACATTGTCCGCCACATCCTTGCGCATGCGGTCGGTCACAGGACCGTTGGCCGCAAGCTTTGCGAGAATTTCCGCCTGGAGCTCAGAGACGCTCATATGCTCATAGGCAACGCCGGGCTTTGCACGCTCGGGTTCGGGCAGGGGCTCGGAAACCTTCGCGGCCTGCTCGGTGATCTGCTGCTCAAACTGCTGTTTCACGGCCGTGTACTCCTGCCGCTCACCGCTCTGGGGGATCCAAATCTCGCCGCCGTTGGGGCCAATTTCCAGATGAATGTTTCCGTTGGCCGCGTTCACAACTGCGCCGGTAAGCGCGCCGCGATAGGCGCCCTCTCCCCGGAGATCGAAAACGGCGGGGGAGTCGGCGTTGTTGACGGTAATGATCAGATCCCCGCGGGCGAAAGCGTAGGCCGTCGTCGTGAGCTTGAGCTCGCGGTAATCGCCCCAGGCCAGGGCACTCTCCCCGGCGTGGATGCGGCCGAGAGCTGCGATCAGCTCAGCGCAGGCATTGCCGCTGCTTATGAGCGCGTTCAGATCCAGGCAGGGCCGCAGGGAAGCGTCCGACCCGCGCTCCTTTCTGCCTTCAATGCCAAACTCCGAGCCGTAGTAGATGGACGGAATGCCCGGCAGTGTGTACAGCAGCACATGCACCGGCAGATAGTGCGCCTTGTTTCTGAGCTTTGTCATGATGCGCTCAACGTCGTGGTTGTCCACAAAGCTATAAAGCCGCACCTGGCCGAGGCCCATGTCGGTCTGGCGCTTGACGGTGTGGGCGATCTCAAAATAGTTGTGGTCGTTGTGGGCACTGAAGAGGGCCTTGTGCAGGGCATAGTTGGTCACGGAATTGAGCGTCTCGGCGTTTGCCCAGCGGGAGTATTCGCCGTGGATTACCTCACCCATGAGCCAGAAGTCGGGCTTGAGAGAGCGGGCCTCCCGGCGAAGGGCGCGCATGAAGTCAAAGTCCAGCACGTCGGCCGCGTCGAGGCGCAGCCCGTCAATGTCAAATTCCCGTACCCAGAAGCGCACGGTCTCCAGCAGATAGTCCCGCACCTCGGGATTTCGAACGTTCAGCTTTGCCAGCAGATTGTATCCGCCCCAGTTGTCATAGGAAAAGCCGTCGTTATACTCGTTGTTGCCCCAGAAGTTTACATTGCAGTACCAGCCGACATAGCGGCTGCGTTCACGGTTTTCGCGTATATCGCGGAAGGCAAAGAAATCGCGGCCCGTATGGTTGAACACGCCGTCGAGAATCACGCGCACGCCCGCCTCATGGCAGCGCTTCACAAAGGCTTTGAGATCGTCGTTTGTGCCGAGACGGCTGTCGAGCTTCCGGTAATCGGTGGTGTCGTAGCCGTGACTGTTAGACTCGAACAGCGGCCCGATGTAAAGACCCGTGCAGCCGAGAGCGCTTATATGTTCGATCCAGGGGGTCAGCTCGTTCAGCCGGTGTACCGGCTCCCCGTACGGGTTCTGCTCCGGTGCGCCGCAAAGCCCCAGCGGATAGATGTGATAGAATACTGCTTCGTCATACCATGCCATCGTATAGTCTCCAATCGTTCGGGCACGGCATCGGGAAAACGCGGGCCCGGAAGTTTCACGGTATTATAGCAGAATCTTTGCCTTCTGCCAAGTCCCGCCCTGCACAGAGCCTCTTCAGGAGAAACAGAAAGCGGCGCAAGTGCCTGCGCGGCGGGACGGATTTCGACAGTTAATACAAAAAATCAAATATTCTGCTGGACATATCTGTACAGATATGATATCTTAAAACGTGTTGATAACAGACGAAGGAAACAGGGACGAAGGGGAAGCTGCCTGCGTCCGCGGATCAGAAAACGTGCTAATGAAGGAGAATGAATATGTCTGTTAAGAAGACAGCCGCAGAGAAAGCTGAAAAAGCGGCAGCAGTCGAAAAGGTTGCTGCAGAAAAGAAAGCTGAGGCCGTCCCCGCTGTCGAAGCCGCCCCCGCTGTCGAGGCTGTAAAGGAAGTCTCCGCGAAGAAAAAGCCCGCGAAAAAGGCTCCGGCAAAGAAAGCTGCTGCCAAGAAGGCAGATGGCGCCGAAAATGCAGAGACAGAGAAGAAGCCAGCCGCACATAAAAAGCCCACGAAGAAAGAAAAGCCTGCCCCTGAAGCTGCACCGGTTGTCGAGGCTGCACCTGCTGCTGAGGCTGCACCGGTTGTCGAGGTGACCGCGGCTGAAGCCGAAGCTGCTGTCGAAGCGGCCCCGGTTATCGAGGAAGCGCCTTCCGCGGAAGAAGTACCTGCTCCTGAGACGGCCCCTGCAGAGGAGCCGAAAGTCGAAGAAAATATTACGGAGGAAGAAAAAGTGGACGAACCTGTTGTAGACCTGCCG
Source organism: Candidatus Limivicinus sp. (assembly GCA_045130755.1). Classification (GTDB taxonomy): domain Bacteria; phylum Bacillota; class Clostridia; order Oscillospirales; family Oscillospiraceae; genus Limivicinus. Next base: position 335 of record JBGUQD010000181.1, on the reverse strand, counting down.
CAGCCGCGCCGCAGCGTGGCCTTTATCGGCTCTGAGTGCTATCCCTTTATCAAAACCGGCGGTCTGGGCGATGTGATGTACGCCCTGCCCCGCGCCCTGACCAAGCAGAACTGTGACGTCAAGGTCATTTTGCCCCGCTATGCCTGCATCCCGCAGAAGTATCAGGAGAAGATGGTCTACCGCGGCGCTTTCGACATGGATCTGTGCGCAGACGGCCGCTCCTACTATGTCGGTATCATGGAATACGTCTGGGACGGTGTTGTCTATGATTTCATCGACAACGAGGAATTCTTCAGCGAAGGCAAGCCTTACACCAACCTGATCGATGATATCCC
>JBGUQD010000180.1:0-12467 GCA_045130755.1 Candidatus Limivicinus sp. | reverse complement strand
TCGCCCAGAGGCTCACGGTTGATGAGGATGCAGGGGATGCCAGCCTCGACGATCTTGGCGATCGCGGCATCGGCGGAAGAAGTCTGGACCAGGTTCAGGATGATGGCATCCATGCCCTGGGTGATGAAGTTATCGATCTGGTTGTTCTGCTCGGCCATGTCGTTCTTGCCGTCGACAATGGTGACATCGTACTTGACATCATCCGTATTGAGGCTCTTGAAGTAATCGAGCAGCTCGTTGCGGTAGAGAGTCATAAAGTTGTCGTCGAACTGGTAAATCGCGACGCCGACTTTATAGGTCTTGGCCTCTGCAGCGGGGGCTTCCGTAGCGGCAGGGGCTTCCGTAGCGGCGGGAGCTTCCGTAGCGGCAGGAGCTTCCGTAGCGGCAGGGGCCTCCGTAGCTGCGGGAGCCTCAGTGGCAGGCGCGGCTGTGGGCGCAGGGCTCTGACCACAGGCCGCAAGGCCGAAAATCATGGTCAGCGCAAGAAAAAGCGCTAGTATCTTTTTCATTTGGTATTCCTCTTTCCGGTTGAAAATTTTGAAGTTTCCAAACTCCTGTATGCAATTTTACTAATGCCGCCGCCCACTGTCAAGTCATTTTTAGGCCTTGCAAATCGGCTTCGTGCATTGTGTCAGATTTTCCAGTTCGTTTTTGTGCAAAGCGCCATGAACCCTTTTTCCCGCTCTTTCACTATCCTTATTTAAAATAAAAAAACAAAAACACCTTCCAGATCTTACATATCTGAAAGGTGTTCTTTTGGCAAATATGATTAAAACAAATCACTTTGCAGCCTTTGCCATCTCACACAGAGCGGTGAAGGCAGCGGCATCATGGATTGCCATCTCGGAGAGCATCTTGCGGTTCATGTCGACACCGGCAAGCTTCAGGCCGTGCATGAAGGTGGAATAATTCATGCCGTTTGCCTTGCAGCCCGCGCTGATGCGGGTGATCCAGAGCTGACGGAAGTCTCTCTTCTTCTGCTTGCGGCCGACATAAGCATAGCGGCCGGACTTCATCATCTGCTCATTGGCCATCTTATAGTGACGGGACTTGTTGCCCCAGTAGCCCTTTGCAAGACCCAGAACCTTGTTTCTGTGCTTGCGGGTCATCATTGCGCCTTTAACTCTTGCCATTGTTCAATATCCTCCTATATAACGTCAGCCCTTATTATTTATAAGGGATCATTTTCTTGATGGTGGCTTCGTTGGTCACGTCGGCGTAGGCCGCGTCACGCAGACGGCGGCAGCGCTTGGTGGTCTTCTTGGTGAGGATATGGCTCTTGAAAGCGTGTGCGCGCTTGACCTTACCGGACTTGGTGAGATTGAATCTCTTCTTGGCACCGCTATGGGTCTTCAGTTTAGGCATAGTAGTAACTCCTTCCATTATCAATACAGGGAATACTCCCGCTGTATACGTTGTTTATTCGGCCTCGGGCACGATCTCCTCTGTTTCGGGCGCCTTTGGCTGCTTGGGTTTTGCCGGCTTCTTGGCCGGGGTCTGCGGTTTGGGAGAGAGAAACATGGACATGTTGCGCCCCTCAAGTTTGGGAGCCTTATCCATGTTGGCAATCTCCGCGCACTGGCTGGCGAAGTCCTTGAGCAGGACCGCGCCGATCTCGGTGTGGGCCATCTCCCTGCCTCTGAAACGGACGCTGACCTTCACGCGGTCCCCGTCGTTCAGGAATTTCTGCGCATTTTTCAGCTTGGTGTTGAAATCGTTGGTATCGATGCCGGGAGACATGCGGATTTCCTTAATCTCGATCACGCGCTGATTCTTTTTGGCTTCCTTCTCTTTCTTGGCCTGCTCGAAGCGGAACTTGCCGTAATCCATGATCTTGCAGACGGGAGGGTTGGAGCCCGGAGCGATCTTGACCAGATCAAGCTCACGCTCGGTCGCGATGCGCAGTGCCTCATCGACCGACATGATACCAAGCTGCTCGCCCTGGTCGCCGATCAGGCGCACTTCTTTGTCAAGGATCTCTTCGTTGATTTGATGAACAGCGTTTGCGATTGTGAACACCTCCGAAAAATGAAAAGCTCGGATGCACGGCATCCGAGCGTAAAAAACACAGTGAACCCCTGTCTGAGGTAGAAGTGCTTCTATTGACCTCGGCTGGCGCAATTGCCGCCGGGTGAGGCAGGGTGGATGCCGTACCTTCTTTGTTTTAGCTTATGTAATATAACAGGTTTGCAGAACGATGTCAAGAAGTATTTTAATATTTTTCGTCCGGTGCGCCGCTCTCGTTCTCCTGCTCCATGGCGAGCTTGACAATGCGGCTGGTACCGAGGCGGTCGGCGCCGAGATTGATGAAATCCTCTGCATCCTGCAGGGATGCGATGCCGCCGGCGGCCTTGACCATGAGGCTCTTCGGGGAGTTTTCGCGCAGCAGCTTTACATCCTCGCGCGTTGCGCCGCCCTTGGAAAAGCCTGTGGAGGTCTTGATAAAGTCCGCGCCGCAGTCGGAGACGATTTTGCACAGGTGGATCTTCTCCTCATCGGTCAGCAGGCAGCACTCGATAATGACCTTGAGCACTCTGCCGCGGGTAGCCTCGCGCACAGCACGGATATCATTTGCTACATCCACCCAGCAGCCGTCTTTCACCATGGAGAGATTGATGACCATGTCGATCTCGTCAGCGCCGTTTTTCACCGCGTCGGCAGCCTCAAAGGCTTTGGCGGCGGTGGTCATGTAGCCGTTGGGAAAACCGATGACTGTGCAGATTTTGAGGCGATTGCCCACGTAACGCTTCGCGCCCGCCACATGGCAGGGCGGGATGCAGACGCTGGCGCAGTGATACTTCATGCCCTGGTCGCACAGGGCACGAATCTCCTCGCCGGTGCAGTCGACGCGAAGAAGAGTATGGTCGCATTTACCCAGAATGTCGCGAATATCCATATAGAAAACTCCTTTTCAATAATATACTGCGTTTATTATACAGCGTGTGCCGGACATATTCAAGTGCTCCCGCAGAATAGGATAAAGCATCTCAACGAAAAGGACGGCATGCGCATGGAACTCAATCAGGAAAACAATCAGGTGCGGCTATGCGGGACAATGGCAGCAGCCCCGCGATATTCCCACAGTGCGGGAGGGCAGGATTTCTACAGCTTTCCGCTGGAGGTGGAGCGCCTTTCCGGCAGCTTTGACACACTGAACATCGTGCTGCGGGAAAGCCGGCTTGCCGACGTGGAGGCAGAGGAGAAGGCGCGGCTGCTGATTTTGGGAGAGCTTAGAAGTTTCAACAACCGCCGGGGCGAGGGTGCAAAGCTGGTACTGACGGTGCTGGCGAGGGAAATATGCCTCACGGACGAACCGGACGACAACCGTGTCAGTCTCACAGGGACACTGTGCAAGGTGCCGAACGCGCGCGTGACGCCGCTCGGGCGCGATATCTGCGATCTGCTTCTGGCAGTGAACCGGCGAAGCGGGCGCTCGGATTACCTGCCGTGCATTTGCTGGGGCAGTCGGGCCAGGGAGGCGGCAGAGTGGACAGTGGGTACGGTCCTGCATCTGGAGGGGCGCTTTCAGAGCCGGGATTACCTGAAGCTCCGCGGGGACGGGCTTGAGCGTCGGACAGCTTATGAGGTTTCGGCAGCCGAGATTGAAGCGTTATAGACCTATGTTGACAATTGTGCTGTTTCAGATTATATTAATTATAAGGGAACAATATACAGTTACGCACTGATAAACGGGAGGACATGCCATGAAAAGAATACTTATCTTCACATTAATCCTGATTCTCATGCTTTCTCTGTTCCCCGCGGCCTTTGCGGAAAATCCCGCTCATTTTGTGCTTCCTGTGCTGCCTGACGGTCACCCGGAGGATCATACGCCCGCTGTGCCGGAACCTGAGTTCTCGTTTCATATGTCCGACGATGCAGTTTTCATGGCATCCGGTCAGTATACCGAAGGGATTCTGGATATTTCGGTCACGCAATCCGGTGATTATTTCAGCGGTGTCACCTGGACCGCCAGCACCACCGGCGGCAGCGGGGACTATTTTTACGAATTCACTATTGTTGAGCCCACGAATGAAGACGGCAAAACTGTCTATTACTATTGTGCAGGGCAAAATAACGGCTCCAATGTTTTCAGCTATACCTTTGTCGAGAACGGAGAGTATCAGCTCTGGGTTGACGTTTCCGATACACAGCAAGGTATCTGGTCCAGAAATACTCTTGAAATATCTGCCCATGCCGCCGGGCATGATCCTTTGGCCTTTACCGTATCACCCAGCGGGCAATATTTCATTCAGCCCACGACTTGGACTATAAACGCAACCGGCGGTTCGGGGAACTATGAGTATTATATGGAACTGCGTATCATCGGGCTTGATCTTGATTCGAACACTGTCACCTATAACCACGGCTATACGGCAGACAACACCATGACCTACCAGTTTCTTGCCAGCGGAAGCTATGAGCTGTGCGTCTGGGTTAAAGATATCAACACGAACACAGTAAAGTTTAATCGCTTTCCTTTTGAGGCTTATTCTTCAGCCTTTCCTTCGGTAAATGATCAGGTCAATGCTCTTGTAGCCGAAGCCGCGACTGCCGGATGCGAAAGCGATTTTGAGACAGCGCTTTGGCTTCACGACTGGCTGACCAGCCATGCCAACTATGACCTTTCATACAGTCATTACGGGCCTGATGGCGTGCTGCTGGGTGGTACCGGCGTATGCGACAGCTACAGCAAAGCCTTTATGCTTTTGCTCCAAGCAGCAAATATCGATACTGCTCGTGCTGTTAACGCGGACCATTCTTGGAATGTACTTCAAATAGCGGGCGATTGGTATTACGTGGATGCCACTTGGGATGATCCCGTCGAATCTTCCACCAGTGCTCCGGGTGGTTTTGAACACCATAATTATTTTTGCATTCCGGATGAAATACTCGGCATGGATCATCCCGACTACTCAACCCCTCACGAGTGCACTTCTTATGAATATAACTATTATGCGCAAGACGGCGAAGGCACGTTTTGGGCTAGCAGCTTTGCAGGCAACGTTGAGTCGGCCCTTCTCAGCGGTGATATATTCTTCAGCGTGGATCTCCCCTCATACTATATCGTTGAGGGATCATACTATAGCGGCTATGGCACTCCCGTCTTCGTTCTGGCAGAGAAGGTCATGCTCATGCTTGCTCAGCAACGGGATTATTATTATGATATCGAGCCCGTCCCGCTTCGTTTCTTCAAGGGTCTCAGCAGCGATACCCGTGTATATGCATCTGTAAATACGGACGGCAGGATGCTCACTCTGCCGCAGAATCTCAGCCGCATCGGAGCCGGCGCATTTGAAAACGACATTTCCATTCTGGCAGTTAGTGTTCCGACGTCTGTAACGCAGATCGACGATGCTGCCTTTGCTGGTTGCCGCGGCCTCTGGTCCGTGTTTATTCCCGAATCCGTTGTCACCTTTGGAGACAACATTTTTGACAAGAGCAATGGGCATCTGACGCTTTATGTCGTGGAAAGCAGTCCTGCCGCGCAGTATGCTGCTGCGAACGGCTACAAATACCAGTTTGTTTCGAATTAATAACCGTGTTCATAAAAAACTGGGCCCCGATCTTTCATCCGAATGATCGGGGCCTTTTGCTGTCTGTCGTGCAGTCACACCAGGTTCTTATGTTCCTCGTAAAACTCGCGGTAGTCCTTGAGCATGTACTTCAAGAGGTTCGGCGTATCGAGCTGGTAGGGACACTTGGAGGCGCAGGAGCGGCACTCGAGGCAATCCTCGATCCTGTTCATCTTGGCCTGCCACTCGGGCGTCATGTACTGCTGCCAGGGTGAGCGGCGCAGCAGCATATTCATGCGCGCGCAGTTGCGGATCTCAATGCCCACGGGACACGGCATGCAGTAGCCGCAGCTGCGGCAGAAGGAGCCGGAGAGTTCCTGGCGCTCTTTCTTGATGAAAGCGTCAAGCTCGGCATCCATCTGCGGGTCCTCCTCAGCGGCTTTGAGCCACTGCTCAAGCTCCTCCATCTTCTGGATGCCCCAGATGGGAACCACGTTGTCGTAGAGGTTCATAAAGGCGTGGCAGGCGCGCACATTGGTAAGCATGCCGCCCGCAAGGCCCTTCATGGCGATATAGCCCATGTCAGCCTCTTTGCATTTCTCCGCGAGGGCGAGGTCACGCTCGGAGGAGATGTAGCTGAACGGGAACTGCAGCGTCTCAAACCAGCCGGATTTGATGCAGTCCTCGGCCACCTGGACACGGTGGGTGGTAACGCCGATGTGGCGGATCCAGCCGCGCTCCTTCGCTTCCAGCGCGCCGGCGTAGGCGCCGTTTGGATCGTTGGGGTCGGGCACGTCGGGCACCTGATGGAACTGAAAGAGGTCAATGTAGTCCGTCTTCATCATTTTCAGGCTGTTCTCGATGTGGGCGAGCACCCCCGCCTTGTCGCGCGCGGCGCTCTTGGTGGAGATGACAATCTGATCGCGCACATCCGAGAGCGCAAGGCCGATCTTTTCCTCGCTGTCGGTGTAGGCGTTTGCGGTATCAAAGTAGCGGATGCCGCCGTCATAGGCCGCCTGCAGAAGCTTGACGGCATAGTCCTTGTCACAGCGCTGCACCGGCAGGCAGCCCATGGCGGTCTTGGTGACAACAAGGCCGGTTTTCCCGAGTGTAAGTGTTTTCATATATTATCTCCTTTGGATTGTTAAAAAGGCCATGTGGGGAGCCATGAACGGAGAATGCCGCGTTCAATCGGTATGCCTGCCAGCACCGGGAAGAACAGGATAAAGACCGCGAGACTCAGGGCCGCAAAGCCGCCTACATACAGCTTTCCGTTGCGGACATTGTGCTTCATCAGATCAAAGCATCGGCCCATGGCCAGCGCCAGGAACACAGTGCAGGGGAAATAATGGTAGGCGAAAGTCAGGCGCGGCACCAGTACCCAAGGCAGGAGCTGCGCCAGATACCCCAGCAGGATGAAGGCCGACATCCGGTCCCGCCGTGCGATGCCGAGATAGCCCAGCACAAACAGGGCCAGCAGTCCGCCCCAGCACAGCACGGGATTTACGAAGGCGCCGAAGCTCACCACACGTCCGTCCGGCAGGTAGTCCAGATAGTACAGGATGGGCCGGATGTCCAACAGCCACTGATACCAGTGGGAGGAATAAGGATGGGTGGCAACAAGCTGGGAATGGTAGTTGAACATGTAGCGCTGGTTATCCAGCACGATGTTCAGATAATCCCGGCTCAGAAGATTCGTCTTTCCTTGAGCAACACCGTAGGGAATATAGGACAGATAGTAGATCAGGCACGGCACGAGCACAAAGAACCCCACGCAGAAAAGCGCGTTCTTCACAAAGCCCAAAAGGTCGAGCCGCGCCGCACGTGTCTCCCTGATTACCCAGATGGCCCAGATGAACGCAAGGCCCGCTCCCGCATAGAAGCAGGTCCACTTGCTTGCGGCACCGAGGCCGAAGCTTATGCCGCAAAAAGCCAGATCCCGCAGCCGCCCTTCCGTCACGAACAGATACATAAACAGGTACATCAGAAGGATGAAGAACACGGCGTACGTGTCGATGGTAGCGATACGGGTCTGGACAAAATGCATGAAATCCGTCGCCATCAGCAGTGTGCAGGCCGCAGGAGCCGTGTGCCCGCCGAAGAGCTTTTTGGCAAAGTAATAGAGGATCGGCAGCATCAGCACGCCGAACAGCGTCCCCGAAAAGCGCCAGCCGAAGGGCGTCATGCCGAAGAGTCTGATGCCGAGGCCGATGATTGTCTTGCCGAGGGGCGGGTGCGTGATCTCATAGGGATAGACAGCGTTTAACTGCTCCCAGGCGGTGCGGGCGTGATAGATCTCGTCAAAGTAGCTGGAGTTCATGAAGGTCTGGCGGGTTGGGCACAGCTCCTGCTCGTCCGCGAGCTCCGGCATGTCTGAACGCAGGGGGATCTTCATTCCTCCCTCCGTCAGGGCAACCACCTCGCCGATCCAGACGCTGCCTCTGCCGCTTATGCGCAGAGTGCCGCCTGTCACCGGGGTTTCCAACGCGAGCTCACGCCATTTGAGCACATCCGCGTGGCTCTGTTCCATATCACAAAGGTGCAGACTTCTCCCGTCCGTGCCGATGTAATCAATGCTGTAGCTGCCGATGCCGACGCCGGTGTAGACCATGAGCTTTGTCGCTTCCCCGCCATTCGGGTCAAGCGCAAGCTCCGCCGTCTCATTTTCCATGGGTACAAAGCTCTGGGGCGAGCCGGTATTGCCGAGGCCGAGGAAGGCCGCCGCCGCGTAGACGAGGGTAATGGCCGCCATGAGGAAAACATCCGCGCGCCCCATGCGGCGCTCTCCCCCGTCGAGCCTGCAGCATCGAAGGTCGGGCAGGAGCATGAAAAACACGGCTATGAGCAGGAAGCACGCAGAGGGCAGAAAATACTTGGAAATTTCAAACATAGGCATTCAGGTACGCCCCCGGTTCCCCGGGGGCGTCCTTTCTTCTTTAAAGAGTTTTCAGAATTTCGTGCAGCTCGTGCACGTCTTTGAGGACATAGTCGGGTTTGCGCTCGGCCGCGTCCACCATGGCCTGATCTGTCTCGCCGGACAGGACCAGCACGGAAACGGATCCCGCGTTCTGCGCAACAGCAATGTCGGTATAGAGCCGGTCGCCTACGGCGCAGATCTGCTCGTTGGGGATGCCGGTCATCTCGGCGATGACGTCGATCATGTTGCGGTTGGGCTTGCCGATGTAATTAGGCTGCACGCCGCTGGAGGCGGTGAGCAAGGCGCAGATGCTGCCGCAGTCGGGCAGGACCTCGTCATGGGGCATGGGACAGACCCAGTCGGGGTTTGCGGCGATGAAGGTCGCCCCGCGGCGCAGGAAGTGGCAGGCCCTGTCCAGCTTCTCATACACAAGTTCGGTGTCGAAGCCCTGCACCACCACGTCGACGGTGTCGACTTCGGTGTGGCCCAGCTCATCGTTGACGAGGTTCACACCGTAGCTTTTGAGCTCACGGTAAAATGCCTTCGTGCCGGCGAGGTAGACGCTTGCGCCGGGGTGGCGCTGGTTTAAGTACATGCCGGTGGCCATGCCGGAGGTGAAGACATTCTCCCGCTCGCAGGGAAAACCGAGGCGCTGCAGACGGGTGATATAATCCTCGCCCGCACGGGAGGAATTGTTGGTCAGGTAGATGTACTTTTTGCCGAGACGCGGCAGATCCTCCATCAGTTCGATGGCGCCCTCATAGACATTGTCCCCCAGATACAGGGTCCCATCCATGTCGAACAGAAAAAGTTTCGTATTTTTCAGTTTTGTATAGTCCATATTCTCTCCAATTGAATCAATTACTCTTCGCCCCACAGAAGAGCGCACTTGACAGCCTTGTCCCAGCCCTTGATGAGGGCCTTGCGGCGCGCTTCCTCCATCGTGGGATGGAAGGTCTTATCGATGGCCCAGTTTGCGCGGATATCGTCGAGATTTTCCCAGTAGCCGACGGCGAGGCCCGCAAGGTACGCAGCTCCAAGGCCGGTAGTCTCGATGCAGCGGGGGCGGTACACGTCAGCGCCCAGCAGATCCGCCTGGAACTGCATAAGGAAGTTGTTGGCACTCGCGCCGCCGTCCACCTTGAGTTCGGCGATGGGGATGCCGGAATCGCGCTCCATGGCGCGGGCGATGTCATGGGTCTGGTAGGCAAGGCTCTCCAGGGTCGCACGCACCAGGTGGGCACGGCTGAAGCCGCGCGTAATGCCGACGACGCAGCCGCGGGCGCGCTGGCTCCAGAACGGGGCGCCGAGACCGGTGAAGGCGGGCACCACATAGCCGCCGGCGGTGTCGGGCACCTTCAGGGCAAACTCCTGGCTCTCCTTGGCCGAGGTGATGACGCCAAGCTCGTCGCGCAGCCACTGGATCGCTGCGCCCGCGATGAAGATGGAGCCCTCAAGCGCGTAATTGACCTGATCGCTGGTGCTGGCGGCAATGGTGGTGACGAGACCGTTCTTGCTCTCGACAGGGGTCGTACCGGTGTTCATGAGCAGGAAGCAGCCCGTACCATAGGTGTTTTTCATGGTGCCGGGTTCAAAGCAGCACTGGCCGAAGAGGGCGCACTGCTGGTCGCCGGCAGCGCCCGCGATGGGGATCTCGCCGCCGAACATCTCAAAGTCGCTCTTGCCGTAAATGCAGCTTGAAGGCTTGACTTCGGGCAGCATGGAGGCAGGGATGTTCAGAAGCTTCAGCAGGTCTTCGTCCCACTGCAGTGTGTGGATATTGAAGAGCATGGTGCGGCTGGCGTTGGTGTAGTCCGTAACGTGGACGCGCCCGCCGGTGAGCTTCCAGATGAGCCAGGTGTCGACCGTGCCGAACAGGAGCTTGCCGGCCGCGGCTCTTCTGCGCGCGCCGGGGACATTGTCGAGAAGCCACTGGATCTTGGAGCCGGAAAAATAGGCGTCGGGGATAAGGCCGGTCTTGGCGCGGATCTCGTCTGCATGGCCGTCCTTAACGAGCTGGTCGATGATGTCGGAGGTTCGGCGGCACTGCCAGACAATGGCGTTGGCGATGGGCTCGCCGGTTTCCTTGTCCCAGACGATGGTGGTCTCGCGCTGGTTGGTGATGCCGATGGCGGCGATGTCCTTCGCGCTCACATTGAGCTTTGCCATGGCGGCATGGGCCACCTCATAGGTGGTGTCCCAGATTTCGTTGGCGTCATGCTCCACCCAGCCGGGCTGGGGGAAGATCTGCCGGAACTCCTTGTTCACGACAGAGCATATGTTGCCGGATTTGTCAAAGAGGATGCAGCGGCTGCTGGTGGTTCCCTGGTCGAGAGACATGATGTACTGCATGGCAAGCAACTCTCCTTTTCCGTCGATTGAAAACACGGTTTTCAATCGAGAAACTCGCGCTTATCGCCCTCGGCTTGCGTGAGACGCCTCGGTTGGTCGGCGCAAGGCTCCGCGCAGCTTCGCTCAAGGTGTTTTTGACGTGGCAAAGCTACATCAAAAACGGATTGAATGCGTGGCTTCTCTGATTTCTGTACAGTATCAGCAATCGACTGTCATTTGTATTATTTTATTAAATGATTGCTTTAATAAACGCAGGACGCTGAACAGGGGCGTCCGAGAAGCTGCAGCAGGCACGCAGCAGTTCCGCCGCCTCCTGTGCCTTCTCCATGTTGGCGGCGTGAATGGTGCCGAGGCTCTCGCCCTTCTCCACATGGTCGCTCACCTTTTTGTGGAGCACCAGGCCCACAGAGAGGTCGATCGCGCTCTCCTTGGTAGCCCGTCCCCCGCCGAGGTGCATGGAGATAAGGCCCACCTTCTCGCATTCGATATGGCTGAGATAACCGGAAGCATCAGACGGTACCTCAAGCTGCACAGGTGCAAGCGGCAGACGCGCGGTGTCGTACACATCGCGCGCTTCCCCGTCCTGGGCTTCGACCAGTTCAGCAAGCTTTTTAAGTGCCGCGCCGCTGTCGATGGTCCCCTGCAGCATACGTCTCGCCGTATCCGTATCTTCGGCGACGCCTGCCTCGGTAAGGATACAGCTTCCCAGGGTCAGGCACAGCTCCAGCAGGTCGCCCCTGGTCTCCCCGCGCAAAACGGAGATGGCCTCCTTGACCTCGAGGGCGTTGCCCACTGCGCAGCCGAGGGGCTGGTCCATGTCGGTGATGACGGCGGCGCACTTTTTCCCGGCAAGCCTGCCGATGCGGGTCAGTCCCCTTGCAAGCTCGCGCGCCTGCTCCTCAGTCTTCATAAAGGCGCCGCTGCCGCACTTGACGTCAAGCACGATCACATCCGCGCCCGAAGCCAGCTTCTTGGACATGATGGAGCTAACAATGAGAGGGATGCTCGGCACAGTGCCGGTCACGTCGCGCAGGGCGTAGAGTTTTTTATCCGCCGGGACGATATCCGCCGTCTGGCCGATGAGGGCGATGCCGATGCGGTTGACGTTTTCGATAAAGCGCTTTTCGCCTATGGAGATGTTGTAACCGGGAAAGCTCTCCAATTTATCAAGCGTGCCGCCAGTGTGGCCGAGGCCGCGCCCGGACATTTTCGCGATCCGCAGCCCGCAGGCCGCCACCATTGGGCAGAGGATCAGGCTTGTCTTGTCGCCCACGCCGCCGGTGGAGTGCTTGTCCGCCTTGATGCCGTCGATGCCGCTTAAATCCACGACCTCACCGGAGTGCATCATTGCCATGGTCAGATCCAGCGTCTCACGATCTGTCATGCCGCGAAACAAAATCGCCATGCACATGGCGGACATCTGGTAATCGGCGATATCCCCGCGGACATAGCCGTCGACCATGAATTGGATTTCCTCCGCACTCAGTTCCCCGCCGTCGCGCTTTTTGGCGATCAGGTCAGTCATCAGCATATCAAAAACCTCCTCTCAAGTATAAATAAGCATAATATCAGATATTTTATTATACAACATTTCCGTCTTTTTCTCAATAGCGAAAAACCAGATATTTCTTCCCTTCGATCACTCTCTCCGTCATCCGCGTGTCCGGCGCGCGAAGCTCTGC
>JBGUQD010000179.1:0-26012 GCA_045130755.1 Candidatus Limivicinus sp. | reverse complement strand
AGCATGCGCACCGCCGCGTCCCTGCCCTTCTGCGGCAGATACAGAGTCATCGACTTCTCCCTCTCCGCCATGCGCAACGCCGGCATCGTCGACGTCGGCGTCATCATGCAGCGCGACTACCAGTCCCTGCTCGACCACCTGGGCGGCGGCAAAGCCTGGGATATGGCGCGCCGTACCGGCGGTCTGAGAATGCTGCCCCCCTTCGGTCTGCCCGAGTACCACCGCGGCAACTACGCCGGCACCATGGAAGCTCTGATCGCGGTCAGCTCCTACATCAAGGACGTCAACGCCAAGTACTTTGTGCTGATGCTGGGCGACATGTGCGCCAACATCGACCTGACCGAGCCCATGGAGCAGCACCGCAAGTCCGGCGCTCCTATCACCGCCATCTGCACCGACCGTGCCGATGCCGAGGGCTTCCGCATGACCTATCTCACCGATGAGCACGGCAAGGCCAATCAGATCCTTGTCGACGCCGTCAACGAGAAGGAAGGCGTCCTGTCCCTCGAGGCCTATATCATCAACAAGGAGACCCTCCTTGAGCTGATGGAGACCAGCCGCAAGCAGAGCCTGCACCGTTTCCACAAAGATACGCTGGACAACTGGCTCAAAGCAGGCGGCAAGATGGACATCTACGTCCACCACGGCTACACCGCCCTCATCCGCAGTGTGGACAGCTATTACAAAGCCAACATGGATATGCTTGACAGCGACATCCGCCATGAGCTGTTCCCGTCCGAGCGTCCCGTCTTCACCAAGGCGCGCGAGGAAGTCAGCACCTACTACGGTGTCGGCTCCTACTCCCGTAACTCTCTCGTGGCCGACAACTGCATCATCGAAGGCTCCATTGAAAACTGCATCGTCTTCTCCGGTGCGCGTATCGCCGCCGGCGCCAAGCTCAAAAACTGCATCGTGATGAACGACTGCATCGTGGAAGCGGGCTGCGCCCTCGACCACTGCATCATCGATAAGGACTGCAGCTTCTCCGCCGGCACCGTGCTCAACGGCAACGAGCGCCTGCCCCTCATTGTGCCGAAGGGCTCCAATATCTGATAAGCAAAGAATCATACCCGGCATCCTTCCCGGCGCGCCGGAACCAGCCGACGCGCCGGGATACGGCTGTCCGAGCAAAGGCCCGTGTTCCCGGGCCCTTGCTCAGGCAGCAGCAATCGCCGCAGGAGGGGGGCCCCCTTCGTTGCCTCTTTTTCCATTTTTTCGTTTAAAATCCCCATTAAGGAAGGTATTTTCATGAAGAATCAAATTTCCCGCGAAGAGATCCGCAGCGCCATTGAAGACAAGCTCTGTGCCCAGTTCAGCATTTCAAGCCGCGAGGCTACCGACGAGCAGATCTTCCAGGCTACCGCCATCGTCATCCGCGAGCTGATGAGCCGCCTCCTTGCCGCACAGGCTCCCTGCAGAGGCGAGAAGGAAGTGCACTATATGTCTATGGAGTTCCTCATGGGCCGCAGTCTCATGAAGAACGCATACAACCTCGGTCTGTCCGAGGCGATCATCGGCGCGCTCGAGGATATGGGCCGCAATGCCGCAGATATCTTTGAGGAAGAGCCCGATGCCGGTCTCGGCAACGGCGGTCTCGGCCGTCTCGCCGCCTGCTACATGGATTCCATGGCCACTGAGGGCCTGCCCGCCACCGGTTACTCCATCTGCTATGAGCTGGGTATTTTCAAGCAGAAGTTTGAAAACGGCAAGCAGGTCGAAGTATCCGACAACTGGCGCACCGCAGCTGAGAGCTGGCTGATTCCCCGCTACGAGGATATGGTTGAAGTCCGCTTCGGCGGTCAGATCTCCCCACACTGGGACAACTACGGTCACTACCACGCCGAGCATACCGGCTATACCTCTGTCTACGCCCTGCCGCGCGACATGCTGATCGCAGGTTATGAGGGCAAAGACATCAATACCCTGCGCCTCTGGGACGCCAAGAGCGCCAAGTCCTTGGACATGTATCTCTTCTCCGAGGGCCAGTATGTCAAGAGTATGGCCGAGCGTATCGATGCCGAGGTTATCACCAAGGTCCTCTATCCCGCCGACGATCATATCGAAGGTAAACTCCTGCGTCTGAGACAGCAGTACTTCTTTGTCTCCGCCTCCGCCCAGGACATCGTGCGCAAGCACATCAAGATGTGGGGCGACATCCGCTCCTTCTCCCGCCACCACGTCATTCAGATCAACGACACCCACCCGACCATGATCATCCCCGAGCTCATGCGTATCTTTATGGATGAGCACGGTCTCGGCTGGGACGACGCATGGGAGCTCGTGCGCAATTCTGTGGCCTACACCAACCACACCGTCATGAGCGAAGCGCTCGAGAAGTGGCCGCAGGATCTGTTCATCCAGCTGCTTCCGCGCCTGTGGGAGATCATGTGTGAAATCAACCGCCGCTGGTGTGATTATCTCGCCGTCAAGTTCGGTCCCGGCGACAAGCTGGGCCGCAATCTCATCATCCGTGACGGTCAGGTCCATATGGCAAACCTGTGCCTCGCCTCCTGCTACATGGTCAACGGTGTGTCCCGCCTGCACGGTGAGATTCTGAAGGCCGACCTTTTTAAGGACATCTACTCCATCCGTCCCGAACGCTTCACCCATGTTACCAACGGCATCGACCATCGCCGCTGGCTCTCGCAGATCAATCCCGGCCTCGATAAACTGGTCACCGAGCTGCTCGGCGGCGACGAGTATCTGCTCAAGCCCGAGCTTCTCGAGAAGCTGACCGCCTTTGAGGACGATGAAACCGTCCGCGCCCGCCTCAACGACATCAAGTATGCCAACAAGCTGCGCTTCGCCGATTTTGCCAAGCGCAACGACAGCTTTGCCCTCAACCCCGACGCTGTGATGGACGTACAGGTCAAGCGCCTGCACGAGTATAAGCGCCAGCTCCTGTGCGCGATGAATATCGTCGCTCTGCAGATGCGCCTGCACGACAATCCCAACATGGACTTCGTGCCGAGAACCTATGTCTTCGGTGCCAAGGCCGCCGCGGGCTACAAGCTGGCAAAGCGTATCATTGAGCTCATCCTCAGTCTTGCAAACGACGTCAACAACGATCCCGTCTGCAAGGATAAGCTGCAGGTCTACTTTGTGGAGAACTACCGCGTCTCCGCCGCCGAGGCCATCGTGCCCGCCGCGCAGGTGTCCGAGCAGATTTCCACCGCCGGCAAGGAGGCTTCCGGCACCGGCTGCATGAAGCTGATGATGAACGGTGCCGTTACGATCGGCACGCTCGACGGTGCAAACGTCGAGATGTATGAGCGTCTGGGCGATGAGAATATGTTCCTCTTCGGCCTGCACACCGATGAGATCGCCAATTGGCGCGCCCACGGCTATGATCCCAACGGCATGGCCAAGGCCGATCCCGAGCTCTACAGTGTCTGCATGCGCATCATGAACGGCTTCGCCGACGGTAAGAACTACTCCGATGTAATCTCCAATCTGCTCTTCGCCGGTGACCCCTATATGGTCATTGCCGACTTCCGCAGCTATGCCAATGCGCAGGAGGCGCTCTACAAGCGCATCGCGGATCCTTCCGAGATGGGCAGACTCTCCCTCATGAACACGGCAAAGTCCGGCTTCTTCGCTGCCGACCGCGCCATTTGTGAGTACGCCAAGAACATATGGCACATCAATTAAAAACGAAAAAAGACGCCGCCGTGGTTATCGGCGGCGTCAATATGGATATCTGGGGCAGACCGGACGGGGCGCTCGTGATGCGCGATTCCACACCCGGCACCGTACGCATGACTCCCGGCGGCGTGGGGCGCAACATTGCCCATAATCTGCGTCTGCTGGGGATGGATGTGGCTTTCGTCACCGCCATGGGCGATGATCTGGTTGGTCAGGCCCTGATGGCCTCGTGCACAGAGCTTGGCCTTGACATGCAGCACACCCTGGTTAAAAAGGGCGGGCACAGCTCCACTTATCTTTTCGTCACGGAAGCGGGCGGTGACATGTGCGCGGCCATCAATGATATGGATATCTGCTCCCAGCTCACGCCTGCGTTCTTTGAACCTCTGCTGCTAAAGCTGCGTGACCGCGGTGCCATGGTGCTCGACGCCAATCTCCCGACAGAATCGGTGGCATGGCTGTGTAATCGTTCCCGTCTGCCACTTTATGCCGACACGGTGTCCTCAGCAAAGGCCGAACGCTTCCGTCCCCATCTCAAGCGCCTGCGCGCGATCAAATCCAACGCCCTCGAGGCTTCTGTGCTCACCGGGGAAAAAGATCCTGAGAGCGCGGCGAAGAAGCTCGCAAAGCTCTGCCCCGGCCGCGTGTTTGTGACCCTGGGCGCCGACGGCATCCTCGCCGCCGAGCGAGACAGACTCTACCACTTCCCCGCATATGAGACGGAAGTCATCAACACCACCGGCGCGGGCGACGCGGCGACCGCCGCCATCGTATGGGCCGATCTGCGGGGCTACGACCTCCAGGCCTGCGCTCAGCTTGCACAGCTTGCAGGCAGCATCACCTGCCGCAGTACCTACGCCAACAATCCGGATCTGGCGGCCCTGCCGCAGCTTGTTTAATAAAAAAAGTACCGAAGGACTTTCCCTTCGGTGCTTTTTTATTGCTTACTGACAATATAGGTGTTCACATAGTTGATTCCCTTGATAGTCTTGCCGAAGAGGGCCAGGAACTCTTCAAAGCAGAGGTCATTGTCCATGATGTACTGCGCAGCTTCCTTGCCTACATAGCGGTAATGCCCCGGATAACAGGCCATGCCGTAGACCTCCGCTTTGTCCTCGGGGTAGCGGACAATGAAGCCATACTCAGCACAGTGCTCGTCCATCCACTTGCAGACGGGCGTCCCGGCTACAGTCTCGTCATGCTCGTTGCTGTAATTGTGATCGGCCCAGTAGTAGTCTTCGTCGGTGATGTCAAAGGCAAGACCGGTGGAGTGTTCGCTGCAGCCGGCGGCAAAGCCGTGCTTGGCAGCCTCATAGGAGGCGCCGGGGAGGAAATGATTGTATTCATAATCATATTCCCCATACTTGAACATCTCCTGCTCATACCAGTGGGTGGTGTATTCCCAGTTGCGGTAGGCGACGCAGATGTAGACTTCAAAACCCTGTGCCCGCGCGGCGTTCAAAAAGTCGACCGTCGCCTCGGCACAGCGCTTGTCCATGTACTGGCTCTCTACGTTGCCGATATGCGGGTGATAACGGCCCACGCCGCAGTGCGGCCCGGCGTACAGAAACTCCCAGCTGTTGATGTCGACATCCGGCAGGGGCGGCAGGACGATTCCGGCGGGTGTCGGTTCCGGTGTCGGAGTCGGCTTCGGCGTAGGGGCCGGGGTCATCTCCGGCTGGGGGGGAGCCGTCTCAGTCTGCACCCTTTCCGAGGCAGGAACACTCTTATGCTCTTCCTTCTTTGTACAGCCCGCCGTAAAAAGCAGGCAGAAAAGGGCGAGCAAAATACAGATTCTCTTCATGCTCATACGTTCGCGCCGTCTCCAAACTGCTGCCAGAATTCCTCAAGCGTGAGGTGGTTGTCCATGATGTAGTGCGCAGCCTCCTCGCCCACATAGCGGAAGTGCCAGCTCTCGCCCATGACGCCGGTGATATCTGACTTATCGCTGGGGAAGCGCCAGATGAAACCGTAGTCGGCGCAGTTTTCGCGCAGCCACACGAGAGTCGGGATGTCGTCCAGTGAGCTGTTCTTGGTCGGCTGGTAATAGTCGGTGATGTCGCAGCACAGGCCGGTCTGGTGCTCGCTGCAGCCGGCAGGCATGGTGATATAGTGGCCGTTGGAGTCTTTGCCGTCGCTGATGCCGTTATTCTGGCAGATGCGGGTGAAGTTGGCCGCCTGCTCGGAATAGCTGCGATAGCCGGAGGAGAGGTAGACCGGGAGGCCCGCTGCCTTGCAGACCAGGGCCATATCCATCAGAGGCTGGGCGATTCGCTCGTCCACCGCGATGCGGTTGGGGTTGTAGGAAGTCTGAAAATCCGTCTCGTCTGCCGTCATGTTGAGATAGACCAGATTCGCAGGCTCATACTGGTCGATGGAGTGGTCGCCATTGACAAGCATAAACTTCCAGTCGGACAGATCAAAGCGCACTGGCTGCTCTGCGGGCACGGCCTCCACAGGTGCGGGGGCCGGAATCTCCGGCGCGGCAGGTGCCTCAGTCGGGGCAGGGGCGTACTCCATCTGGATGGGTGCCTGGGGCTCTTCATTCATGACGATGCCCTGGTCAAAGCCCTCGGGGTGCAGGCCGGTGGCGGGGCCCCAGGCTTCGACGTCGACACTGTGCCAATGGAGCTGCTCCTGCCTGTAGGTGTACAGGCCCAAAAGGATCAGGGCAAGGATGCCGATGATGATTCTTCCGACTCGGTTTTTCATGCTGTCCTCCCATGTTCATAATACCGGGCGGGTATTATAAGCGACACTATTTCTAATCTAATATAGTATCTTACCATCTTCCCCCGTTATGGTCAACTGGTTTTTACTCCCCTCCCGCCTTTCTTTTGGCGGCTTCCTCTTCCTCAAGCTGGCGATAGGCCACCTTGCCGACGAGGGTCTTGGGCAGACTCTCGCGGAATTCCAGTTCCTTGGGCATGGCGTACTTGGCAATGTGCTTGGCAGCATAATCCATGATGGTCTTTCGTGTCTCTTCGGAAGGCTCCACGCCGGGCTTGAGTGTCACGAAAACCTTAGGCCGGTGCATGCGATAGGGATCGGGTACGCCGATGACACAGCTCATCTGCACCAGTTCGTTTGCGTCGAAGATGTTTTCAAGCTGGGCGGGGTAGATGTTGTAGCCGGAGGAGATGATCATGCGCTTGGAACGGCCGCGGAAGTAGATGAAGCCCTCCTCGTCCATGTAGCCGAGGTCGCCGGTGTAGACCCAGGTAAGGCCGTCGGTATGGCGGCGCAGGGTCTGGGCGGTTTCCTCGGGGTGCTTGATGTACTCCTTCATGACCGTGGGTCCGGCAAGCAGGATCTCGCCCTCCTCACCATAGGGCAGCTCTTCGTCGGTGTCGGGTTTCACAATCTTGATATAGGTATCCGGGAAGGGAATGCCGATGCTGCCCTCCTTGGTTTTGGTGATGGGCGTCAGGCAGCAGGCGGTGACGGTCTCGGTGGTGCCGTAGCCTTCGCGCACCTGGACGACGGCCTTATGGTCATAGAGGAACTTGTCGAACTTCTTCTTGAGCTCCACCGACAGGGAGTCGCCGCCGGAGAACACGCCCTTGAGGCAGGAGAGGTCGGCCTTCTCCATGTTGGGCAGGCGCAGCAGCGCCTCGTACAGCGTGGGCACGCCCGCGATGAAGTTGCAGCGATACTTGGTGATGAGTCTGGAATAGCTCTCCGCGGTAAAGCGCGGCACGAGGATGCATCTGCCGCCCTGGGCCAGCATCGAGTGGATGCACACGCCGAGGCCGAAGCCGTGGAAGAGCGGCATGGCAGAGAGCATCTTGTCGCCGGGGCGGAACATGGGATTGGTAGCGATGATCTGGGCAGAGAGGGCGTTGAAGTTCAGGTTGGTGAGCAGGATACCCTTGGTGGTGCCGGTGGTGCCGCCGGAGTAGAGAATGGCGGCGGGATCGTCGGCAGTACGCTTGACCTTGTAATTCCAGAAGCAGGCCTTGCCAAGACGCATAAACTCATCCCACATGATGACCGGCGCATCCTCGGGGATCTTTTTGATCTTGCGCCCCTCGGTGAGCATGTAGCCGACGCGCAGGGGTTTGGACAAGGCGTCGCGGATGCGGGCGATGACGATGTTGACCACGCAGGTGTTCTCGCGGATAGCCTCAAACTTGTGGTAAAACTGGTCGAGAGTCACGACCGTGACGCTCTCGGACTCGTTGATGTAAAACTCCAGTTCCTTCTCGCTGGACAGAGGATGGACCATGTTGGCCACGGCGCCGATCATGTTCACAGCGTAGAACATGTAGATAGCCTGGGGGCAGTTGGGCATGGCGATGGTGACGCGGTCGTTTTGCCGCACGCCGATGGTGCGCAGGCTCCGGGCACATTTTTCAATGTTGGCCACCATTTCCTTATAGTTGGTGGACTTTCCCATGAAATCGAAAGCGATATTCGTCGGGTAGAGCTTCGCGTTGTTTTCCAGCATCTCCACCATGGAGCCCTGGAAATATTCCATATTGGCTGGCACATCACCCATGCTCGAAAGCCAGGGGCGCTTTGCAGTGATTTCCATATCTGAATCCTCGTATTTCTTATTCAATCGTTTTTGAGGCAGATTTGCCGCCTCAAAAACACCCTGAGGCGAGCCAAGCGAGCCCACGCGCCGACCAAGTGAGGCATCCCCCGCAAGCCGAACGCGATAAGCGCGTGTTCTTCAATTGCGAAACCTTGTTTCACAATTGACTTCAATAGTCGACGGGCGTGTCAAAGGGCTGCTCCAGCAGCTCGGGGTTTTCCAGGATCTTGTGCAGCAGGCGCACGGTGCCGGCATAGTAAAAGCCGTCGCCGATGCGCTCGTCCAGCGTGAGGCCCAGGGTAATGACGGGGTAGACGTCGCAGGTCCCGTCCTCATGCCACTCGGGGGCCAGGTGCTTCTTGCCGATCATGCCGAAGAAGGAGTTGGTACCCCAGTTGTTGAGGTGGTGATAGCCGCTGTCCATACCGATGGAGCCGAGGTTTGTGAGGAAGATGGAGGAGTAGTTGGGATCCGCCTTGATGAGATCATAGGGTACCTTGCCCTTGCGGTCGAGGGAGAAGAGGATGTCCACGATGATGTGCAGAAGCCAGCGCGGCAGCTTCAAGAGCTTCGTCATTATGTCGGTGGAGTTGTCGAGCACATCCTCCCGGCGGCACTGGTGGATCTCCTCCATGATGGAGGTATGCAGGGTATCGATGGTGTCCTGCTCGCCGTATTTCTTGTAGGCAAGGCCTTCCTCGGACTTGTCCTCAAACTTCTTCTTGACCACGAAGGATACGGAGATGTGGTCGCGCATGTACAGGCGGTTGCCGGAGATGAAGCGGTTCATGCGCGGGCGCAGCACAAAGCACTTGACCATTGCGGCAAGAAAGATGTGGAAATAGGTATACTTATCCTCGGTACGCCCTTCGTTCTTCTTAGCCAGGAATGCGTCCAGCGGGCGGCAGTCGATGTCAACATTGATATGCGCCTCGTTGTCGGCGCGGTTGGGCATAAGATAAGCCATGAACTGGCCGAGGGCCGGGGCCTCGTCCCGCAGCCAATAACCGTCAAAGCGGTCGCCTCTCTTTTTGGGTCTCTGTTCCATGGTATTCTCCCTTATTTTGTTCAAGATTTTCTGATAGCAGTATAAAACTTGCAAGGACTGTTTGCAACAAAATCTTCAAGTATTTTTATTCTCCCGTGCATTTTCGGCAGTATTTCCACACACGGACACGCTATCAGCGCTTGAAAGGCACAGCGCTTTGGTGTATCATAACAAAAATGCAAGACGACGGGGGCAACAATATGACATACTTCATGCGGCTGGACGACGCGTGCGAAAAGAGGAATATACAGAACTGGGCTCGGATGGAAGACCTTCTTGACAGGCACGGCATCGCGCCGCTGGTGGGCATCATCCCCCACTGTGAAGATCCGGACATGGTGGGCTGCCCGATGGATCCCGCGTTCTGGGGCGATACGGTTTCCCGCTGGGTACGCAAGGGCTGGACGCCTGCACTGCACGGCTGGAACCATGTCTGCATCACCCATGAGGGCGGGCTGAACCCGGCACAGAAGCGCTCGGAATTTGCGGGAGTGCCCCTGGATGTACAGAAGCAGAAGATCACGGACGGTGTGGCAGTCTTTCAGGAGCACGGTATTGAGCCCGCAGTCTTCTTCGCCCCTTCTCACACCTTTGACGAAAACACGCTGGAAGCACTGAAAGTCTGCAGCAAGATCCGCATCATCTCCGACACTATCGCCTCGAAGCCCTACACCAAATACGGCTTTACCTTCATCCCCCAACAGTCGGGTGTGGTGCGCAAGCTGCCCTTCGACACGATCACCTTCTGCTATCACCCGAACGTGATGCAGGAGGCGGACTTTGCAAGGCTTGAGGCTTTCCTTGCGGAAAACGGGAAGCTGTTCAGAAGCTTTGAGGCAAAGCCCAGCACTCGCAGGCGCACACTGTATGACGATCTCATGCGCACGCTGTACCACATCAAGTGGAGCCGGAGGTAAGACATGTTTGACTATGTATGCTTTTCCGCGCTGACCGGCGCAGAGGCATTGAACGCATTTTCTGACCGGGTGCCGAAGGTTTCGGATATTGAAACCATCGCGCCGCTTTTCTGGGCCGACCACTGTCTCGAGTGCAGTCCCCCGGCCTGCTATGCCTCCTGCGGGATGTTCGAGGCAAACGAGATCGGCCGGTGCAGGCGTGTCGATTTCATGGAGCTCGGGCGCGTTCCGGGTTTCGACTTTCCCGTGACCCATCTGCGCTTTCGCAAATGGGCAAAGCTGCGCTGCCCTTATAACACATCCGCCTCCTACGCCGGGCGGGAGTTTCTGGACAGCTTTGCGCGCCATAAGAAAACGCTCTCGTTTGCGCGCGCGGTTGATACGCTGTCGTACCCCGGGCCGAAGAAATATCGCTATCCCCTCTCGCGTGCCCTGCACCATCGCTATATCCGCGGCTTCTGGCCGGTAAGCGAGGTCGAGTATCCGGCGCAGGAACTGTTTCTGTCCTTTTATGCCGTTCGTCCAGCGCATGGCAGCAGACTGCTCCTCGATTCCTACGGCTTTGATGACATGCTGCTCACCCGAAACGTGTATGAGGTCCACGAGGGGTTGAATGTCTGGCGCGTCCCGGTCGAAATGCTCAGCCGAGACAGCGCGCCCGTTTTCGCATTGGAACTCTTCCCTGCCGATAACGAGACACTGGAAGTGTATATCCTGTTTTCCGATCTTGTGACATTCCGGGATGGCTTTATCCCGGCCGCCGCAACGCCGGCAAAGCAGCCCGCAAAGAAGGTCAAGTGCGTGGCATGGGATCTGGACAATACGCTGTGGGACGGCATTCTCGGTGAGGACGGGATAGACGGTGTGACGCTTCGACCTCAGGTCGCGGAGCTGATCCGACGGCTTGATGAGCGCGGCATCCTCAACACCGTGTGCAGCAAGAACGACGAGGCGCTTGCCAAAGCCGCGCTGGAAAAATTCGGTCTCTGGGACTATTTCCTTTATCCCAAAATCAACTGGAAGCCGAAAAGCGGTAATCTCACCGAAATCAGCAAGCTGCTAAATATCAACATTGATACCTTTGCCTTTGTGGACGACTCCGCTTTTGAGCGCGCCGAGGTGGATCTTACGCTCGGCTGTGTGCGCGTTTACGCGGACAGCGAGGCGGAAAGCCTGCTCACACGTCCGGAATTTGACGTGCCGGTGACCGCGGACTCCAAAAAGCGCCGCGCCTTCTATATGGCGGAGGCAAAGCGCCAGGACGCCTTTACCGAATCCGACAGCGGCGACTATAAAGCCTTCATTCTCTCCTGCGGCTTTGTGATCGACATAGCCCCCTGCAAAGCACAGCAGGACATTGACCGCTGCCATGAGCTTCTGATGCGCACCAACCAGCTCAACGCCTCCACCAACCGAATCCCCGCCGACGAATTTCGCGCGATCGCAGAGGACCCGGAGCGTCTGGTCCTGCGAGTCAAGTGTGTTGACCGCTACGGCGAATATGGCACGGTGGGCTGCCTTATTCTCGATATGCGCAGGGAGACACTTCTCTGTACAGACTTTGTGATCTCCTGCCGGGTGGCAAAAAAGAAGGTGGAGAGCGCGGTCATCATGTATCTCATGCAGAAATACGGAAAGGGCATGGACATCGTGTACCGCCCATCCGAGCGAAACCATGTGCTCAAGGACGAGTTCCTGTCCATCGGCGCGGACTATGATGAGCCGAAAGCTCTCATGCGCTTTACTGCTGACACGATTCGGGACTATGACTGGGCTGCGGTGAAGGAGGGCTGTGCGGAATGAATATCCCGACAAATGTAAAAAGCACCGCCCGCGACATGACCCAGGGCCCCATCTTAAAGCAGCTTGTGTTCTTTGCCATTCCGCTGATGTTGGGCAACATCTTCCAGATGCTCTACAACACGGTCGACTCCGTTATTGTGGGCAACTTTGTCAGCAAACAGGCGCTGGCTGCCATCGGCTCCACGACGGTGATCGTGAACATGCTGGTGTTCTTCTTCAACGGTTTTTCCATCGGCGCAGCGGTGGTCATTGGGCGCTACTTCGGCGCGCGCAACATGGAGAAGCTCCACACGGCGGTCGAGACCACCATGGCTGCGACCTTCGTCCTCAGCGCCTTTTTCACCCTGCTGGGGGTTGCGCTGGTAAAACCGATGCTGATCATCATGCGCACGCCGGAGGATGTGTTCGCCGAGGCAACGCTTTATCTGCGCATTTACTTCGGCGGTATCTCGGGCCTGCTGATCTACAACATGGGCAGCGGCATCCTGCGCGCGGTTGGTGACTCCACAAGACCGCTTTTCTTTCTGGTTTTCACAAGCATTCTGAACATCATCCTGGATCTGTTCTTCGTGCTGGTGCTCAAGGCCGGGATCGCCGGTGCGGCCATTGCCACCATCCTGTCGCAGTTTCTGTCGGCGGCACTGATTCTCGTTCTGCTGACCCGTTCGAAGGATATCTACCGCATGAGCTGGAAGGAGCTGAGTATCGATTTGCCCATTCTCGGCAAGATCTTCGCCGTGGGCATGCCCGCCGCCATTCAGTCGGTGCTGACCGCCTTCTCCAACATCTTTGTACAGGGTTACATCAACTTCTTCGGCTCGGACGTGATGGCGGGCTGGAGCAGTTACAACAAGCTCGACCAGTTCATCATGCTCCCCATGCAGAGCATGGCGTTAGCCGCCACCACCTTCGTCAGTCAGAATAACGGTTCTGGCAATGACCGGCGCAGCGATCAGGGAACGGTTGCGGCCCTCGGCGTGAGTGTCGGCATTACCGGGGTGATTGCGGCGCTGCTGTATATCTTTGCTCCGGTCTCGGTGCGACTCTTCTCTCCGGACGCGAAAGTTATCGACTACGGCGTGCTCTTTATCCGCACGAACGTTTTCTTTCTGCTTTTCAACTGCGTGAACCACGTTCTGGCGGGTGCCCTGCGCGGACGCGGTGACTCGCGCGGGCCGATGATCATCATGCTCTCCACCTTTGTGGTGCTGCGGCAGATCTATCTCTACCTCGTCACGCATTTCGTTGCCAACACCCCGCGCATTGTAGGCTTCGGCTATCCGGTGGGCTGGATGGCCTGCTGCGTGGTGGAGCTCACCTACGCATATCTCGCGCGGCGGCACAGACTCAACGCGGAAACCATGCGCGGGATTGAGGATTAAGCGCAAAAAAACTCCGACGGTTTCGTCCGTCGGAGTTTTTTGATGTCCTGTTTACTTTGCGTAGTCGATGGCCTTGGTCTCGCGCAGGAGATGGACCTTGATCTGACCGGGGTAAGTCAGCTCCTCCTCGATCTTCTTGGCGATGTCCCTTGCCAGCAGAACCATCTGATCCTCGCTGACATCTTCGGGCTTGACCATGATACGAATCTCGCGTCCCGCCTGGATGGCATAGGAGCTTGCGATGCCGGGGAAGCTCTTGGAGACCTCCTCCAGCTTTTCAAGACGCTTGACGTAGTTTTCAATGTTCTCACGGCGCGCGCCGGGGCGGGCGGCGGAGATCGCGTCGGCTGCCTGGACAAGGCAGGCCTCGATGCTGTGCGGCTCCACATCGTTGTGGTGGGCCTCGATGCAGTGGATAACGGCCTCGGACTCTTTGTACTTGCGGGCGATGTCGACACCGATGGTGACGTGGCTGCCCTCAACCTCGTGGTCGATGGACTTGCCCAGGTCGTGCAGCAGACCCGCACGCTTGGCGATGTTCACGTCAGCACCGAGTTCGGCGGCCATGAGGCCCGCCACATGGGAGACCTCAATGGAATGGTTCAGTACGTTCTGGCCGTAGCTCGTGCGGTACTTCATGCGGCCCAGGAGCTTGATAATCTCGGGGTGCAGGCCGTGGATATTGGTCTCGAACACGGCGCGCTCGCCCTCGGCCTTGATGGTGGCGTTGACCTCCTTCTGGGCCTTGGCAACCATTTCCTCAATCCGTGCGGGATGGATACGACCGTCCTGGATGAGCTTCTCGAGCGCCAGTCTCGCGACTTCGCGCCGGACGGGGTCAAAGCTGGAGACGGTGATCGCCTCGGGGGTATCGTCGATAATCAGGTCGCAGCCGGTAAGGGTTTCGATGCTGCGGATGTTGCGGCCTTCGCGGCCGATGATGCGGCCCTTCATCTCGTCGTTGGGGAGGGGTACGACGGAGACAGTGATCTCGCTTGCGTGGTCTGCGGCACAACGCTGGATGGCGGTGGCAACGATTTCTCTCGCCCGCTCGTCCGCTTCTTCCTTGTACTGGGCTTCCACTTCCTTGACCTTCATGGCCATTTCGTGAGTAACGTCATCGCGGATGCTGTTGATGAGGTAGGTCTTGGCTTCCTCAACCGTAAAGCCGGAGACCTTTTCCAGCATTTCGAGCTGGCTCTTCTTGATCATGCCGATCTCCTGCTGCTGTTGCTCGGCAGCGGCGATCTTATTGGCAAGGGTCTCGTTCTTTTTCTCTGCGGCGTCCAGTTTCTTGTCCAGGTTCTCTTCCTTCTGCTGAAGGCGGCGTTCCTGCTTGGACAGTTCTGCTCTGCGTTCCTTCACTTCCCGCTCGTACTCGGAGCGGTTTCTGTGTATCTCTTCCTTCGCCTCAACAAGCGCCTCTCGCTTCTTGCTCTCGGCGCTCTTTATAGCTTCGTTGACGATGCGTCTGGCCTCTTCCTCGGCGCTGGTGATCTCGCGCTCGGCGACCTTTTTTCGGTACATCACGCCGACGGCAAAGCCTGCGGCGGCCAGGACAAGCATCAGTATAATCGCTAAAACCAATGGCATGGTAAGGGTATACACCTCCAATCTATCAGATTTGTGCAGCGGCAATTCAGATCGCTTGATCTATGAGTGCAGACGGGCCTTCAAGCGAACCCGTCGGAGTTGAGAAGTAATATCATTGGGAGCTCCCCATGCTCCCCCATAATATTAATCAAGCTATTTTACCGTTTTCTCAGAGTTATGTCAAGCAAAAGCGTTACCATTTTTAAGAAAAATCTGCTCGCCGGCGGGGGAACTTTCACAAAAGCCATGTACAAAAGGGCAGTGAGCATTTATAATATACCAATCTTCAAAATACGCTTTTCGGAGGACAGACGCAATGAATGACAACGAGATCCTTTCTCTGCTGTGCGAAGCCGAGCGCGAGGCCGCCCGCCTCATTCTGGAGGCCCACGATATCCTGGCCGAGCGCAAGACCGATCGGCGCGATGTGGTGACCGAATACGACCGGCGCGTACAGGAGCTTCTGATCACCCGCATTACCGAGGTCGTGCCCGACGCGCGCTTTTTCTGTGAAGAGAACGACCGGCACGACGATCTGCGCGCCGAGCACGTTTTTATCATCGACCCCATCGACGGCACGATGAACTTTGTCCACGGTCTGCATCACAGCTGTATCTCGGCGGCATATATGAGCCGCGGGGAACTGCGCGCTGCCGCGATTTGCAACCCCTATGTCAGCGAACTTTTCACCGCTGTGAAGGGTGCCGGCGCGTTTCTCAACGGGCGGCCTGTCCGTGTCACGGACGCTCCCCTTGCCGAGACGCTTGTATGCTGCGGCACCACGCCTTATAATCCCGATCTTGCCGACCGCTGCTTCGGGCTGATGAAAAAAGCCTTCCTTGCCGGGCTCGACATCCGACGCGAGGGCGCGGCAGCGCTGGATCTGTGCACGGTGGCAGCGGGTCGGGCCGGTGTGTTCTTCGAGCTCGGCCTCTCCCTCTGGGATTACGCTGCGGGCAAGCTCATCGTGGAGGAAGCGGGAGGCGTGTGCCGTACGCTCGACGGTACCTGCCTTCCCTGTGACGCCTCGCGTCCCTCGGTGGTAGCGGGCGGCAGACAGGCAGTGGAGGAACTGCTGCAATTGGCAAAATAGGCTTTCCCGACTTCAATACAGGGGAGGGGCATTGTGCCCCTCCCCTGTTGTTTTCACTTTTTCAGCTTCAGCACAAGCTGCAGAACGCGCATCGCCGTACGCTGGAGTTCGGCGAGCGTGATACCCTCAGACTGACCGAGGGTGTCGAGCAGCGTACCGTCGGACCGGTAGCGATAGGCATGACGCTTCCAGTCTCCCGGCATAAGCACGTCCACCCCCGCGCGCACACGGTAGGCATTGTCCTTGAGCTTCGGAAACTCGGGACTTGCGGCATGCTGCATCCACCAGTCGGTGATGACCACCCCCTCAAAGCCCCAGTCGCCGCGCAGGACAGTCGTCGCAAGCTCGTAGTTGTAGTGTGCCCAGACGCCGTTGACCTTATTGTAGGAGGTCATGATTGTAAGGGGATAGGCCTCACGCACGCAGATCTCAAAGCCGCGCAAATAGATTTCACGCATCGCGCGTTCGGACAGGCGCGAGTCATTGGTGTTGCGTTTTGTCTCCTGGTTGTTGCAGGCAAAGTGCTTGGGGCAGGAGGCATGGCCCCGGCTCTGCACGCCGCGCACCGCCGCCGCGGCGATTTTGCCGGTGAGCAGCGGGTCTTCGGAGTAGTACTCGAAGTTTCGCCCGCACAAAGGATTGCGGTGGATGTTCATGCCGGGACCAAGGTGCACATCCACGCCGTAGTGGGTCATCTCCTCGCCGAGTTTTTGATGCAGGGCTTCCACCAGTTCCGTGTTCCAGGTGCAGGCCAGGGCCGTGCCGATGGGCATGAGGGAGGAAAACTTCTGCAGACGAAGCCCTGCCGGGCCGTCGGCTGTGACAAGCTCGGAAACGCCCTTCTTTTGCAGGCTCTCCGTCACGCCGCCGAAGCCGCCGGCGTTTCCGGGCACGCCGCAGGCAACATTCATCATTCCCTCGCCCCGGGTGAGGGCTTCCAGATCTTCAACACTGAGTCCTGCTGTGAAGGCTTCGAGGCTGAGCTTTCCGGCTTTCACATCGTCCAGCGTGCCGTATGCGGGCGCTGCCTTGATCCTGGCGGGCAGTTCGGTCAGGATCACCTGCCGCAGTTTATCCGAGCTGAGTTTCAGAGGACGGCAGCTTCGCACGATCCGATCCTCCGAGATGCGGAACGTGCCGATCTCCTGCTCGCCGATCACGAAGCGGTACTGCCCGGACTCAAGTACAAAGGCGTGGCGGCTCTCGTCGTAGGACGCGAAATCCTGATCCGAGCACCGCAAAGTGACGGTCCCGCTCTCGCCGGGGTAGAGTTCTTCCGTTTTGGCAAAGGCGCAGAGGACACGTTTGGGCTTGTCCAGCGCCCCGACGGGCGCCGAGCACCAGAGCTGCACAACCTCCTTGCCGGGCATAGTGCCGGTGTTGGTGACTCTGGCCGTGACGGTGAGCTCCCCGCCCATGTGCGAAAAGTCTCCCGCTTCCGTTTTGAATTTTGTGTAGCTCAGCCCGAATCCGAAGGGGAACAACACGCTTTTCGAGGAAAAGCGGTCAAAATACCGGTAACCGGCAAAGATCCCCTCGGCGTAGTTATTATACTCTTTCCCGCCAAAGTTTTTGCTGCTGGGATAATCCACATAGTAACGGGCGATGGTGTCGCTGAGCCTTCCGCTGGGGCTGGTTTTTCCGCAGAGGATATCCGCCGCGGCATTGCCGCTTTCCATGCCGCCCTGCCAGACGCAGAGCACGGCAGAGATCCGCGTGCCGTAGTCTTCGACCCAGGCCATGTCCATAATGCTGCCGACGTTGAGGATCACCGCCACATGGGCGAAGTTCTCCGTCACCAGGTCGAGCATCACGCGCTCCTCCTCGGTGAGGTAGTAGCTGCCCTTTTCGAGGGTGTTCTCCCGATCCTCGCCGGCGGCGCGGCCGATGACCACGAGCGCCGTTTCGGCGGTTTTCGCTGCGGCCTTTACTGTTTCCTCATCAAGCTCCATCTCCGGATGGCTGAAGGGCCAGTGGCCCCACCAGCCGTGGTCGGCAGGGTTCTCTTTTGTCCAGGCGGCGTAGCGCTCGACGAGGGCGGCATTGTGTTTCTGTCCCGCGTTTTTGAGGCCGTCGATAAGGTTGACGCGCCAGGCCGGGTGAACGTCACCGCCGCTTCCGTAACCGACATAGAACCAGTCGAGCTGGCAGCGGCCGAAAACTGCGACCTCTTCGTCCTTTTTCAGCGGCAGCGTCCCATCGTTTTTGAGCAGCACACACGCTTCCGCCGCTGCCTTGCGGATCAGCTCCGGAAAGCCCGGAGCATAATAGCGCTCGCCCGCAGCGGTGTTCTCCTCCTGCATGAGTCCCGCGCCCATATGCCGATCAATGGAGCGCTGGACGATCTTCCCAACGGTTTTGGAAACAAAATCCATTTTCTGTTTCTCCGTGTTTTTTATATTTCAATTCCGTTTGTGAGGGGGCTTCGCTCCGTTAAAAACACCACGAGCCGAACTTCGTGAGTCCTCATATCGACTAAGAACAGCGTGTCACGAACCGCTGTGCGCGATAAGTGCGAGTAAGCTCAATTAAAAACAGTGTTTTCAATCGGATTATCAAAGCATTGCCGCCATCTGGGACTTCTGTGTGTCGTCACTGTCTTCAAGCTCCGGCAGATTGTCCCGCAGGAGGATGTCGCCGGCAACCGCCGCACGGGCAAGAACCATCTTGTACGGGTCCACCGAATGAGTCAGCCATACGCTGCCGCCGATGACGCAGCCGTTGCCGATCTTCGTCTTGCCGCCGAGAACGGTGGCACCCGAGTAAATGACCACATTGTCGCCGATGTCGGGGTGGCGCTTGATGCCCTTGACGAGACTGCCGTCCTCTTCGACGGCGAAGCTCTTGGCACCCAGGGTTACATGCTGGTAGAGCTTGACATGCTGGCCGATGGTAGTGGTCTCGCCGATGACGACGCCGGTGCCGTGGTCGATAAAGAAATAGTCGCCGATGGTAGCGCCGGGGTGGATGTCGATGCCGGTGAGGCGATGGGCATACTCGGTCATGACACGCGGGATATAAGGCACTTTTTCCACATACAACACGTGGGCAAGGCGGTAAGTGGCAATGGCCGTGAAGGCCGGGTAGCAGAGGATGACCTCGTCCGGGCTTTTGGCTGCGGGGTCACCCTGATAGGCGGCGATGAGATCCGTGCCGAGCTGACGGCGGATCTCAGGCAGCGCCGCGAGCATCGCGGGCACGATGCGCTCACGCGCCTCCTTTTCAGTCATGACCGATTCCGCACAGTGCTGCAGATGGCCCATGGCCTCATGCAGATACTGCTCGCGGGCAAGGCGGGCAGGGATGTCCAGACTTTTGAGATGACCCGCGTGCTGGGGAAAGAGCGCCGCGATGAGCAGATCGTCCATGCGCTCGACCCGCCCGCGAAAGCCGGTGAAGTCCAACTGTTCACTGGTGCCGAAGCCCTCGACGGCCTCAAGGCCGTGAGCCGCCTCGGAGATGAGCTGTTCAAGTTGTCTGTTCATGCTCAGCCCTCGAAAAGCGGCGTGGAGAGGTAGCGGTCACCCGTGTCCGGCAGCAGCGCGACGATTGTCTTGCCCGTATACTCGTCGCGCTTTGCAAGCTCAAGAGCTGCATACAGTGCCGCGCCGGAGGAAATGCCCACCAGCACGCCTTCGTTTTTCCCGATAAGGCGCGCAGCCTGATAGGCCTGCTCATTTTCCACAGGGATCACCTCGTCATAAACGGAAGTATCCAGCACCGCCGGGATAAAGCCCGCGCCGATGCCCTGCAGACCGTGGGGACC
Organism: Candidatus Limivicinus sp.; assembly: GCA_045130755.1. Classification (GTDB taxonomy): domain Bacteria; phylum Bacillota; class Clostridia; order Oscillospirales; family Oscillospiraceae; genus Limivicinus. Next base: position 6,225 of record JBGUQD010000179.1, on the reverse strand, counting down.
GGGCTTGCCGCCGGAGAGCACGGCCGAGGTGGCGGGCTCTACTGCAATGATCTTCACGCCCGCCTTCTGTTCCTTGAGATAGCGGCCGACGCCGGTGATGGTGCCGCCGGTGCCGACGCCCGCCACGAACACGTCCACCGTGCCGTCGGTGTCGTTCCAGATTTCGGGGCCGGTGGTCTCATAGTGCGCCTGTGCATTGACGGGATTGTCGAACTGGCCGGGGATGAAGCTGTTGGCAATAGAGGCGGCAAGCTCCTCTGCCTTCTCGATGGAGCCGGTCATACCCTTGCTGCCGGGGGTCAGCACAAGCTCGGCGCCGAAGGCCTTCATGAGCATGCGCCGCTCCATGGACATGGTGTCGGGCATGACGATGATGACCCGGTAGCCGCGCGCGGCGGCGACAGAGGCAAGGCCGATGCCGGTATTGCCGGAGGTGGGCTCGATAATCACGGAGCCGGGGACGAGCTTGCCCTCACGCTCGGCAGAGTCAATCATGGCGCGGGCAATGCGGTCCTTGGCTGAGCCTGCGGGGTTTAAGTACTCAAGTTTTGCCAGCACCTTTGCTTTCAGGCCCAGCTCTCTTTCCAGATTGCACAGCTCCAGAAGCGGCGTGCCGCCGATCATTTTATCAACGGAGGTATATACATTCATGGCGTTCTCCTTTTCATAAACAGACAATATATTATTTATATGTCATGTTTGTCCCGGTGTCAACTAAAATTAATGAGCGCTCGGGGAAGTCCAGCGGTAAAGAAGCGGTTAAGTATCGGAATCATCCAACACGACACGCCTGCAATGTGTTGCTTTTTTCAGGCGATGGGAGTAAAATAAATAGTTGTTTTTATAATATGCTACTGTAGGTATCCATACCGCAATTCCAATAAAAGAGGTTAATTTTTCCATGGATTACGAAAAGGAGAACAGCGGCGGCTTTATGATGAAGCTTGCCGCGTTCATTGTTGACAAGCGGAACCTGGTGTTTCTGCTGGTGGGAATCTTCATGATCTTCTCCCTCTTTGCCCGCAACTGGGTTGAGGTGGAAAACGATCTGACGGCCTATCTTCCGTCGGACTCCAAAACCAAGGAAGGTCTGGAAGTGATGAAGCAGCAGTTCATCACCTACGGCTCGGCGGATCTGATGGTGGCCAACATCTCCTATGAGGAAGCAAATGCCCTGTTTGAAAAGATCAAGGTGATCGAGGGTGTGCAGAGTGTCGCATTCGATGACACTACCGAGCATTACAGCAAAGCCTCAGCACTCTACTCTGTCACCTTCGACTATCCGGAGACTGACGAGGCGTGCCTTGCGGCTCTTGACGCCGTGCGCGCGGCGCTCGGCCCCTACGATACATACGTCTCTACCACGCTCGGTGACATGAGCGCGGAGCTCATCGACAAGGAGGTCAGCATGATCACGGCCTTTGTTGCGGTGATCGTGGTAGTGGTGCTTACCTTCACCTCCCAAACCTACGCGGAGGTGCCCATCATCGGCCTGACCTTCATTACGGCGGCGGTGATGAACCTTGGCACAAACTTCCTGCTCGGCAAGATCTCCTTCGTCTCAAACTCCGTTACCACGATTCTGCAGCTTGCCCTGTCGCTGGACTACGCGGTCATCTACTGCAACCGCTTCAAGGAGGAACATGAGACCCATGAACTGCGCGAGGCGGTGATCATCTCTCTGTCCAAGGCCATCCCGGAGGTGGGCGCGTCAAGTCTCACGACTATCGGCGGCCTGATTGCCATGATGTTCATGCAGTTCAAATTGGGCCCCGACATGGCCATCTGCCTTGTAAAGGCCATTTTCTTCTCGCTGCTGTCGGTGTTCACGGTGATGCCGGGACTTCTGATGCTCATGGGTGAACTGATGGAGAAAACCCGGCACAGGAACTTTGTGCCCAAGGTCCCGTTCGTCGGGCGCTTTGCCTATGCCACCCGCATGCTGATCCCGCCGATTTTCGCGCTGGTGCTGGTGGGAGCCGTCACGTTTTCCAACCGCTGCCCCTATGTTTACGGCTACGATACTCTGGTAACGCCCAAGCTCAATGAGATGCAGATCGCCGAAAAAATGATTGCCGAAACCTTCTCCCACCGCGCCATGGTGGCCGTGGTCATTCCCGGCGGCGACTACAGCCAGGAGCAGAGCCTGATCCGCGATTTCGAGAGCTACAGTCAGATCGACTCTGTCACCTCGATTGCCAATGCCGAGGCCATCGGCGGCTATAAGCTGGCCGACAAGCTCTCGCCGAGACAGTTTGCGGAGCTGATGAAGCTGGACTATGAGACGGCGGAGCTTCTGTACGCAGCTTATGCTTTCAAAGGCCAGAGCTATGACAAGCTCATCAGCGGTATTTCCAAGTACAATGTACCGCTGGTGGATATGCTGCTGTTCGTGGTGGACATGGTGGACAACGGCTATGTCACTCTCGACGCCGACCAGGCCGAAACCCTCAGCAGCGCAAAGGCCCAGATGCTCATGGGCAAGCAGCAGCTTGAGGGTGCGGATTACGACCGCATGCTGGTCTACCTGACGCTGCCGGAGGCGGGAGACGAGACCTACCGCTTCACCGACACCATCCGCGCCATTGCCCAGTCCCACTACCCCAAGGGGCAGGTCTACGTGGTGGGCAACTCCACCAACCAGTATGAATTTGAGAAGTCCTTCCAGATCGACAATGTGGTGGTCAACGTGGTATCCATTCTCATCGTTCTGGCGGTGCTGCTGTTTACCTTCAAGTCCGCCGGCATGCCGGTGCTGCTGATTCTGGTCATCCAGGGCGCTATCTGGATGAACTTCTCCTACCCCACCCTCGTGCACAAAGATGTCTTCTTGCTGACCCAGCTTGTGGTCAGCTCCAGCCAGATGGGCGCGAACATCGACTACGCCATCGTCATCGCCAACCGCTACACCGATGATTCGAAGACCATGAGCCCGAAGGAATCCATCATTGAGACTATGAACTTTGCCTTCCCGACGATTCTGACCTCCGGTACCATTCTCGCCACCTCCGGCATTCTCATCAGCTTCCTCACAACCGAATGCACCATCAACGGCATTGGCGACGCCCTGGGCCGCGGCACCATCATCTCTATCATTCTGGTTATGTTCGTGCTGCCCCAGATTCTGATCCTCGGCGGCAAGATTCTGGAGAAGACCTCTTTCTCCATGCCCAAGGTTGCCGGACGCGAGCACCGCGGCAGCGGTGTTGTCGCGGTGGACGGCCTTATAACGGGCGAGGTCCGCGGCAATGTCAACGGCATCTTCCGCGGCACCATTGACGGTGAGGTGAATGTCCGGCTGCTGTCGGGCAAGATAGAGGAACCCGGCAGCAAAGCCGCCGAATCGGAACCGTCCGGGCCGCTCCCGGTACAGATACCGGATCAGGCAGACGCGGAGTCCTCCGCAGAAGGTTGCGGAGAGGAGGGCAGTGAACATGTCTAAACGCATATCCGTCATGATCTCCCTGCTTCTTCTGTCGGCACTGATCCTTTCTCTTTGTCCCTTTGCCTTTGCCGAGGAGGACGGCGTGATCCATATCCATACCGTAGAGGAGCTGATGGGGCTTGCGAAGGATTGCTCCCTCGACACCTGGTCGAACGGGAAGAAGGTCGTGCTGGAAAGCGACCTGTCCCTCTCGGCGTCGGCGTTTGACTCCATTCCCATCTTCAACGGCGAGTTTGACGGCGGAGGGCACACCATTTACGACCTCAGCCTCAGCTCTGCTCAATCGCCATGCGGCTTCTTCCTTGAAACCGGGAAGGAGGCGGATATACATGACCTGAACATCAGCGGCACGGTTGCCACCGTCGGGGATGACAGCGTGGTCGGCGGCTTGGTTGGGCTGAACCGCGGCCTTGTTTCTCACTGCTCCTTCAGCGGCGAAGTCAGTGCCCTGCGAACCGTGGGCGGCATTGCGGGCCGGAACGAGGCCGGTGGTATCATTACTGCCTCCACAGCCTCCGGCAGTGTCCGGGGCCTGAACGCCACCGGCGGCATCGTGGGCGAAAACCTCGGTGCAGTGATTGACAGCGTAAATCTCGCCTTCGTCAACACAGAGAGCGTCGACCCCACACTGCGCCTTGACACCGTTGACACAAGTTCCATTCTGAACTTCATCCGCAGCATCCGCAGCGACAACGCCGGCATCACCACAGACACCGGCGGCATTGCGGGTTTTTCCACCGGCTTTATCGAGCGCTGCCAGAATGCGGGTGCCGTGGGGTATCTCCACCTCGGCTACAATGTAGGCGGCATCGCCGGTCGCTCCAACGGTTATATCAAGAACTGTGTCAATGGCAGCGACGTGTATGGGCGCCGCGACGTAGGCGGTATTGTGGGTCAGGCTGAGCCGCTGACCAAGATTCTTGAGGCCGCAAATGCGCTTTCCGGCGTAAGCTACCGGCTCTGGGCTCTCAATCAGGCCATCGACAACGCAGTAGAGGACGCCCGCATCGCAGCCGGCGACCTTGCATGGCGCTTTGACAGTCTCTCGACCCTTCTTGCACCGGTGGCCGACGCAGTGGCCGCCATGGATATCAGCGATCCCGACAGCGCCTACTACCTGCAAGGTGTCATCTCCGACTGTGTGTACGACTTAACAAACGAGGTTGCCGCCATCGGGCAGGATGTAGACGGCAACGCCGCCATTTTGCTCACCGACATGGATGAGATCAACAGCAATCTCAGCGCCCTTAACGGCACGGCGATCCAGACCATCGACAGCCTCATCAACACGGATACCACCACCGCCGATATTCTTGTGGACGACTCTACCGATGTGGATGATGACGGCTACACCTACGGCAAGACCACCCACTGTGACAACAATGGCAGCGTCAACGGCGACAACAATGTCGGCGGCATTGTGGGGTGTCTCTCTGTGGAAAGCGAACTCAACCCCGAGAGTGATCTCACTACACTTACCGGCAATCGCCTGTCCAAAAACCGCCTGAGCGTATACGCGGTAATCCTCGGTTGCGTCAATCGCGGCTCTGTCACTGCAAAAAACGAGTGCGCCGGCGGCATCGCGGGAAAAATGGATCTCGGCACCGCCGCCCATTGCGCTTCTTACGGCCCCATCAAGCTGGAGGACGGCGACTATGCCGGCGGCATCTGCGGCCTTTTATACGGCACCGTCAAAAGCAGCTGCACCAAGTGCAGCCTCAGCGGCAAGCGCTATATCGGGGGTGTGGTCGGCAACGGCTACAGCGCTGCGGCAAGCGATAAGGACGACCGCTCGAGTCTGGTCTCCGGGTGCTACACATTGGTGGAAATCCTGGAAAAGCCCCAGTTTGCCGGCGCGGTTTCCGGCGGCGGAGCAGGTGAATACGAAGGCAACTACTTCGTCCCGGCAGACTATGCCGGTCTCGACCGTCTCTCCATCCAAGGCAAGGCTGAGCCCATCCCCTTTGAGGAATATATGGCTGTGGAGGGACTGCCTCAGGAGGCCAAAACCTTCACCCTGCGCTTTGAGGCAGACGGTGCCCTGATCAAGGAAGTGCCATTCGCATACGGTGCAAGCTTTGACCGCTCCGTCTTTCCCGAGGTCTCCCGGCGTGACGGCGCGTACGCCGTCTGGGACCGCGCAGACCTCAGCGACCTGCGCTTTGACACCACCGTCACGGCGGAATACCGCATGGACGAGACCGTGCTGCGCTCGGAAGCCGTGCGTGACGACGGCCGCGCTATCGTCTATGTAGACGGCCAGTTCCAGCAGGGCGACCAGCTTACGCTGGAACTCATCCCTGTCGCGGAGGATGAAATTCGCAATTTCTCCGGAACCTGGCAGGATACCGTGCGCGAGCAGCTCAACTCCATCTTCCGCGAGGGCGAGCCGGATTACTCCATCCCCGTGGCAGTCGGCGAACATGTCTGTATCAGCTTCCCGGACGACGGGCTCGCTCAGCACAGCGTGCGCTATCTCTCCCCGAACGGTCTGACGGAGAACCACCGACTGTACCTGATGGGTGAGAATGGCTGGCAGCGTATCCATCCGGACACCTTCGGCAGCTATTATCTGATCGAGGTACCGGGCCAGACAGCCGAGTTTGAGCTTGTAAACACTATACAGTCCTGGTGGATCGTGGCTTATATCGCAGCGGCGCTTGTTATTCTGGTTCTACTGATCATCGTGATCGTCAAGCTCAGAAAGTTTGTGCGCTCGCGCCCGAAGAAGGTGCGCCCGCCCCGCAGAGAACGGCCGTTCAATCGCTTCCTCCGTGCGC
>JBGUQD010000178.1:0-4680 GCA_045130755.1 Candidatus Limivicinus sp. | reverse complement strand
TGTTCAGCATGAGTTTTCCACCATCCCCGGCGTCAAGGAGGACGTGACGGAGATCGTGCTCAACGTCAAGAGCATCATCGCCCGCCTGCACTCCGACGGCCCCAAGACCGTCTACATTGAAGCCTCCGGCGAGGGCCTTGTCACCGCCGGCGACATCAAGCCCGACGCTGAGGTGGAGATCCTCAACCCCGAGCAGCCCATCGCGACCCTCGGTCCCGACGGTGCGCTGAGCATGGAGCTGGTCCTTGACCATGGCAGAGGCTATGTCTCCGCCGACAAGAACAAGAACCCCCAGATGCCCATCGGCACCATCCCCGTCGACTCCATCTACACTCCCGTCCTCAAGGTCAACTACACGGTGGAAAACACCCGTGTCGGCAATCAGACCGACTTTGACAAGCTGACCATCGAGGTCTGGACGGACAAGACCATGACCGCAAGGGACGCCGTCTCTCTGGGCGCGAAGATCCTCTGCGACCATTTCACGCTTTTCACCAACCTCTCCGACACCATCAGCGCCGGTTCCACCGTCGTCGAGAAGGTCGAGAAGGAGCCGGATACCATGCTCAAGATGACCATCGAAGAGCTGGATCTGTCCGTGAGAAGCTTCAACTGCCTCAAGCGCGCCAACATCAACACGGTTGAGGATCTGGTAAGCAAGACCCAGGACGAGATGATCAAGGTCCGCAACCTTGGCCGCAAGTCCCTGGAAGAGGTCGAGCACAAGCTGACCATGATGGGTCTCTCCCTTGCCAGCGACGACAACAACTGACAACCTGTAACTGCTCTATTAGGAGGAAACGTAATATGCCTGGTACAAGAAAGCTCGGCAAGACCACTTCCCAGCGCATGGCGATGCTCCGTCAGCAGGTGACCGATTTTCTGGACACCGGCCGCATGGAGACTACCGTCACCCGCTGCAAGGAGATCGCACCTCTGGCCGAGAAGATGATCACCCTCGGTAAGGCGAAGGATCTGGCGGCCTACCGTCAGGCTCTGTCCTTCATCACCCGCGAGGACGTGGCCAAGAAGGTCTTTGACGAGATCGCCCCCAAGTATGCCGACCGCAACGGCGGCTACACCCGCATCACCCGCATCGGCGCCCGCCGCGGCGACGCAGCCGAGGTCGCCGTGATCGAGCTCGTCTGATCACTTAGATAAAAAATGGCGCTGCCGGAAAGGCAGCGTCATTTTTTTCTCTTTTCCATCATATACTGCACGGAAAAGGAGGGATGCTTATGCGACTACTTCGAATGGGCAGCACCGGCCCGGGGGTGCAGCTTCTGCAGCTTGCCCTGAACCGGGCGGGTTACGGAGAATTACAGACCGACGGCATCTTCGGCCCCCTGACCGAACGGGCCGTGCGAAGATTCCAGGCGGCACAGAATATCCTGACGGACGGTATCGCAGGGCGGGATACCCATCGGCGACTCCTGCCCTGGTACACGGGCAATTTGCTCTACCACATCCAAAAGGGTGATACCTTCTCTGCCCTGGCCGAACGCTACGGTCCGACAGTCGAAGCCATAGCCCTTGCCAATCCCGAGGCAAACCCGGAGAATCTACAGATCGGGGAGACCATCACCATCCCGCTGCCCTTTCCGGTGGTACCGACGGACATCGCATACAGTGCCGCCCTGGTGAACTTCTGTGTACGCGGGCTCCAGATGCGCTATCCCTTCATCGGGACCGGAGATATCGGCCAAAGCGTCATGGGAAAACCCATCTGGTATCTCAAGCTCGGAAGCGGGGACAACGCGGTGCTGTACAACGCCTCACACCACGCAAACGAGTGGATCACCACGCCGCTGCTTTTGAAGTTTGCGGAAGACCTCGCGGCGGCAAGCGCTGGCGGGGAGAACATCTTCGACTACAGCGCGGCGGCTTTGCTGGATCACGCAAGCATGACGCTCATACCTGCGGTGAACCCGGACGGGATCGACCTTGTGACCGGGGAACTGCAGCAGGGCGAGTTTTACCGGGGCGCAGGCAACATTGCCGACGACTGGCCGGATATCCCCTTTCCCGAAGGCTGGAAGGCAAATATCCGCGGCACAGATCTGAACCTCCAGTACCCCGCAGGCTGGGAGGAGGCAAAGAAAATCAAATATGCGCAGGGTGTTCAGGGCCCGGCTCCGATGGACTACGTGGGCCCGGCACCTCTCTCCGCACCGGAAAGCCGTGCCCTATACGACTACACCCTCGCCCTGTCCCCTCGCCTGACTCTGAGCTTTCACACCCAGGGCGCAGAGATCTACTGGCGTTACGGCGAATGCGAGCCGGAGGGCGCAAAAAAAATCGGCGAGCTGTTCGCAAAGCTCTCGGGCTATACGCTCGCCGATCCCGCGCAGGTGTCTTCAAACGCAGGATACAAGGACTGGTTCATCGAAGCTTTCGACCGCCCCGGCTTTACAATCGAGGCGGGCCGGGGCAAAAACCCGCTGCCGGTCTCAGATTTTGATACGCTGTATCAAGAGAACCTGCCGATCCTGACCTACGGCGCGCTCGTGACGTGAATCACCCGAACAGCGGCAGTACCATCCCGTCGTGAACCAGCGCCATGGCGGCGGGCTGATCCTCGGGAGAGACATAAAGAGACAGCGCGCTTTCCGAAAAATTGCTGTCCCTGACCCGTATCCCGGCAGCCGAGAGCAAAAGCACCGCTTCCGACAGGGCGGAGGCGTCGGCTCCCTTGCCGACGAGTGTCACACGCCCGCTCTCGCCGTTTCCGGTCAGCCCCGCAAAGCGGGGCCTTGCTCCATCCGGCAGGAGACGCACCTCACTTCCGTCGCAGACGTGGAAGGACGAAAGGAGCCGAATCGTCACATTCCCGGCGAGGGCCAGCTCCACGGATTTGGCATGTAAAACCTTCGCACCGGCTTTTGCCAACGCCAGCATATCCCGCGTATCGATCACCGTCAGAAGCCTTGCCTGAGGAAGCAGGCGGGGATCTGCGGTGTAAATACCGTCGACGTCGGTGTAGATTTCGCACTCGTCGGCCTCCAGCACGGCCGCGAGCGCTACGGCCGTAGTGTCGGATCCGCCGCGGCCGAGGCTGGTCACGTCGCCCGCCGCACATACGCCCTGAAAACCCGTCACCACAGGCACACGGCCCCGGCTGAGCTCGGCACGGATGCGGCCGGGAGAGATGAGCCGGATGTCGCTGTTTCCGTATCCGGCGTCCGTCAGAATGCCCGCCTGCCAGCCCGTGAGGGAAACGGCGGGCAGACCCGTTTCCTCCATGGCCATCACCAGGAGCGCAGCCGACTGCTGCTCCCCCGTGGTAACCAGTGCGTCGAGCTCACGCGCGGACGGAGCGGTGTTCATCTCATGTGCCCGGTCGGTGAGGACGTCGGTGGTGCCGCCCATGGCCGACACGACAACCACAAGCTCGGCACCGCCGGCGCTGCGCTCTTTACACATCCTTGCCACATGGCGCAGCCGCTCCGGGTCCTTGAGCGAGCTGCCGCCGTATTTTTGCACAATCAGCATGTGCATGCCTCCAAATAAATGAAATGAAAAGGCGGCGGGCAAACCCGCCGCCGCTCTATTCTATTCGAGCCTCGTCACGTCGGCCACAAAAGAAAAACCGCCGGAAACGGTACACGCTTTCGGCGGTCTTTAAAAATCCCCCGTCTCCCCCATTCAAAGCCTCATGCTTTGAATGGGAAAGGAAAACGGAAGGAGCGGATATGAAACATTCCCGGCTCTTCGAAACCGGGAATGTGGAATGGAGCGAGTTTCGTTTGACGTTAAGCCCATTCACGACTTTTCGGCTTATTGTCGGGCTTCTGCTCCGGCTTGTCCGGGCGGACATAGGAGACGACCACGCGGCGGTTCGGCTCAACGCCGGTAGAACTGGTGGTCACGCCTTCATAGTTCTGCAGCGCTGTGTGGATCACGTGACGCTCATAGGAGTTCATGGGCTCAAGAGCCATGCTGCGCTTATACTTGATGGCTTTCTCCGCCATCTTCTCGGCCAGACGCGTCAGAGAATCTTCCCGCTTGGAGCGGTAGGCCTCGGCGTCAACGGAGATGTGCAGATGCTTCTCGCTGTCCTTGTTGACCACGTAATTGGTCAGATGCTGGATGGCGTCGAGCGTCTCGCCGCGGCGGCCGATAATGGCGCCCATGGCAGGACCGGTGAGGTTGACGTTGATGCCGCCGTTATCACGGGGGCTGATTTCCATTTCGGCATTGACGCCCATCCGGTCCAGAAGGCCGCTCAGAAAGCTGCGGATCGCGGCATAATCAGCATTCTCGTCAGTGACGGCGGGAGCTGCCTTGACCTCGGGCTCGGCCTTGGGGGCCGGCTTTTCCTCTTTGGGTGCGGGCTTCTTTTCGGCCTTCTCAGGCGCGGGCTTTTTCTCAGCCTTGGGAGCGGGTGCAGGCTTCGCAGGTTTTTCCGGCGCGGGATCGGGAGTCTCATAGCTTACACGCACGCGGGCAGGCGATACGCCGAAGCCGAGAAAGCCGGTTTTGCCCATATCCAGGATCTCCACCGACACGTCGTCGCGGTTCATCCCCAGCTCATTAAGGGCGTCTTCAATGGCGGCGTCCACTGTGCGGGCGGACTTTTCCAGTGTGTTGATCATAGTTTATCAGACTCTCCTGTTTACTCTTGTTCGGTCTCGGGGGCATCTGCCGCAGGGGGATCCTCCTGGGCAGTCTCGACGGCAG
>JBGUQD010000177.1:0-2802 GCA_045130755.1 Candidatus Limivicinus sp. | reverse complement strand
CCGTGAAGGTTCATTGATCCTGGCCTCGTGCCCCAGTCCCAGCCAATCCTGAAGCGCAATGATGCATGTTGACGCCCGGCTGATCAGCGCGGCGCGGATGAAGACCTCGTGCATCCTGCTGTCCGGCACATCCTCACAGCCAAAATACTGCCTGATGCGGTCCTTTTCGGCCGTAGTCAGGCCAGCGAACCAGCCGTTGACAGGGTCGTTGTCATGGGTGCCGGGATATACGACACAGTGCTCAGGGATGTTGTGAAGCAGATAATCGTTTGCTGCGCCAACGTCGTCGGCATCAAAGCCGAACTGCAGCACTTTCATATTGGGGTAATCCGTATCCCGAACCATCTGTCGGACAGAATCGGTCATATAGCCCAAATCCTCAACAATGACGGGTTTGTGGCCCATGTTCTCCCACATCTGTCTGAACAGCGCCATGCCGGGCCCCTTTTCCCAATGGCCTGACTTCGCCGGTTCCCCGGCGGGGATAGAGAAGTATTCGTCCAATCCTCGAAAGTGATCGATACGCAGCAGGTCGCACTGCTGGAAGTTCATCCACAACCGTGCCATCCACCAGCCGAAGCGATCGTCCCGGTGCTTTTCCCAGCGATAGAGCGGGGTTCCCCATATCTGCCCCTCTGCGGAAAAGGCATCCGGGGGACAACCGGCAACAGCGCTTTGACGGTTCTGATCGTTCAGCTGGAACAGTTCAGAATGCGCCCACACATCCGTGCTGTCAAAAGAGACGTATATTGGAATATCCCCGATGATGCGTATGTGTTTCCCGTTTGCGTAGGCCTTCAGCGCATACCACTGCTCATAGAACTTGAATTGTGTGTACTTGTGGAATTCGACGTCAAAATAGAGCTCACGATGATAGTATTCCACGGCATTGTTCCAGTGCCTGCTGATGTCCTCCGGCCAATCTGGCCACTCTTTCTGATCGAAAAAGCTCTTCAGAGACATGAAAAGAGCATAGTCATCCAGCCACCAGCCATTCTCGCGGATGAAGCACTGGTAGTCGGGATTATTAGCAATCCCGCTGCGTTCATAGGCCTTGCGTAGCAGCGGAAAGCGGTTGGCGTACATCTTGTCGTAATCCACATGCTCGGGGTCATGACCAAAGTCCACGGCTTCGATTTCCTCCCGGAGCAGCACGCCTTCCTCCATCAGTCGGTTCAGGTCGATGTAATAGGGATTGCCCGCAAAAGCGGAAAAGGACTGATAGGGGCTGTCTTTGGACTTGTTGTGGTTGGGAGGATTGAGCGGCAGGATTTGCCAATAGGTCTGCCCTGCCCGCGCCAGAAAATCCACAAATGCATAGGCGATCTCACCAAGGTCGCCAATACCGTAAGGTCCTGGCAGACTGGATACAGGCATCAGTATTCCCGCTTCACGACTCATGTCAATTCCTCCCAAACTTTATAATCACAGGTTCGCCCGACAGCGGCAGCAATCCTTCATCCACGCGTACTTTCCCGTCTGCGAGCAGGTTTACATAATCACCATCCGGAAGATCACAGGGAACTACTGAGCCTTTGCCATCAGTACAGAAAAAGCCGATCATCCTCTGCTGACCGTGTTGATGTGACGCGATCACCGTCTTGCCAATGGTGTTTGCCGAGAAACTGCTGTCGGTAAACAGCGCGTCGCCACGAATGGCACACATCCGTTGGATCAATGCTGTCAAGTCCTGCCCCTCACCCCAGGGAATTGTATCCCGGTCAAAGAGGTTCGGACGGCATACACAGCCATTTTCCTGTCCGTTATAGACCATGGGAATTCCCTTGGCAAAGAAGGCGAATGCCGTCCAATTGCGAAGCGCCCTGCCGTTTGGAATAAGCGCAGCGGCACGAAGTCGATCGTGGTTCTCCAGTGTTCGCATTTTCACGTAGTTCTCAGGATAGATTCCCTCCTGGCCGTCAAGCGCTTCCACAAATGCTTCAAGCGTGCCTTTTCCAATGCAGGCACTCAGGTATTTCCCGTATATGTCGTAGTCATAGGCCATGTCGAAGACCTGGAATATCTCGCTGTCTGATGCCGCAGTAAGTCCCATGGAGCGGATGAAGCGAACGAAACCCGGCTCGATGGATTCCGCCAACCAAAGACATCCGGGACGGATTGCCTCAACCTGTTCGCGCGCTTCCCTCCAGAAATCCAGAGGCACCAGAGGCGCTACGTCGCAACGGAACCCGTCTACTGTTTTTGCCCACATCTTCAGCGTCTCGATCTGATATTCCCAGAGCCCGCGCTGGTTATAATCCAAATCTATGATGTCGGTCCATTCGCCCACATGATTGCCGAAACTGCCATCCGGCTTGTGGTAGAACCACTCCGGATGGTTTTCCCTTAGCCACGAGTCTGGTGAAGTGTGGTTGTACACCACGTCGATGATTACCTTCATGCCCAAGGCATGTATGCTGTCCACCAGTGTCTGAAAATCCTCCAGTGTGCCATATTCGGGATTGATAGCCCTGTAATCCCGTATAGCATATGGGCTTCCCATGCTGCCCTTGCGATTTGATTTGCCGATGGGATGAATCGGCATCAGCCAGATGATATCCGCACCCAGGCTCCGAATGCGGGGCAAATCCTCGCGTACCTTCTCAAAGGTCCCCTCAGAGCTGTAATTGCGAACAAAAACGGAATAGATCATCTGATTCCGCAAATGGAGATCTGTATTACGCGCCACGTGCTGCACCTCCATCTTCTCTGAATGACAGGTGACTGGTACTGGCACGACTGGCATTCAGATATGCTTCCTGGTTTTGCTCAATGTCCATGCGAAAACAGTATAGCATACCT
>JBGUQD010000176.1:0-2582 GCA_045130755.1 Candidatus Limivicinus sp. | reverse complement strand
TCTCCCACCTGGAGATCGAGCTGCCCGATAATCCCATGCGCTACACCGCCTGCCCCAGTGTCGACAAGGCCAAAGGCATCTGGCCCGCCACCGGCATCAATGAAGCAAACGTCGGCATGACCGCCACGGAAACCATCACCTCCAACCCCCGCGTCCTTTCAGCCGATCCGCTGGTTGTTTACAAGGAGACCAAATCCCGCCGCGAGAAGGAGGTTCCCGGCGGCATCGGGGAGGAAGACATCGTCCTGCTCGTCCTGCCCTATGTCCATACCGCGCGCGAGGGCGTGCAGCGCCTTGCGGAGCTTCTGGAGAAGTACGGCACCTATGAGTCCAACGGCATCGCCATCAATGACGAAAACGAGGTCTGGTGGCTTGAGACCATCGGCGGCCACCACTGGATGGCCCGCAAGGTCCCCGACGACATGGTCGCCATCGCGCCGAACCAGTTTGCCATGGACGGCTTCGACCTGGAGGACGCCTTCGGTGAGCAGAAGGCCCACCTGTGCTCGAAGGATCTGCGGGAGTTCATCGCGGAAAACCACCTCGACTTGAATCAGAACGGCGTCTTCAACCCGCGGAACATCTTCGGCTCCCGCCGCCCGATGGACCACGTCTACAACACCCCGCGTGCCTGGTTTATGGGCCGCTGGCTGACCCCGAACTCCCACCGCTGGGACGGGGAGAACGCCGAGTTCACCCCCGAGAGCGACAACATCCCCTGGGCCATGGTGCCGGACCGCAAGGTAGACGCCGCCGATGTGGCTTACCTGCTCTCCACCCATTACGAGGGCACGCCCTACAACCCCTACAGCGGACAGGACACCGGCAAGCGCGGTATCTACCGCTCCATCGGCATCAACCGCACCGGCGTCTCATCCATCTGCCAGATCCGCCCCTATGTTCCCGACCCCATCAAGGGCGTGGAGTGGGTGTGCTTCGGCTCCACCACCTTCGCCGCGTGGCTGCCGGTCTACACCAGTACGCCGGAGCTGCCGGATTATCTCAGTAAGGTGACGCTTGATACCTCCACGGAAAACTTCTATTGGGGCTCCAGGCTCATCGGCGCCCTGGCCGACAAGTGCTTCGCCGCTGCACAGCAGAATATCGAGCGCTATCAGGACGCGGTCGCCGTCCGCTCAAGGCAGATCATCCGGGAGTATGACCGCAAAATGGCCGACACCGGCGACTTCGGCCTCACGAAGGAGGCAAACGAAAAGCTCTGCGCCATGTGCAAAGAGGAGACGATCAGCACGCTCAACAAGGTCCTCCTTACTGCCAGCGAGCATATGAAAAACGGATTCAATCTTGCGGATAACTGATTTACCATAATAGAATTATGTTAACAAAAGGCGCCTTGGTATGAGGCGTCTTTTGTCGTCTGAAATTCTTTTCCTTCCCTTGTGTATATTTCCACTCCTGCACGGCAAAAATAGGATCGCAAAGACAAATAAACCTACAGGAGGTTGGAAACATGAACAGCAAGAGCTCCGGCAAAGGGCTGGAGGGATTTCTGATGGGAAAGGGCTTCTACATAGTCCTTTTCCTCTGCGCTGCCGTCATCGGGCTGTCCGCCTGGATGATGACCGCGGGAAATGAGACTATGGAAGAGCGCGACGGAAACCTGGGTGCCCGTGTGGAGACTGTGCTTGTCACGCCGGACGCGCAGACACCGAAGATCGAAGTCATGGCTGTCCCGGAGCCGACACCGGCCCCCGTCATCGAGGAGATTGAGGAACCGGCCGCAACCGTCTGGGCGGAAGAAGAGATTCTGTCGGACATGAGCGAAACGGTCTGGCCGGTGGAGGGCGAGCTTGAGCGCCTGTACGATGTGGACCATCTGCACTACGATGTGACCATGCGCGACTGGCGCACCCACGACGGTCTGGACATCCTGGCTCCGCTGGGGCAGACGGTCTGCGCCGCCATGCCGGGTGTTGTGCGCTATGTGCAGGACGACAGCTTCTACGGCACCTTCGTCACCGTCGACCGCGGGGACGGCACCTGCGCGGTGTACGCAAACCTCGCCTCCATGCCGGCGGTCAGCGTCGGCGACTGGGTGCAGGCCGGGGACGTGATCGGTGCTGTCGGCACCACCGCCCTGTGTGAGATCGGCCAGGGTACGCACCTGCACTTTGCCGTGTACCTGGACGGTGAGAGCGTCGACCCGCTGGATTATCTCCCCGCATAAACAAATCAGCCCTCCGAAAACCGGAGGGCTGCTGCTTTATCCTCTTCCGAAGAAGCTGAAACCGCTGGTTGCGGGTGTCGGCGTCGGAGCCGGTGTCGGCGCGGGGGTCACAGCCGGGATGGACTCGAGGCTGCGGTTGACCTCCTCGTTCGTGGGGGCTTTCGGCACATCGATGGCGAGATACTGTTCCACGATATCGAGCACGGATTCGTCCCGAATGATCATGGAGATCTCAATGCGGCGGTTCTGCGCCTGGCCCCAGAAGGTGCTGTTGTCCGCCACGGGACGGGTTTCGCCGTAGCCGGCGGCGCAGAAGTAGCTCGCGTAATCGGAGAGGGCGCCGCCCCGGCCGGACAGCAGATAGTTGAGTACGGAGTTTGCGCGGTCCGTGGAG
>JBGUQD010000175.1:0-4967 GCA_045130755.1 Candidatus Limivicinus sp. | reverse complement strand
AGGGACTGCAGCTCCTTGACCAGAACCTTGAAGGACTCGGGCACGCCCGGGGTGGGGATGTCGTTGCCCTTGACAATGGCCTCGTAGGTTTTGACACGGCCGGTCACGTCGTCGGACTTGACCGTCAGGATCTCCTGCAGGGTGTAGGCCGCGCCGTAGGCCTCCATGGCCCAGACTTCCATTTCGCCGAAGCGCTGGCCGCCGAACTGAGCCTTGCCGCCCAGAGGCTGCTGGGTGACCAGGCTGTAGGGGCCGGTGGAACGGGCGTGGATCTTATCGTCGACCAGGTGGTGGAGCTTGAGGAAGTAGACCCAGCCGACCGTGACGTCGTTATCGAACTTCTCGCCGGTGCGGCCGTCGTACATGACGCTCTTGCCGTCCTCACGAAGGCCCGCCTGACGCAGGGTCTCGCGGATGGTTTCCTCATTTGCGCCGTTGAAGGTAGGCGTTGCGACCTTCCAGCCGAGGGCCTGGGCGGCATAGCCGAGGTGGACCTCCAGGACCTGACCGATGTTCATACGGGAAGGCACGCCCAGGGGGTTCAGCACGATATCGAGCGGGGTGCCGTCGGGCAGGTAAGGCATATCCTCACGCGGCAGGATGCGGGACACAACGCCCTTGTTGCCGTGGCGGCCGGCCATCTTGTCGCCGACGGAGATCTTTCTCTTCTGGGCGATGTAAACGCGGACGACCTGGTTGACGCCGGGGTTCATCTCGTCACCGTTTTCACGGGTGAAGACCTTGACGTCGACGATGATGCCGCTCTCGCCGTGGGGCACCTTCAGCGAGGTGTCGCGCACTTCTCTGGCCTTCTCGCCGAAGATGGCGCGCAGCAGGCGCTCCTCTGCGGTCAGGTCGGTCTCGCCCTTCGGGGTGACCTTGCCGACCAGGATGTCGCCGGCAGTGACCTCGGCGCCGACCATGATGATGCCGCGCTCGTCGAGGTACTTGAGGGCGTCGTCGCCGACGCCGGGGATGTCGCGGGTGATCTCCTCGGGTCCGAGCTTGGTGTCGCGGGAGTCGCACTCGTACTCCTCCACGTGCAGGGAGGTGAACACGTCCTCCATCACCAGGCGCTCGTTGAGCAGAATCGCGTCCTCGTAGTTGTAGCCTTCCCAGTTCATGTAGCCGACCAGGATGTTCTTGCCGAGGGAGATCTCGCCGTTGTTGGTGCTGGGGCCGTCGGCGAGGATGTCGCCCTTCTCGACCCGGTCACCGGCGGAGACGATGGGCCGCTGGTTGATGCAGGTGCCCTGGTTGGAGCGGGCAAACTTGATGAGCTTGTAGTCCTTGGTCTCGCCCGCATCGTAGCGGACGGTGATGTGGCGGGCGTCCACGCGGGTGACAACGCCGTCGCCCTCGGCCAGGACGCAGACGCCGGAGTCCACCGCGCACTTGTGCTCGATGCCGGTGGCGACGATGGGGGCCTGGGTGGTCATGAGGGGCACCGCCTGACGCTGCATGTTCGCGCCCATCAGGGCACGGTTGGCGTCGTCGTTTTCAAGGAAGGGGATCATGGCGGTGGCGATGGAGATCATCATGCGGGGGCTCACGTCCACGTAGTCGACCTCTTCGCGGTTGACGGAGACGGTATCGTTGCGGTGACGGCAGGTGACGCGCTTGTTGATGAGGCAGCCGTTTTCGTCCACAGGCTCGCTGGCCTGGGCCACGACGTACTGGTCCTCCTGATCGGCGGTCATGTAGTCCACCTGATCGGTGACGCGGCAGGTGCCCTTCTCAACCTTGCGGAAGGGGGCGATGAGGAAGCCGTACTCGTTGGCACGGGCATAAGAAGCGAGGTAGTTAATGAGGCCGATGTTCGGGCCTTCAGGAGTCTCGATGGGGCACAGACGGCCGTAGTGGCTGTAGTGCACGTCTCGCACATCGAAGCTGGCGCGCTCTCTGGAGAGGCCGCCGGGGCCGAGAGCGGACATACGGCGCTTGTGGGTCAGCTCGGCCAGCGGGTTTGTCTGGTCCATGAACTGGCTCAGAGGCGAGGAGCCGAAGAACTCCTTGATCGCCGCGGTCACGGGACGGATGTTGATCAGGCTCTGGGGGGTGACGATGTCCAGATCCTGGAGGGTCATGCGCTCGCGGATGACGCGCTCCATGCGGGAAAAGCCGATGCGGAACTGGTTCTGCAGCAGCTCGCCCACGCACCGCACACGGCGGTTTCCGAGGTGGTCGATATCGTCAGCCTCGCCGATGCCGTGGGCAAGGCAGTTGAGGTAGTTGACGGAGGAGAACATGTCGTCGACGACGATGTGCTTGGGGATCAGGACGTCGATGTACTCCTTGATGGCGCTCTTGAGCGCGTCGCCCTGGTACTGCTCCATGAGATGCTTGAGGACGATGCCGCGCACCTTTTCCTTGATGCCGAGCTCCTTGGGGTCAAAGTCAACATAGCGGGCAAGGTCCACCATGCCGTTGGAGAATACGCGCACCGTCTTGCCGTCGACATTCAGCAGCACGTCCACGACGCCGGCGTCCGCGATCTCGCGGGCCTGGTCGCGGGTGAGGACGGTGCCGGGCTCGAACAGGAGCTCGCCGGTGAGGGGATCTGCCACGGGGGCGGCCAGCTCAAAGCCCGCGATGCGCGGGAAGAGGGAGAGCTTCTTGTTGAACTTGTAGCGGCCGACGTCGCTGATCTCGTAGCGGCGGCGGTCAAAGAACAGACCCTCGAGCAGGGTCTCGGCGGACTCGACCGTGGGGGGATCGCCCGGGCGCAGCTTGCGGTAGATTTCCAGCAGGCACTCGTCTCTCGACTGGGTGGTGTCCTTGTCGAGGGTGGCGATGATGCGCTCATCCTCGCCGAAGATCTCCTTGATGCGCTCGTTGGTGGTGGCGCCGACGGTGTAGTCGTCAACGCAGGAAAGCCAGGTGGCGCAGGACTCGGGCCGATAAGCACCGGCCTCGTTCAGTTCCGCGCGGTACTGGCCCATGGCCTTGAGGAACCAGGTGATGGGGAGCTTGCGGTTTTTGTCGATACGGACGGAGAAGACGTCATTTGCGTCGGTCTCATACTCCAGCCATGCGCCGTGGTACGGGATGACGGTGGAGCCGTAGGTCGCGATCATGGCCTTGTCGACGGTCTTGTCAAAGTACACGCCGGGAGAACGCACGATCTGGGAGACGATAACACGCTCGGCGCCGTTGATGACAAAGGTGCCGCCCTCGGTCATGAGCGGGAAGTCGCCCATGAAGATCTCCTGCTCCTTGATCTCCTCGGTCTCCTTGTTGCGCAGGCGCACACGGACCTTGAGGGGAGCGGCGTATGTGGCGTCGCGGGCCTTGCACTCTTCCTCGGAATACTTGGGCTTCTCGTTCATTGAATAGTCGATGAAGCTCAGCTCCAGATTGCCGGAATAATCGGTGACAGAATCCACGTCGCGGAAAACCTCGCGCAGGCCCGTCTCGAGGAACCATTTGTAGGAGCTCTTCTGGATTTCCAGCAGGTTGGGCATATCCATAATCTCCTGGGTGCGGGCAAAACTCTTGCGCAGAGTCTTGCCGTACATGACATCTCTTGGCATTGGCGCACTCTCCTTATCGTTTTGAAACGCCCGGCCGCGTTGTCAAAAGCTTTGCAGCCGGTGTTGATTTTACGAACTTGCGATGCTATACTGTTTTCAGATCAAGGTGGAGGCATATGTCTCCGCCTTTTGCACACATAGCAAGTTATTCTACCATCGTATATACTGGCTTGTCAAGTGGGGATTTCAAAAAAATCAGCCGCAGGGGCGTATGCCTCTGCGGCTTTTGTTGTTGGTTCTTATTATATTGCCGCGGGCAGGGTCATCTCGGCGGCGAAGTGTTCGCCGTCGTTTGTGACCGTGAAGCTGCCGCCGAGGGACGTCATGATCTTCTCACAGGTGCGCAGACCGATCTTCGTGCTCTCCTTCCGCGTCTGCGTGGGGGCAATCGCGTTGGAGACCGTGAGGGTCAGGCTGCCGTCCCTGAGTTCCGACAGGGCCACGACGGGTTTTGTGGGATCTGCGTACTTCCGGATATTCGACAGGAGATTATCCAGCACGCGCTTTAAGTACAGAGGGTCGACCGTGACGAAGCACTCCCCTTCAAAGTCGATGCGCTGCATGCTAAAGCCCGCATCCGTGAGATCAAACTCCATCTCGCCGAGCATCTGCTCGAAGAGCACCCGCGCGTCGAAGCGCTCCCGCTCCATGTCTAGTTCGGCCTTGCCGTAGACCAGGAAGTAGTGGAAGAGCTGGTCGGTCAGGTCCTTGAGTTCCATGGCTTTGACGTAGGCAGACGAGGCAAGCTGGGCGCGGGTCTCGCTGTCCTCTCCGTCGCCGCAGAGAAGCCCCAGGTAGCCGATGACGGCGGTCATGGGAGTGCGGATGTCGTGGGAAATGGCGGTGATGAGTTCGGTGTTGGCTTCCCAGGCGCGTTTCTCGTTGCCCATGCGCTCAATGACCGAGCGGCGCATCTCGTCCACGGAGTCGGCAAGCGCGCTCAGTTCATCCTCTCCCGGGGCCTCGATCACGCGCTCAAGGTCGCCCGCGCTGACGGCGGCGGCTTCTTTTGACAGGGCGATGATGCGCCGCGTCAGCCGCCCGGTATACCACATAAACAGCAGCAGGAAGCACACGCCCGCCGCCGCAAAGGACGCGATGCTCACCAGAAGGCGCTGGCGGACCTGGGAGTTATCGCCGATGGCGACCTGGTAAAGTCCGTCGGAGAAACGGATGGGGTAGAGCCTGCCGTGCACCTGGGGGTCGTAGCCGCTGTGGTTATCCGGGTCGAGCATGCCCCCGGCGTAGAGCTGCTGCTCGCGCCCGGCGGCAAAGAGGAAGATGGTCACATACTCGTGGCTCGCCGTCCAGCGGGCGACGGCGGCGGTGTCGCGCCCGCTCATGCCCTGGGCGGAGACATAGCGGCTGAAATCCACGTAGAGCCGCGCCTTGCGGCGGTTGACGGCCTCCTCGCTCATATAGCGGTCGCGGATG
>JBGUQD010000174.1:0-10720 GCA_045130755.1 Candidatus Limivicinus sp. | reverse complement strand
GGGCAGCATGTCGAAGGTGCCGTCTTCCTGCATCTTCTTGAGCTGAGCCAGGCGGTCAACACGGGTGCGCATGGTCTTGAAGTTGGTGAGCATACCGCCGAGCCAGCGGGCATTGACATAGTACATGCCGACGCGGGAGGCTTCTTCCTTGACGGCGTCGGTCGCCTGCTTCTTGGTGCCGACGAAGAGGATGGTCTGGCCGTTCTGGGCAAGCTCGCGGACGAAGTTGTAGGCTTCCTCGAGCTTCTTGACGGTTTTCTGAAGGTCAATGATGTAGATGCCGTTACGCTCGCAGTAGATGTACTCGGCCATCTTGGGGTTCCAGCGGCGGGTCTGGTGACCGAAGTGGACACCGGCCTCAAGCAGCTGCTTCATGGATACGACTGCCATTTGGTTTGTTCTCCTTTTACATATTTGTTATTTCCTCCGGGCGCTTCATCCTCTCCGCCAAGCCGTTGGGCCACATGGGGAAAGTCCGCTCCCGTGCGAAATGCCTTGATATAATAGCAGATCGGTTTGTTTTTTGCAAGGGGTTTTGCAAGATTTTTTCATTTTACGGGAACTTTTTATTGGTGTGGAGTTTGGAATGTGGAGTGTGGAGTTATGGCGTCTCCTTCGGAGGCGGATTTTTAAATCCCTGTCCGCATTGACTTCACGCATCTTTTAGGGTAGAATATATTGATTCAGTATGTGAAAGGCGGGGCGGGCATGGCGCAGAATACGGCAAACGACGGCGAACGCATCCCCCACGCCTGTCTCATCTGCGCGCCGAGCGGCGAGGCCGCGCTGAACAAGGCCAAAGAGCTTGCGGCCAGGGCCGTCTGCTCCGGGGAAGGACCGTCGAAGCCCTGCGGGGTTTGCCGTGACTGCCGCAAGGTCGCGGCCGGCATCCATCCGGATGTGATCACCCTCTCGCGCGCCGTTGATGACAAGGGCAGGCAGAAGCAGAACATCACCGTCGATCAGATCCGCGCTCTCTCGGCCGACGCCATCGTGCTGCCCAACGAGGCAAAGCGCAAGGTCTATATCATCGATGAGGCCGAGACCATGAATCCCGCGGCCCAGAACGCCGCCCTCAAGCTTTTGGAGGAACCGCCCGCCGCGGTGGTGTTCCTGCTGTGCACGGTGCGGCCCATGCAGCTTCTGGAGACGGTGCGCTCGCGCTGCGCCCTGGTGAAGCTCCAGGGAGCGGAGGACCCCGAAGGGCTGGACGAGGCAGCGAAGGAGCTTGCCGCCGGCTATCTCAAGGCGGTCAACACGCGGGACGATGCGCAGATTCTCCGCTGGTGCATGCAGAATGAAAACATCGACGCGCGCGCCATGGCAGCCTTTCTGGAGGCGCTGCGCCTGAAGCTTGACGATATGCTGTGCATGCGCCTCAAGAGCGGCCGCTTTTCCCGCGCGGAACTGCTGGGCCTGTACAGGCTCAGCGAAAAGTGCACGCAATATCTGAAGGTCAACACCAATGTAAAGCAATTATTCGGGCTGCTGGCGGTAGACGCCCTGCCCGACGGAAACAGAGGAAACGCAATTGATTGAAGTAGTCAGTATCAAATTCAAAAACCGGGGCAAGTGCTATTACTTCTCCCCCAACGGGCTGGACGTGCACACCGGCGAGAAGGTAATCGTGGAGACCTCCAAGGGTCTCGAAATCGCCGACTGCACCCTCGGAAACCACAACGTCATGGACACCGCCGTGGTTCAGCCCCTGCGGTGCGTGCAGCGCATCGCCACCAAGGACGACCTGCGCATCGCCCAGCTCAACGTCCAGCGTGAGAAGGAAGCCTTTGAGATTTGCCAGGAGAAGATCGCCAAGCACGGCCTCGACATGAAGCTTGTGGACGTGGAGTGCAACTTTGAGGGTACGAAGACCATGTTCTTCTTCACCTCCGACGGGCGTGTGGATTTCCGTGAGCTTGTCAAGGACCTGGCAAGCGTCTTCCGCAACCGTATTGAACTTCGACAGATCGGTGTGCGCGACGAGGCCAAGATGATCGGCGGCATCGGCATCTGCGGCCGCCCCTATTGCTGCAGCCAGTTTCTGGACGATTTCCAGCCGGTGTCCACCAAGATGGCGAAGGTGCAGTCCCTGTCCCTGAATCCCGCCAAGATCTCCGGAAGCTGCGGCAGACTTATGTGCTGCCTGCGCTATGAGCAGGAGGCCTACGAGGATCTGATCAAGAAGGTCCCCAAGCAGGGCGCCTTCGTGGAGACCAAGGACGGCTTCGGCACCGCCGTACAGGTCAATCTCCTGCGCCAGACCGTGAAGGTGCGCCTGGACGATGACAGCGACGATTCGCTGCACCTGTACAAGGCAAACGAGCTGTGCGCCGTACCCGGAGGCAGGCCGCGCGACGGAGAAAAGCCCGTCTCCACCTTCCAGTATGTCCCCGAGCCGGAGCAGGAGGCTGAAGAGTCTGAGCCCAACCCCTGGATGATCGAGCCGCAGTACAACGATCCCGCTCTCCTTGAAACTCCCGAAGAGCCCCCACAGGAGGAGCCGCGCCGCAGCAGCCGTCGCCGCCGCGGAAGAAAGACCGCCGAAGCCAGGGCTGATGCCCCCGCCGAAGCCAAAGCTGCAGCAAAAAAGGGATCGCGGCCCGAGGCCAAAGCTGCAGACAAACCCGCCGAGAAGGAGGGCCACAACGCTCACAGCCGTCGCGGCGGAAAGGGCCACAGCAAGCCCAAGGGGGAGGCGAAGCCCCGCCAGGAGGCCGCCGGGCAGCCGAAGAAGGAGACCGCCCTCGCCAAAGAGGAGGGTGCAAGATCCAAGCCGAACCGCCGCCGTTACTACCACGGCAAACCGAAGGCCAAGAGCGGCGAGAAGCCCCAGCAGTAAGTGTACGGATACCAAGAGCAGGAGCCGAGGCTCCTGCTCTTTCTTTTAAAAAATATCTCTCAGTACCGCTTCGGCGCAGCGCAGGCCATCCACTGCGGTGGAGGTGATGCCGCCCGCGTAGCCCGCGCCCTCCCCGCAGGGGTAAAGACCTCGCAGAGAGCTCTGCAAACTCTCATCGCGCAGGATACGCACGGGAGAAGATGATCTTGTCTCCGGCCCGGTGAGTACCGCGTCGGGGTCGTCAAAGCCTTTCAGTTTCTGTCCCAGGGCGGGGATCGCATTTTGCAGCACGCCTGTGATACGCTCCGGCAGCACCCTTCTCAGATCCCCCCAACAAACGCCGGGGGTATAGGTCGGCGTGACGGATCCGGGCGCGGTGCTGGGGCGATTTTCCAGAAAGTCACCCACGAGCTGTGCGGGCGCCCTGTACGAGCCCGTATACCGATAAGCCGCGCGCTCGATCTCGCGCTGCCAGTGCATGCCCGCAAGCACACCTTCGCCGGGGAAATCCTTCGCATGCAGCGTGACGAGCAGGGCTGCGTTTGCGTTTTCGCCGTCGCGTTTGGAATAGCTCATGCCATTGGTCACAACGCCGCCTTCTTCTGAGGTTGCGGCAAAGACCTGCCCGCCCGGGCACATGCAGAAGGTGTAGGCACTCGTCCCGTCCGGGAGATGGACATTGAGACTGTAGTCGGCAGGCGGCAGTTTCCCCCGCTCGCGCCCGTACTGGGCAAGGTCGATCAAAGCCTGCTTATGCTCGATGCGCACGCCCATGGAGAAGGGTTTTCGTTCCATGGGCACGCCCATATCATGGAGCCACTGAAAGCTGTCCCGGGCAGAGTGGCCGATGGCGAGGATGAGCTGACGGCACGGCAGGGTTTCTGTCCTGCCGCCGTGGGCCACGACCGCACCGCACACCGCGCCGTCCCGGGTTTCGATCCCGTCGAGCCGTGTTTCGAAGCGCACTTCGCCACCGAGGGCGATGATCTCATGGCGGATGTTCTGTACCACGTCGATGAGAATATCCGTGCCGATGTGGGGCTTGGCGTCATAAGTCACCGACTCCGGTGCGCCGTGGGCGGCAAATTCCTGCAAGACCCAGAACATGCGCCGGTCGTGGGTTCCGGTGTTCAGTTTGCCGTCGGAAAAAGTCCCGGCACCGCCCTCGCCGAACTGAACATTAGACTCCGTGTTAAGCGCCCCGCCTTTGCGGAAGGTTTCCACTGCCTCGGCACGCTTGAGGGCCTCCTGGCCGCGCTCGAGCACGATGGGCCTTGCCCCGGCTCTCGCCAGCACCAGCGCCGCAAACATGCCGGCCGGCCCGAAGCCCACCACCACGGGTCGGGTGTCCGTGTGCACTGTCGGGATTTCATAGGCAGGCGGCGTGTAGGCTGCCGCGTCCTTTCCGGCATTTTTCAGGGCCCGCTCCTCGCCGCGCTTTAAGCTAACGGCGGCGGAACAGGCGTAGTGAATGTCGTTCTTCTTTCGCGCGTCGAGTGAGCGCTTGACCGGGCGGATGCCTGCAATGTCACTGGCCGGTACGCGCAGTTTTTTCGCCGCTTTCTGCCGCAGCTTCTCAAGCGGCTCACCCGGTTCCAGGCGGAGGTTTCGAACAAGGATCATGTGCCCAGCCTCCCCGCGAGTCTGCCGCTGGCCCAGGCCCACTGGAGATTATAACCGCCGCAGTCGCCGTCGATGTCCAGCACCTCCCCACACGCAAAGAGTCCGGGAACGAACCAGCTTTCCAGCGTCGCGGGGTTAAAGCCCGCAGTCTTCACGCCGCCCGCTGTGACCTGGGCCTTGTCAAAGCCCTCGGTCCCCTGCACCGGGAGCCGGAAGTCCTTGCAGGCTTTAGCAAGCTTTTCAAGCGCTCTGTCATCCAGCTCATGCAGGGGCATGCTGGCGTTCAGGCCCGCATATTTGACGAGCATCTTCCCCAGGCGGTTATGGACGATGCCTGTCAGCATTTCCCCTGTCGGGAGCGCGGGCAAGGTTTTGCAGCGCTGTTTCAGCAGATCGAAAAGGGCAGCCTCATTATAGCCTCTCAGAAAATCCACCGCGAGGGTAAGGCCCTTTCCTCCGGTCGCGGCGGCGCGGGAGAGGTCAAAGACCGCCGGGCCCGAGACGCCCGTCTCGATAAACTGGAGTTCTCCCCCGCTTTCAGCCAGTACGCTGTCACCCGCATACAGGCGCAGAGCGCAGTCGGCACGCACGCCCTTGAGGGCGCGTGGGTACTCCGGCGCGGTGACGAGCTGGACAAGGGAGGGACAGAGCGCCGTGCGCTTATGGCCCAGCATTTTAAGCAGTTCATACCCGTCCGATACACCGCCGAGCTTTGCGCCCGCCGCGCCGCCGCAGGCGATGATGAGCATGTCCGCATGCAGGCGTTCTGTGTCCGTCACGATGGTGAAGCCCTGTTTTTCGCGCTTTACCTCCCGCGCGGGCTCGGCAGCTCTGAGTTCCACTCCTTTCGCCTCAAGGTGAAAGCGCAGCACGTCCAGCACACTGTTGGCGGAGTCCGAAAGCGGGTAGACCCGCCCGCCGTACTCCTCAACAGTCACAAGACCGAGACTGTGGAAAAAGTCCAGCACAGCCTGCGGTGGGAAAGCGTCAAGCGCCGGAGCGGCGAAGTCCCGGTTCTCGCCGTGGTAGTTATCTAAAACTGCGCCGGTGTTGGTGAGGTTGCAGCGGCCGTTGCCGGTGGCAAGAAGCTTGCGCCCCGCCCGCTGCTGTCTCTCGAGCAGGATGACCTTGCGCCCCGACACCTCGGCGGCAGTCAGGGCAGCCATCATGCCGGATGCCCCCGCGCCGATAATGATGATCGTTTCCATAGAACAGTCCTTCCTCATGTCTGCCTCAGCATATCATGCGCAACGGGCGTATAAAAGAGCTTTGATACCTCTTTAGGCTCCTTCGTCTGGCCGAGAATCCACATCATCTTCGCGTAAAGAGATTCACTGGTCATGTCGTAGCCCTCGAGCACCAGCGGGTTTTGCTTGAGGCCGTGACCCACCGAGTAGACAGACAGATCAGAGCCTTCGTTCTGCACCTGGGTGGTGACGACAATGAACTTGCCCGCGGCCGTGTGCCTTTCCACCAGACGCAAAAGTTCCTCGTCCTCGTAGGCGGGAAGCCCCCCGACGCCAAAGCATTCGAGAATGAGCGCGTCGTTTCTCTGCAGCATGTAGTCCAGCACGCCGGGATCGAGGCCCGGCACCATCTTCACAAGCCCCACTTTCTCGTCGAGCGTATCGAAAAAGCGCGGCGCATAATAGGCCTCCGGCGCAATATAGCGCACCAGCTTGTGGTCCAGCAGGATGCCCACATCGGGGTAGTTGATGCTGGAAAAGGCCGCGAAGCTCTTCGAGCAGGTCTTGCGCGCGTGGGTGCCGAGAATGACCCTGCCGCTGAACACGATGTTCACCCCCGCAAGCTGCCCGGAGGCGGCGCAGACGAAGGCGTCGGTGAGGTTCAGTTTTGAGTCGGTGGAATCGTAGTTGATCGGCTTTTGCGCTCCGGTGAGCATGACGGGCTTGTCCGCCCCCTGCACCAGATAGCTCAGGGCCGCGGCGGTGTAGGCCATGGTGTCGGTGCCGTGGCTGATGACAAAGCCGTCGTAGTCCTCATAGTGCTCCCGGATGGCGCTGGCCGTCCGGAGCCAGTGGGCCGGGGTAATGTTGGTGGAGTCAAGGGAAAAGAGGTTTATACAATCCACCCGGCACAGATCCCGGATAGCGGGCACATAGCGCAGAAGCTGCGCGGGGGTGAGCTCGGGCGTCAGCCCGTCCGGCGTCATTTCCGAGGCGATCGTTCCGCCCGTGCCGATCATGAGGATGTTCTTCATATCGTGTCCTCTCAAATCTTTTTTCCTATTATAACCTCTTGCGCGTTATTGCACAAGCAATTTGACAGCATGCGGTTTGCGGCGGTATAATAGAGCACCTTGAATTTACGGGAGGTTACCCCATGCGCAGAGGCGATCGCTTTCTCTTCCTTGTGCTCACGGCCGTGCTGATGACGGTCGTGGCTTTTGCCGCCTTCTGGGAGCGCTCTATCCTCCCTCCGGCGCTCACGCCGGTTCCGTCAAGCGCGCCGTCGGATACGTTCTCGGCCGGGCGCACCACCGCGCCGGTGCAGACCTCGTTCATCGTCCAGGGCACTGCCGCTCCCCAGACGGCGAAGCCGGAGCGGACCCCCATCCCCGCTTCCCCATTGAAGGGCAAGCTGCGCATCACGGAAATCATGGCCAAAAATCGAGCGCTATTATGTGATGAGGACGGGGATTTCCCCGATTGGATTGAGCTGACAAACGTGTCGGAAGAGCCCATCGACCTCACAGGCTTCCGCATCACCGACCGGGAAAAACACTACGGCTGGATTCTGCCGGAGAAAAGTCTGGAACCGGGCGGACGGCTCGTGCTCTATGCCTCCAAGAAGGACCGGGCCGGGGACGAGCTGCACACAAATTTTGCCCTTTCAGAGAAGGACTGCATCTGCCTGTATGACGCAAACGGTCTGCCCGTTGACAGTGCCTTCTGCGCTGACACGGCGGCGGACGTTTCGCTGGCCCTGGACGCAGCCGATAGCTGGCAGCAGACGTTTTACCCCACACCGGGAGAAGAAAACTCCGCTGCGGGCTATGAGCGCTTTCAACTGACGCTTCAGCCGCGCGGTCCGCTGGTCATCAGCGAGGCGGCGGTCAAAAACCTCGGTCTCAACGTGGCGGGCACCGACAGTGACTGTGACTGGGTGGAAATTAAAAACGTCTCCGACCGGGCCGTGCTGCTGTCCGACTACTATCTGTCCGACAAGGTCGATCTGCCTTTCCTCTGGCAAATGCCGGATCAGGAGCTTGCCCCGGGGGCGGCGCTGCTCTTTGTGTGCGCCGATCCCGGCTCCGGCTTTTATGGATCGACGCCCTGCACGGGCTTTTCCCTCAACGCCTCCAACGAGCAGCTCTACCTCACGCGCGGGGATGGAGAGCGCATCGACTGGGCAAGTCTCCGGGATATTCCCGCCGGTGGAAGCTGCGGCCGCATGGATGGAGACGCGGGTTGGTTCTTCTTTGCCGAACCAAGTCCCGAGCACAGCAACGGCAGCGGCAGCCGCCGTGTGAGCGCCATGCCGGTCAATCTCACGCCCGACGGCGTTTTTGAGGATACGGAGCACGTGATGCTTGAGCTTCGCGGCGAGGGTGAGCTGCACTATACGATCAACGGCTCGGCCCCCACGAAGGACAGCCCCCTCTATACAGAGCCCATCGAGATTGCCGCGACGAGTGTTGTGAGCGTAAAGAGCTTTGAAGAAAACGCGCTGCCGAGCCGTACCCTGTCCCTGTCCTTCATTGTGAACGAGGGGCACACCCTGCCGGTGGCAAGCTTCGTTGCGGAGGACAAGGACGCATTCACCGGTATCTATAACGCCGGTGCCAAGCTCTACGAACTGCCCGGCACCCTCTCCTTCTATCGCGGGGATGAGAGTTTCCGCATCAACTGCGGCATCAAGCTCAACGGCGAGACAAGCCTTATCCTGCCCAAGAAGAATCTTGCCGTCAAGTTCAGCGGCGCATACGGCGCGCCGACATTGGAGCACGACATTTTCGGCGGCGGCGTGACGAGCTTCACCGACCTGCTGCTGCGGGCCGGGCAGGATCAGTATCAGGGCATTGTGCGAAACGAACTTGCCCAGAAAATGGCCGAGCAGGCGGATACCGCCGTCATCAATCAGCGCAGCATCTACTGCGTGCTCTACCTCAACGGTGAGTATACGGGCATCTATACGGTCAAGGAGCGGCCCAATGCCTCCCTCTATGCAGGGCTTGCGGGCGTGGATGAGGACTATGTGGAGTGCATCGAAGCCCCTGCCGCATATAACAGCGAATTATACGAACAGACCGTTGGCTTCGTCAACAGCCACGATATGACGCTCGAAGAAAACTATGCGCAGTTTTGTCAGACAATGGATATCGACAGCCTCATCGATTGGCTGATCCTGGAGGGCTACTGCGCCAATACGGACGTGACAAGCGGCAACCTGCGTTATGCCCGCTCTTCCCTGGCAGACGGAAAATGGCACCTGCTGTTTTACGATCTGGACGCGG
Source organism: Candidatus Limivicinus sp. (assembly GCA_045130755.1). Taxonomy (GTDB): domain Bacteria; phylum Bacillota; class Clostridia; order Oscillospirales; family Oscillospiraceae; genus Limivicinus. Next base: position 1,781 of record JBGUQD010000174.1, on the reverse strand, counting down.
CTTTCCGCAGCTTTGAGAGCATCCAGTCCAATCTGCTCAATGACTACGGCGCGTCTCAAATTCAGGTGGCGTCCTTCTCTGTGCCGCTGATGAAAAATGCGCAGTTTCGTGAAAAATTCCTGACAAGGGCTGCTGAGCTGCTGGCAGGCCCCCTGTCAAACAAGGCGCTGCTGAAGGAGCTCGACGCCATGGCCGAAGAGCTCAGGCCCGAGGTAAAGCGCGACTATGAGCGTGTCGGCAGCAGTCTCAAGTCCTGGGAAAACTCGATCGCCGATCTCCGAAGCATGATTGACGACAAGGATTGGGAGCAGGCCAACATCGACGGTCTGTGCAGTGCCTTCGAGCTCGATACGGCGGAACGTACGAAATACTTTGGCCCTATTGACAAGCTCGCTGCGGAAAAGGCGGTGATTGAGAGTGAAAGCTGAAAAGCGTTCGCGCGCCTGTCTGGTTCTGTGTGCGCTGTTGCTGCTTCTTCTCTGCTGGCGCTGGCAGCGGATCTTCTACCTCATGTGTGCCGACTACATCCTCTCGGATATGCCGGCCCATGTTCGCCTGGCCCTTGGCCGCAATGACTACAGCCTCGCATCGTTCATCGTCCGTGCGCTCTGGGCACTGCTCGGTGAGACACGCGGGCAGACGGCGCTGTCCCTTGTACTCACCGCAAACCAGCTCCTTTGCATTTTTACACTTTGGGCACTCCTGCGGCAGATGTTTCCGACACTCGACAGCGGATTTGCCCTGCTGGCCTCGCTACTCGCCCACATCTGCGGGCCGTGGATCGTGCCGGGGCAGGTGCAGATGTATCTCGGCGTTTATAACGGGAACGTTCTTCACAACATGACGCTGCTGTTCAGCCGTATGCCGGTGCCGCTGGTGCTGCTGTTTTTCTTCCGGCTTTGGGATGCCCGCCGTGACAGGCTCCGCCTTTCCGACTGGCTCGGCCTTGCTCTGACGCTCACCCTCTCCACGCTCTTTAAGCCCAGTTTTCTCGGCGCGTTTGCCCCTGCGGTACTGGTGATGCTGGTGTGGGACTTCGTAAAGACCCGGTGCAAGGGCTTCAGGAATGAGTTTCTGATCGGCTGCGCGGTGCTGCCGTCGGCGGCGGTGCTGCTGTGGAGTTCATCGGTGCTGTTTGCGGAGGATTTTGCGGGCACGAGCTCGGGCGTCGCGCTGCGCGCGCTGACGCTGGGTGGACTTCTGTCGCTGTTGGTGATGTACCTTCGGGGTCTGCTGCTGCCGCTTTGGAGCCACTTTACGCAGGGCATCAAAGAGCCGGAGCGCGGACACCTTTGCATTGTGTGGGGCGTACTGGGCGTGGCGGTTCTTGAGGCACTGGCCCTTACCGAAACGGGTTTTCGCGCAAACGACGGCAACTTTGAATGGGGCAGCCTTGCGCTGTATCCCACGGTCTTTGGCCTTGCCGCCGCGCTGCTGTGGCGGCTGGTGCAGCGCACAGACTGGAAAAAACGCGGCGAGACTGCAAAGGCCATTGTCGGCATTGTGCTGCTGCTGGGGCACCTCGCGGTGGGGCTATATTGCCTGTACCGACCCGGTCACGCGGGTTACGACTGGTTTTATTTCTGAAAAATGTACAGAGCCCGACGGAAATCCGTCGGGCTCTGTCAGCTTGTCAAAAAAGTCCTTATTGGGACTTTTTGCCTGCGCTTCATCGCCGAGCATTTTGCTTGAGACAAAATGCTGTTATCTGAAAAGCCTTGAAATTCAAGCCTTTTCAGACGGCGGTTTATTGTATTCGAGGTGGGCCTTGCCCCCTCGAG
>JBGUQD010000173.1:0-9259 GCA_045130755.1 Candidatus Limivicinus sp. | reverse complement strand
AGGCATGTACAACATAAGTCAAACCTCCTTTTATTTTCGGTCCTGGATGCTGTTCAGGGCTTTTGCTGTGGTATATGCCGCAAGGGGAGAGGAGGGAATCCGGAACCTTGGTTCCGGATCTCTTTCCCGCTTGCGAGTATGTTATACCACTAATATTAGCACTCGTCAAGGGCAAGTGCTAATATTTCTGTGAAGAAATTGTTAATACTTATATATAAATTATTAGACGAGTTATACTCAGATGCTGAACGTGGACAAGGTAACTCAAATTGTCGCAGGCTATTTCATTCAAAGTATCTGCTGCACGAGAGCTCCCCCGGACATTCTCGCTTCCGAACATTTCTCTTCCTTTCACACGATTTGGATGGTATAATCCCTTACGTACAATTTCTTGGATTTATGAATTTGTTGATAAAGGTATTCAAATAACTGGCTGTCAATTGATAAGGATTTGACCCGGAAGGGGTATTTAGAATGGATATCCTGACACTCAGCATATTTTGCCTCGGGGTTTTGATCTGCGTATTCTCCGGGTTTTCGATACTTTGGGCACTCGGATTCGGTCTACTTCTGTTTCTGGCTTTCGGGAAAAAACAAGGTCATACGGCGAAGGCACTTCTTCAAATGTGCATGGATGGGATCAAAACCGTCAAAAACATATTGATGACTTTTGCTCTGATCGGCATCATGACCGCATTGTGGCGTGCCTCCGGCACGATCCCTGTGATTGTCTGCTATGCCGCACAGCTCATTCGGCCGGCAGCATTCCTTCCTCTGGCGTTTATCCTGTGCTGCGCCGTCTCATATCTGACGGGAACTTCATTCGGAACTGCGGCCACGATGGGCGTGATTTGCTCTGCTATGGGCAGCGCGCTGGGCGTGGATATTCGACTGATCGGCGGAGCGGTCCTGTCCGGAGCCTTCTTCGGAGATCGCTGTTCACCGGTTTCTACCAGCGCGCTTTTGGTGGCGGATACTACCGGAACCGATATTTTCTCCAATATTCGGCAAATGATGCGGTCGTCAACCGTACCGTTTTTGTTGTCCGGAGCTATATTTTGCGCTGTTGGTTTGCTACGGCGGGCAAACGGTGAGATGCTGGATCTTGAAACAGTCTTTGCGCGTGCTTTCTCCTTGCACTGGCTGGCGCTGATCCCCGCTTTGGTTATTCTGCTCCTCTCGTTTTTTCGGGTAAACGTGAAAATCGCCATGGGCGCAAGCATTCTTTCTTCTTTGCCTTTGTGCATCCTTCTTCAAAAACACGCGGTCACAGATCTGATTCGTTTTGCCGTCTTTGGGTTTTCAGCAACAGATCCGGACGCTGCCAAACTGATGAACGGCGGAGGACTGCTTTCCATGCTCCGTGTTGCGGTCATCGTGTGCCTTTCCTCAGCCTATGCGGGAATCTTTCAAAAGACAGGATTACTCGATCGTGCAAAAGGCTCTCTTCGGCACATGGCACTGCGAAGCGGCAATTATTCTGCCACACTGATTGCTGCTGTTTTTACCTGTATGATCGCATGCAATCAATCGCTGGCCACCCTGCTGACAGCGCAGCTGTGCGAAGAACTGTATACCAGGCGTTCTGACCTGGCACTTGACCTGGAGGACACGGTAATTGTCATTGCGCCGCTGATCCCGTGGTCTATTGCCGGCGCTGTTCCTTTGGCTTCGATCGGCGCTCCGGACAGTTCCATCCTTTTCGCTGTATATCTCTATCTCCTTCCTCTTTATCGTCTCATATCCGGGAAAAGGCCCGTTGTTTCCGAAACAGAGGGGACAGGGAAATAGACGATGGCATGCCTGTTGCACTGAACAGGTACAAAAGATGCCTGTATGAAACCAAAACAGGAGGGCGAAAAAATGAATGAACGGCTTATCTTTCATGTGGATGTCAACAGTGCCTTCCTGTCCTGGGAGGCGACACGCCGCATTAAAAACGGCGAGCCCGATCTGCGCCTGATCCCATCCTGCATCGGAGGCGACCCGGAATCCAGAAGGGGAGTCGTGCTTGCAAAGTCCATCCCGGCGAAGGCGTTCAAAATCAAGACAGGTGAGCCGATCGCCATGGCTCTGCGAAAATGCCCCCGGCTTGTGATCGCAAAGCCGGATTTCAAGTTATACTCAGCCTGCTCCAAGGCGTTTAAGGACATCTGCCGCAGCTATGCGCCGGTCGTGGAGGAATTCTCCATCGACGAGTGCTTTATGGATATGACCGGAACCGGACACATGTACCCCGACCCTGTCGCGCTGGCGTACACGATCAAGGACAGAATCCGGGACGAGCTCGGCTTTACGGTGAATATCGGCATCGGGCGCAGCAAGCTCTGCGCCAAGATGGCGAGCGATTTTGAAAAGCCGGATAAGGTACACACGCTCTATCCGGAGGAGATCCCGGTCAAGCTCTGGCCGCTGCCGGTTGGAGACCTGCTCTTCGTGGGCGGCGCCACAGCGAACCGGCTGCGGGAAGAGCATATTGACACGATCGGGGAGCTTGCGCATACTGACCCGGAGCTATTGCGGAGGATCCTCGGCGACAAGATGAGCATCCAGGCCCGCAATTACGCAAACGGCATTGATAATTCGCCCGTCCGGGCAGAGCCGGAAGAGGCCAAGGGTTACAGCAATTCCGTGACGCTTGAGGAAAATGTGACCACACTGGAGGCGGCGGACGCGATCCTGCTGGCTCTTTCGGACAGCGTCTCGGCTCATATGCGAAGCGACGGGGCAAAGGCCTATTGCGTGGCGGTGTCCATTCGCTATCTGGACTTTAAAAACCGCTCCCATCAGTGTAAGACTGATCATCCGGTGGAATCCACGCGGGAGATCTATGAACTGTCGAAGCGGCTGCTCCGGGAGCTGTGGAAAGATCACAGGCCGCTGCGGCTTATGAGCATTGCCCTTTCCAATCTGACAAGAGAAGATGAGGGCGGGCAGTTATCCCTTTTCGGAGAAGAGTACAGCAACAGACGGGAGCGCGATGTGAAGCTGGACAAGGCGGTGGACGCCTTGCGGAGCAAGTTCGGCGCCGACATCATCCAGCGCGGCACGGTTATGAAGGACGGACTCCACGTTGCCCGAAAGTTCAAGGGCAGGCAGGCGTCCGAGCAGGAAAAAAAGTAAAGTCATTTTGTCGAACTTGAAAACGGAATACGGCGCCCGAAAGGCCTTTGAGGCTGATCGGGCGTCGTATTTTGCGTGTATCTATGATTCCTTTGCCGTATGGTTTAATGCGATGAAGCGTTTTAGTTTCTGCGAGGCATTCTCTTTGACGGCGGCATCTGATCCGTCGTTCCCGGGAATGCGTTCCGCCATTTTCAAAATCACTTGCAGCGCCTCACCGTAAGCCTCTACACGTCTTTCTGTACCGACGGGAACAGGTTTGTTGATGCCGATGGCCTCGTCCACAAGAAAGACGTAGTTTGCGCGGAAGAGCTCACAGATCCAGGTGCTGTAGTCATCGGCCTGCGCCGCATAGCCAGCCTCATAGCGGAGGAGCGTTGAGATCGTGTCGGCAAGTGTGCGCGCGGTACGCTCGTCATAGTAGGAATCCCACTGACGCGCAGCCAGCTCCACCGGAATGTAAAGGATCGTGGAGAGTGATTCCGCGATGGCTGCCTTCATTGCATCCAAGGCCTCCCCCTCGGTCTGCTCATACAGAGGACGCCAGAGGCGGATCGCTTCGCGGATATATGCCATGTCCGAGCCGGGTTTTGCCCTGCGCCCGGTGACGGCACCGCGCAGAAACAGAGCGTGGATGCCACCGGGGTTAAGGGCTTCGATCTGCCCGATCTTTGCCTTTGTCTCCCGCATATTCCCGCCGAGATAGGCTTCATAAGCTGCGCGGGTGTAAATGCCCAGCAGCTCCCGTTCGGCGGCGGAGAGAGTATTCTGTTCCATCTCAGAGAGCGGCGGCATGCTTGCCCGCAACACGGCCGGTGGTCAGGGCATTGCCCATGTTGTTGCCGGCGGAGGGGCAGCTGTACGCGTTGCCGAAGCGCTGACCCATGCAGTTGCCGACAGCGTAGAGACCGGGGATGACCTGGGAGCGGTCAGCGTTGAGGACCTGCATGTTGCCATTGACAACAAGACCGGTGATGGTGTTCAGGCCGCAGTTGTAGAGGCCCGCGGTGGTCTGCATACTGACGTAGAAGGGGCCCTGCTCGATGGGCAGGAGGTATTTTGCGGACTTGCAGTAATCCACGTCGTCGCCTTTTTTGCACAGTTCGTTGTAGCGCTCGACGGAGGCAACGGTGCTGGCAATGACCTCGTCGGAGAGGCCCGCATTCTTGAGTGCTTCCTCCAGCGTATTGCCCACGTAGACCTTTGACATCATGTGGAAGGACTTGTTGGCGATCTCAAGGCCGGTCACGTCGCCGGAACCAACGGCGGGGTCAAGGGCTTCCATGTTGCTCTGGAACAAATCCATACCTTCCTGATAACCCCAGTTGGGCGCGCCGTGGTCAAGGCCCGCAAGCTGAATGTACTTCATGTAGTTTGCGTCCATGACGGCGAAGTTCGCTGTCTTGCCGAGCTCAGGCATGGGCTGGTGCAGGGACTGAACCAGTGCGAGACCGGACATGCCCTCGTTCATAAAGCGCTTGCCCTGGCAGTTGAGCCAGATCGTAGGCGCGGTGCCCCAGGGACCGAAGCCCAGCATCGGGCAGTTGACAGCAATTGGCCGGGGATGGGTCTCGATCATGCCGCCCGCCCAGCAGCCCTGCTTGTGGCCGCTGCCGTCGCAGTCGGTCATGCCGCCGACATTCTCACGGGGAGAGCCCACGCGCTCGGCATACTCAGCCACCTCGGAGCAGAGCTCCCAAACCATGTCGGTGTTGGCACCGAAGTCGCCGGTAGCAAGGATGACCGCCTTCTTGGCATTGAACTTCACATACTGCTTGTCGGCATTCTTTGCAATGACGCCGTTGACTCTGCCGTCTGCATCCTTTGTAAGGACGACGGAGCTGTGCTCGCAGTACCAGGTCGCGCCCAGATCCTCGGCTGCATCGCGGCAGTAGGTTTCCAGCTCTGTCAGGCGGCTGACGCCGGTGCGCTGTGCCTTGCCCACGGGGTTGGGATTCTGGGTGCCGATGGACTGGAAGGTGGAGGCCCAGGCGTAATAACCTTCAGCCTCGGCGGGGTAGAAAGAGCCGTCTTTCATGTTATAACCGATCTGGACGATGCACTGCCCGCCGGCGTAGTCGAAGACATTGGAGGTCTCCGGCACGAGGGAGGCGATGTTGTCCATCATCTCGCCGGAGTTGTAGACGAAAGCGCGGATCACATCAGTGTCGCAACGCCCGTTTGCGCGGCGGACATACTCATTGACGATGGCCTCCAGGTCATAGGGACCGAAGCCCCAGCTTTCCAATAGCTTGGAGTTGTAGGAGCAGATATCGTCGCCGCGGTAAATGATTTCTCCGTCGGCATGCTTCTCGAGGACAGCGACCTTTGCGCCGCCCTGGGCAGCAGCAAGGGCTGCCTGGGTACCCGCATGGCCGCCGCCGACCACAACCACATCCGCATCGTAAGTTGCGGTGATCTCAGCATCATCAATGACCGGGGCTTCACCCAGCCAGTCCTCATCGCACATGTAGCCGAAGGGTCTCACGCCGGGCTCCTTGGGTGCTTCCACGGCGACCTCAACGGTCTCGCCCTTGGCCTGAGCAATGCAGGCTGCAGCGGCGGTCTTGGCAGCGGTAGAGGTCATGGTGGCGGAGGTAATGGCGTCGAAGTGGGTGCCCTGGGCGTCCATAATCGCCTTCTCGAGGTCTTCCCCGTGGGCGCCGCCGATGGATGGGGTCTCCTGAGACACGTCTACCTTGACGTCGGTGATGTTCTCGGCGTCAAAGGTCATGGTAACGGTGACGATGCCCTGCGCGCCCTTGGCTTCAGCGCTGTAGGTGCCGGGAATATAGGTGCCGCGTTCCTCCGCAAAGGCGACGGCGGTGCCGCCCAGAATGCTGCCCGCCATTACGCCGAGGGCGCTGACGGCGCTCTTTTTCAGGAAATCCCGCCTGGTGAGGTTATGCTTTTCACTCATTTTTATGCTCCTTTCGATTTTTCTACTTAATTGATACCTATTAACTGTGAAAATTATAGCATTTCCCCTCTTGCATTTGAAGCGACAATCCCTTAATATGCTATTAGGAATTCCTAATAGCAGGGGAGGATGCAGCCATGTACGATCCGCATCTCGACACCTTTCTGATTGTGGCCAACACCGGGAGCTTTTCCGGTGCGGCGGATTATCTCTATATCACGCCCAGCGCTGTCATTCAACAGATCAACGCCCTGGAGGCAAAGCTGAAGGTGCCGCTCTTTTACCGTTCCAACAAGGGCGTGAGCCTTACCAAACAGGGGACTTATCTCAAAAGCGAATGCATGGATTATATCAAAAAAGGCAAAGCCATCCAGGAACAGCTGCGTTCTATGCCGGATGGAGAACTGTCACTGGTCATGGGTACATCCCTTCGTGAAAAGTGCCGGGTTTTCTATGATTTCTGGATCCAATTCTCCCAAGGGCGGGAGCAATACTCCGTGCAGATGAAGACCATCGACACACGTTTTCCCATCCCGTCCGAAGTGGATTTTATTGAGTCCATCTCAACGAACGCCCCCTGGCACAGCGCCTGGGAGTATTATGAGCTCTGCCGTGTACCCTATGGCCTCGCCATGGCAAAGGATCACCCGCTGTATAAAAAGCCGACTCTCTGTTTTCAGGACCTTCGTGACTTTACGGTGGTTTTGCAGCGACCGGAGGAGGGCTGGAAAAATCTTGACCGTGTTAAGGAAGACCTGGAAAGAAACAGTGTATCGATTCATGAGCGCCGGGGTTTTGACAGCGATGTGGTATGGGATGCCTCCATTAAGCGGCATCTGATTGTCATGCCCCTGTGCCTGCGGGACGTGATTTTTGATATGCGCATTGCGCCCATGGAATGGGAGCACAGCGTTTCCTACGGCCTGTTTTACCGCAGTGAGGCGGCGGGGCTGCCGAAGCTCTTCCTCGAATTCATTAAAAATTATCACAGGATCCATCCTGAGATTACAAAGCGTTTGACTGAAACAAACATGTAAAATGGCAGATCAGGGAAATACGCATAAAGCAGTTTTCTTCCCTTGCCTGTTATGATAAACTGAGAGTATATCGCTTGCTTTGGCAGAGCAACAGGAGCTGCATGATCATGAAACCACAGAGAGATGAATTTTACCGACAGCTATATTCGACCGTTTTTCCCCTGGTAATACAGGCATTCATGCTTGCGCTTGTCAGCGCAACGGACGCGATCATGCTGGGACTTGTGGATCAGGCATCCATGTCCTCGGTATCGCTGGGCGGGCAGATACAGTTCGTGCTGAACCTGTTTGTCCTCGGGATTACGGGCGGATTGAGCATCCTTTCCGCTCAGTACTGGGGAAAGGGCGATCATGCAGTCGTTGAACGCCTGATTCCGCGCAATCTTCTGTATATGCTGCTCATCGGCGGGCTGTTCACAGCGTCAACCGCCGTTGCCCCCGCCGGTGTGATGCGGATCCTCACCAACGACGAACAGCTTGTTTCCAGCGGAAGCCGCTATCTGCAGGCAGTTTCACTTTCTTACATATTGTGTGCGGTCTCCCAGGTATACCTGACCGTGCTGAAAACGACGGGCCGCGCGGGGACTGCCTCACGCATCAGCTCCTTCGCTGTCGCGCTGAATATCGTGTGCAACGCGATCCTGATCTTCGGCCTGCTTGGCGCGCCAAAGCTCGGGATTGTCGGCGCTGCCGTCGCCACGGTCATGGCCCGCGCGGTGGAGCTGGGCTGGAGCATGCTGGAAAGCAGGAAAAAAAACGCCCTCACGCTGCCTGACGGAAGGCAGAAGAACGTTGTGATCCGGATCAGATGGGATCGCATACTTGCGCCCGAGCCCGCGCTTATGCGGGATTTCTGGAAGGTTACGGGCCCGCTGCTTGCGGCGTCCATGGTCTGGGGCATCGCCTATACGTTCTACAGCGTTATCATGGGCCACATGGGCGGGGACGCGGTCGCGGCCCATTCCGTCACGGGGATCGCCAGAAGTCTGGTTGCCTGCATGACAAGGGGACTCGGAAACGGAGCGGGCATCATGGTCGGGCATGTCCTTGGCAGCGGCTACCTGTCGCTTGCAAAGAAAACGGGCGGGCGGCTGACCAGGCTCTCCATCATTGCCGGAATCATCACCGGGGGCCTTCTGATGCTGCTGTCGCCGCTGATCGTGCGTCTTGCGCCGCTGACGGAAACAGCCGCGTCTTATCTGCAGGGGATGCTGCTTTTCTGCGGCATAAACCTCATGTTCCAGTCCGTAAACCATACGGTGCTTGACGGCGTATTCTGTGCCGGCGGAGATTCCGCCTTTGACATGTACGGGAACATCGGCGCTATGTGGTGTTTTTCGGTTCCGCTCGGCTTTCTGGCGGCTTTTGTCTGGAAGCTCTCTCCTGTGGTAGTATACTGCATCATGAATCTGGATGAGATCGTCAAGATCCCGGCGGTGTATCTGCGCTATAAGAAATACATCTGGCTGCGTGATCTGACACGTGAAAAAGCAGAGATCGGGGTGAACACATGAAACGTAAAACAACAAAGGAAATCCTGGCCGAATCCTTCCGGGAACTTGCCGCAGACAGAGCAATCGACAAGATTACCGTTCAGGAGATCGTCAACAACTGTGGGTATTCTTCTGCGACATTTTACAGACACTTTAAGGATAAATACGACCTGATCGCCTGGGACTATGCCCGGAAAATGGCAGAGATCATGGGAAGAATCAACGGGAAAGACTACTCCTGGACTCAAACACTGCGGGACGGAGCAAAGCACTACAGTGAGGAAAAGGAGTATCTGACGAATCTCCTTCTGCACACCTCGGGACATGACGCCTTTATCCAGTATATGGCGGATATCAATTATGGGGAACTGGAGAAGCATATTCTGTCTGTCAGCGGAAAACACACGCTGGACGAAAAGACGGCGATGCTGATCCGTACCTACTGCCTTGGAACCGTCTGTCTGAGCTGCGAGTGGATCCTGGGCAAGTACCGGGCGACACCGGAGGAACTGGCGGAGACCTATGAAAATGCGCTGCCATCGGCGCTTCGCAAACTTATCGTAAAAGAAAAATGAGAGAATTTGGCCCCCGTTTCTCAATGAACCGAACCAGGAAAAACGGACAATAGACAAAAGCCCCCTGATGTAGGAAAATGAAAGTACTACATCAGGGGGTATCATTATGCC
>JBGUQD010000172.1:0-4299 GCA_045130755.1 Candidatus Limivicinus sp. | reverse complement strand
GATGCTCCAGGTCTCGGGGCCGCCGTGGCCGAAGCTGGTGCGGAAGGTGATGACCTTTCCGATCTCGCCGTCGGCAATCATCTTCTTTGCCAGTTCGTGCGCTTTGGTGAGTCGCTGGTTCTGGCCGATCATCAGGAGCCTGCCCTCTTCCTTTGCGACTTTCACCATTTCCTCGCAGTCGGCGAGGGAGATGGCCATGGGCTTTTCGCAGAGGACGTGCTTGCCTGCCTTGAGAGCCTTGATGGTCAGTTCTGCATGGGCGTTGTTCGCCGCGCAGACGGAGACTGCATCGATTGCGGGATCGGCCAGCAGCTCCTCGGCGCTGTCATAGGCCCTGCCGCCGTATTTTGAGGCCATGTCCTCGGCGCGGGACTTGGTGGGATTGAAGAAGCCCACCAGCTCGCAGTTGGGGTTATCCGCATACTCGGGAATGTGACGCACCTGGGCAATTTTGCCGCAGCCTAAAATACCGATTTTCAACATGATGGTTCCTCCCGATCAAACAATGAGAAGTCTTCGGCTGTTGGTGTTCTGACCGAACTCACGGAAATAAATGACCGCGGGCTTGTCCGGATCTTCCAGCGCTTCCATGAAGGGGGGCATATAGGAATGGGTGCAGCAGAAACCGTAGGTCAGATCATGGAAGCCCTGGCTGAGACCGCCCGGTTTTTTCACGATCAGGGTGGCGGGCTCCATGGGGTGCCAGTGGTTTGTGCAGTCCCGGCGCATGTCGGCATAGCTGTAGTCCTCGCCGTTGACGCGCCACATGATTTCATTTTCTCCGAAAGTCTCACCGTCTACGATCAGGTGGCCCGGGCGGATCTGACTGAGATAGACGCCGCGGTAGTAGGGCAGGCGGATTTTCAGCTGGAAGCCGGTAATCTCGCCGTTCTCCTCGATGTTGCGGAAGCCGACCGATTGAATAACCTGTTTTTCCATTGTTTCCGCCTCCTCAGTAGCCGAGAATATTCTTCATCATGATGTGGTGCTTCCGCAGGGTCTGGCCAACCTCATAGCCCTGGTCGTATTTGTCCGCGCCCTCATACTCCGACAGGAGATAGCCGTTCCAGCCCTGTTCCTTCAGGATGGTCAGGACCTCTTTATATGGGATAGTGGTCTCCTCAAAGTCATCGTTCATGTGGATAAACTTGGCGTGGCAGCAGTAGATGTAGGGCAGCAGCGGGACGATGTCCTCCGGCTCGTTGGGGACGAAGTGGGGATCCACAAACTCGCCCTCGTCAAACCTGTGGCGGAAGACGGAGAAGTCAATGTTCAGGCCAAAACTCTTCGTGCCGGTCTCGTTGATAAAGTCGATGTAGTCCCGGATCATCTGGCTCTTGAGGTTGGTGGGGATATGAATTTCCGGGCACATGGTCAGTCCCAGGCGTTCGGCCAGGGGCAGGGCGCCCCTGATGATCTCGCGCCAATTCTCAACCGGATTGAGTGCATCGTCAATCACACTCATCTTGGTGCGGAGCACCCGGAAGCCAAGACGATGGGCAAGGCGCAGATCCTGCTCCAGCCGCGCCACAGCCTCTTCGGTGGTGAGCATGCGGTCCTGCAGAACGCGGCAGTCGATCCAGTGGCCGTATTCCACTGGCTCCACCTGGTACTTGTCGCAGAGGGAGAACCAGTAGCTGACCCACTCGTCGGTGGGATAGGGGTAGTTTTCAATATGGGTGTTGGCGAGGATCTCCACGCCGGTGGCGCCCATGTCGTGAATGTCTTCGAAGCAGTCCTCAAGAGTCTTTTCAAAGCCGAATTCGGCGGAATAGCTGTAGAGAGCGACACCTCTCTTGGGACCGATAGTGGTGTTTCTGTACATGGAACAATCTCCTGTGTTTGATTTTCGTGCGGCCCGGACGCCGAGAAGCGCCCGGGCCGGGTGATGATCTGGTTTAGAAATCGTCCTCGGTGACGGAGACCACATTGCCGGTGGTCAGGTACTCTTCCACGGTGTCTTCGTTGACGAAGAGGGTGGTGGCGTTGGTGACGGTGCCTGCGGGCACGCTGCCGTCATAGATTCCGGCGACAACGCCCAGGATCTCATTGCAGGTGTCCTGCACGCCGCCAGTCAGAACCATGCCGCGGAAGGGCGTGTTGTCGGCGATGAGCTTGCCGATCTCTTCATTGCCGTTGACGCAGAAGACGCCCATGTCGGCGTAATCCGTGACCGGAGAGCCGATGCCGGTGAAGTAGTTGTTGATGCCAAGGGCCAGGCCGTTATGGGCGGAGAGGAAGACCTTGATCTCGGGGTTGGTGGTGTAGAGGTTTTCAGCGGCTGCCATGCCGGTATCAGTGTTCTCGTCCTGGAGTTCGACTTCCCTGGCGAACTGGGCCTTCTGGGAATACTCCTCAATCTTGATGAGCTCATCAGCCTGGGTCACGCCGGTCTGAGCAGTCCGGCAGCTGAAGACGGCAACGGGCACGGAGTGGTCGGGTGCGTCAGCAAAGGTGGTGTCGATCCATTTGGCGGCCAGCTTGTTCAGGGCGTCGGCGAGTTTGGCATCATCGGCGAGCATGAGAGCATCATACTTCTCTGTGGGGGCTACAAAGGAGACGACCTTGATGCCGGCAGCCTGGGCCTGGCCGATAACGGCGTCCATGGCCTCGGGGGCAACGGACCAGAGCACGATCACATCGACGTCCTGGGCGATGTAGTTCTCCATGGCGGCGATCTGAGAGGTCGGGTTGAATTCACCGTCGACGTAGCTGGCATCCCAGCCGGCGTCGTTCATGGTCGTGACGAAAGTATCAGCGAGGGCCTGGAAGAAGTCGCCGCCCAGACCGAAGGTGACAAAGCCGACAGCGGGCTTCTTATCGGCAGCAGGGGCTGCCTCGGCGGGAGCTGCCTCGGCGGGCTTTTCAGCGGCGGGAGCTGCGCTCTGCCCGCAGGCAGCAAGGGCAAGGATCATGACGAGCGCGAGAAGCAATGCAAGAGTCTTTTTCATGTTTTGGTTCCTCCATTTTACAGTTTGTTTTATAATTTTGAGGGTCTCCCCTCATTTTTTTGAGGGTCTCCCCTCTTGTGCGCGTTTATGCCGCTTTCTTTGCGGTTTTGTTGGACAGGTACAGGGACACCAGCATGATGATGCCCTTGGCAATGTACTGGGGATAGGTGCCGAGGTTGATGAGCTGCATGCCGTTGGACAGGACGCCCAGGACGAACACAGCCACGATGGCTTTCCAGAGGGTGCCTTCGCCGCCCTTGAGGGCCACTCCGGAGAGCACGCAGGCGATGATGCCGGTAAACTCAATTCCGGTGCCGGTGCTGGAGTCGGCGGAGCCGGAGCGGGCTGCGAGCAGGATGGCGGAGATGCCCACCAGGATGCCGGCGCAGGTGAAGACCAGGATCTTGATCTTCGGCACGTTCAGGCCGGCGAGCTTTGCTGCTTCGGGGTTGTCGCCCACGGCATAGACCTTGCGGCCGATGTGGGTGCGGTTGAGGATGACGCCCACGATGACAATTACCACCAGGGCAATGATCACATTCAGGGGGATCACGCCAAAGACGCGGCCCTGACCCAGAAACATGAAGCTGCGGGGCAGGTTATGATAGGTCTTGGAGCCGGAAATCAGGAAGGAGATGCCCTGGAAGATGGCCATGGTGCCCAGGGTGACGATCATGGGCTGGCTGTTGAGAAGGATGGACATAAAGCCGTTGAAGCAGCCCAGAGCGACGCAGATCAGGATGCCCAGCAGGATGGCCGGAACCACACCCATAACGCCGTTGGAAAGAAGCTTTGCCACCAGAACGGCAGCCACAGACATCTGATAGCCGATGGACAGGTCGCAGCCGCCGGAAACCATGATCATGAATACGCCCGTGGCGCAGATGGCGATGTGGACGTTCTGTACCAGAATATTGGTGAGATTGAGCGGAGTAAAGAACTTATCCGACAGGATGCTGAACACCAGGATCAGCAGACCCAGGAGAATCGGCATCGAGAAATTAGAGACGATCTGCCCGAAGGATTTTTTATTATTCTGTTCCATGTTGTACTCCTATCCTTAAGCTATCCCGGAGGCAAGCGCCAGTACGCGCTCCTGGGAAAAATCTTTTTTTTCAAGGGTGCCGGTCTGTTCTCCCTCGTGGAGAACCACAATACGCTCTGACATGCCCAGCAGTTCCTCCATATCCGAGGAGACCATCAGGATGGACTTGCCCTCCTTGGTGAGATCAATCATCAGCTGGTAGATTTCATATCTCGCGCCGATGTCGATGCCGCGGGTGGGTTCGTCAAAGATCAGGATGTCCGGAAGGCTGGCAAGGGACTTGGCGATGACCACCTTCTGCTG
>JBGUQD010000171.1:0-12331 GCA_045130755.1 Candidatus Limivicinus sp. | reverse complement strand
GGACGCGCTGGATGCCGGCGCCGCCGATTTTGAAAATGAAGGCGACGAGACCATGACAGTCTATACCGCTGAGGACGATGTGGCGGCCGTGGCCGATGCTCTGACCGCAAAGGGCTACAAGCTCCTCTCCGCCCAGGTCGAAATGCTGCCCCAGAACGGATACATCAAGCTTACCAATGAGGATGATATCAAGAACATGCAGAAGATGCTCGACATGTTCGAGGATAACGACGACGTGCAGAACGTCTGGCACAACTGGGAAGACGCGGAGTAAGCCTGATAATATACAGACACCATATAAGGGTTTCCTTATATGGTGTCTGTATATTGCTAAAAGCACCTGTCCTGAGAAGCAAAAACAATCATGAACGACATCATTTACATCTTCCGCCGGGAATTTATCTATCTCCGCTACTATTCTGAATTACAGCTCACGCAGATCTTCTGGTACTGGGTAATCGGCATTGCCATAGGCTCCTTCATCTCGGTATTTGCCAAGGATGGTATCCATGGCCTGTTCCGCCGTATGCAGGGGAAAAAGTGGGGCCTGTTCGGCATTGTCCCTGCCTGCCTGCTGGGGATTGCCTCACCGCTTTGCATGTACGGCACAATTCCCGTTGCCGCCTCTTTTTCGCGACAGGGGATGCGCCATGACTGGCTGGCATCATTTATGATGGCTTCAATCCTGCTCAATCCTCAACTTATCATCTACAGCGCCGCCCTTGGGCCCCGGGTCCTCACGGTGCGTATCGTCTCGTGCTTTCTCTGTGGCTGTGCGGCGGGCCTGCTGATCCACCTGGTCTATCGCAACAGAGACTTTTTTGATTTCTCAGGATTTGAGGAGCGCGCCAGCCATGATACGCACCCCAATATTCTGATTCGCTATCTGCTGAATGTGTGCCGCAATATCCGTGCCACGGGCCCGTATTTCCTTCTCGGCGTTCTGCTGTCGGCGGTCTTTCAACGCTATGTATCCCAGGATCATATGGTCACGCTTTTCGGCGGAGATAAAGCTTGGGGTGTCCTGATGGCAGCAACCGTCGGCGTGCCGCTCTACGCCTGCGGCGGGGGGACCATCCCTCTTTTGAAGGAGTGGCTCTGGGAAGGGATGAGCCTCGGCAGCGCCGCGGCCTTTATGCTCACCGGCCCTGCAACCAAAATCACAAACCTCGGTGCACTGAAAATCGTTCTGGGCATCAGGCGCTTCCTGCTCTACTGGTGCTTCGTCATCGTATTTGCATTGTTGACCGGCATCGCCGTCAACCTTGTTTTATAAAAAAGGAGGTCAAGTATATGAAGAAAATGCTGTCTCTCTTGCTCGCGCTTTGCCTTGTTCTCTGCCTGCTCCCCGCGTCAGCCTGCGCGGATGAGCCGGAGAAGCCCGTCGTTTATTTTACGGACGATATTTCTCCGGAAGGGCTTGTGGCGGTCTTTGAAGCACTGAACTGGAAGCCGACCGGCCCTGTGGCTGTCAAACTCAGCACAGGTGAGCCCCCGGACAGCAACTATCTCCGCCCTGAACTGATTGCAGATTTGGTACATCTGGTCGACGGTACGATCGTCGAATGCAACACGGCCTACGCGGGTAACCGTGCAGCGACCGCCGAACACTACCAGGTTGCGGAGGATCACGGTTTTACAGACATTGCAGACTTTCAAATACTGGACGAATATGGCTCTATGGAAATCCCGGTCACCGGCGGCACGCACCTGACGGGCGATCTGGTGGGCGCGCATTTCCAGGATTATGGCTCTTATCTTATGCTGTCCCATTTCAAGGGCCATCCCATGGCGGGCTACGGCGGCGCGATCAAGAACACCTCCATCGGCCTTGCCTCCGCAATGGGCAAGGTGCGCATCCACTCCGGCGGCACCAGTGATACCCACTGGCATGACGAGCTGCATATGGAGTTTCTCGAGTCCATGGCCGAAGCCGCCAAGGGCGTGTGCGACTATCTGGGGGATCAGGTGGTTTTTGTCAATGTCATGAACCGCCTCTCCATCGACTGCGACTGCACCGGACATCCCGAGGAGCCTGACATGCATGACATCGGCATCCTGGCCTCCACCGATCCCGTTGCACTGGATCAGGCGTGCCTGGATCTCGTGTCAAAAGCGGACGGAAACGAGAAGTTTATGTGGCGCCTTGAGGATCTCGATGGTGTGCACACGCTGGAGCACGCAGAAGAAATCGGCTTAGGCAATCGTGCCTACACGTTGGTTGATATTGGCAAATAATTTGCCTGAAACTATGAACCTCCTGCTTGTGAAAGCAGGAGGTTCATCTTGTATGAACAAATTGCTAAATCGAAAGACTGGCTCTATCCAATCTTCAGAATTTATGTTATGATTCCTTCGGTTAAACAAAAGGAAACCGGTGCTGATCGGCTTACCATGGTACCCACGAGAGAATTTGCGTGGATCTTTTGTCTCATGCATGGCGAAAGTCAGAAGAATTCGCTGGTTTTCGCACCGGCTCATGCACATGCACCCGGCCTTTGCGGACATGATTCGAATCCTCTCTTTTGGATGAAAAAGAACCATCCCCAAGGATAAAAAAATCGGAGCCCAGCAAAGCGGGTCCGATTTTGAAAGGAAGAAGGGGACTGCGGATATGGAGTTTTCGCGGCAAGCATTGATCGTCTCGCGTTTCTCACGCGGCGCTATGCTCTTACAGAAACCGCGGAAACGGAATGGAGCAGGCTTCTTCTGACGCTGGCACCCACGGGAGGATTCGAACCTCTGGCCTGCCGCTTAGGAGGCGGCCGCTCTATCCTGCTGAGCTACGTGGGCATTTTCAACTTTTTTAGTATATATCAGGAAGCGCTTATTGTCAACCACAGTTTCACATGGAAGGAAACCCCGATGCTTAAACTCTGCCAGATCAAAAAAGACTATGAAGCCGGAGATTCGATTGTCCATGCTCTCAAAGGTGTGGATCTCGAATTTCGTGAAAACGAATTTGTCGCGATACTCGGCCATTCCGGCTGCGGCAAGACAACACTTTTGAACATCATTGGCGGTCTCGATCATTACAGCTCCGGCGATTTGATCATAAACAACAAATCCACCAAGCGGTTTACCGACAGCGACTGGGATGCTTACCGGAATCACTCCATCGGCTTCGTTTTCCAATCGTATAACCTCATACCGCACCAGACGGTTTTATCCAATGTTGAGCTTGCACTCACGCTCTCAGGCGTCGGATCCGGCGAACGCAGGCAGCGCGCGACGGAGGCACTGCAGAAAGTCGGCCTGGGTGACCAGCTCCACAAAAAGCCGAGTCAGATGTCCGGCGGACAGATGCAGCGTGTTGCCATCGCCCGTGCACTGGTAAACAACCCCGACATTCTTTTGGCCGATGAACCCACCGGTGCACTGGACACGGAGACTTCCGTGCAGATCATGGATCTGCTGAAAGAAATCTCCAGGGACAAGCTCATCATCATGGTCACCCACAACCCGGAGCTTGCTGTAGATTACGCCAGCCGCATCATTCGCCTCAAGGATGGCTTGATTGTCGACGACAATGCCCCATATGACTCCGGTACCGGCGACACAGCGGAGTCCGTGAAGACGGCGAGAAAAGACAGAACGTCCATGAGCTTCTTCACCGCGCTTGCTCTGTCTACCAATAACCTGCTGACCAAAAAAGCGCGCACAATCCTTACGGCTTTTGCCGGCAGCATCGGAATCATCGGTATCGCTCTCATCATGTCACTCTCAAATGGCATTCAAAATTATATTGATAAGGTGCAGAAGGATACGCTCTCCAGCTATCCCATCACCATCCAGGCTGAGAGTGTCGACATGACGAGCATGATGACCTCTTTGATGGGTGTGCAGGCCGAGGCGGAAGAAAACCAGCATGAGAAGGATGCGGTGTATTCCAGCACAATATTGTATGATATGATGAACTCCATGGTGTCGGCCGAGAAACAAACCAACAACCTCAAGGCCTTTAAGCAGTACATTGAGAATGCGGATGCCGAAATCTCCTCGCATATCAGTTCACTGCAGTATTCCTACGACATGGACATGAACATCTATGCGGAAGACAGTGACGGGAATATCGTAAAAACCGATGTGACCGAACTGATGCAGCGAGCTATGAGCGCAACTTTCGGCGGTGACTACAGCAGTTACTTTTCCACTTTCGGCGCTGCGTATAACACCATGAATGCCTGGCAGGAGATCCTGCCGGGAGAAAACGGGGAACCAATCAATCCTCTCGTTCGTGAGCAGTATGAACTTCTTTTCGGTAAATGGCCTGAAAAGTACAACGAGGTTGTCCTTGTGGTTGATAAGAACAACGAGGTGTCGGATCTTGTTCTCTATGCCCTCGGGCTTAAGTCCAGCGGCAGACTCTCCGAAGATATGGAGACCTTCATCAATCAGGAAAACCTCAATACAGAGCTTGAAAGCTGGAGCTATGAAGAGATTTGCAATATGGTCTTCCGCTATATCTACCCGGCGGATGAATACCAGTATGATGAGGAGGATGAGAAATACATCAGTGTTGCTGACGGGGATATCGGCCTTCGCACGTTGTTCAATAATGGGATGCCGATCCATATTGTCGGAATTATCCGCCAGGATGCTGATGCAGTATCAGGCATGATGGCTACCGGTGCTGTGGGTTATACCCATAAGCTGGTGGAATATGTGGTCAGCCAGGCTGAGAAGAAAGACCTTGTCAGCCGTCAGCTCTCCGATCCCGATACTGACATACTTACAGGGCTCCCGTTCCTCGACGAAAACGACGAAGCCTTGACCAAAACCCGCAAAATCGATGCTGCAAAAGAATACATTCAGAACGCCAATGAGGAAGAGCTTGCCGACCTCTACGTGGAATATATGAGTGTCCCCGAGGACGACTATATCGATGAACAGCTCGATGAGCAGCTCAAAGATATGACCCGTAAGGACATCGAAGAGATGGTGCTCGAATATTATCCCGGCTATTCCTCTTTCCTGAAGGAAATGGATGATGACACGCTCTTTGACTATATACGCCGCATGATTTCCGAGCAGGTCAAACAGGCCTACGCCGTACAGATGAAGAACATGTACAGCTATCTCTCAGACAGAGAGCTTGCAATGGACTTTGAGCTGCTTTCGCTGGAGGACGATGATTATATCTGGCTCTATGATAACGCCATGCCCCCGGTGTACTCCGAAAGTACGCTGCGCAAGAATCTGAAGACGCTCGGCTATGTAGATCTCGGAAATCCAAGCGTTATCAACATCTACGCTTCTTCCTTTGAAGATAAGGACGCCATTGCCGACGCTATCAAAGACTATAACGAAACCGTACCGGAGGAGGATAAGATCGAGTATACAGATATTGTTGCTCTGCTGATGAAATCTGTATCGACGATCATCAATGTTATAAGCTATGTGCTCATCGCTTTTGTGGCAATCTCTCTGGTGGTGTCGTCTATCATGATAGGCATTATCACTTATATCAGTGTTCTGGAACGCACAAAGGAGATTGGTATTCTGCGCGCCATCGGTGCTTCCAAGCGAGATGTTTCCCGTGTTTTTAACGCCGAGACGTTTATCATTGGACTTATCGCCGGGCTTATCGGCATCGGCATTACGCTGCTGCTCAACATACCCATCAATATCATTGTCCATGATCTCACAGGCATTAACTCCATAAATTCCGTCCTGCCGCTTTTCGGCGGTGTCGGTCTTGTGTTTGTAAGTGTACTGCTGACCTTCATTGCGGGGCTGATTCCTTCCGGGCTTGCTGCAAAGAAGGATCCGGTTGAAGCGCTGCGAAACGAATAAATGATAGACTATTGGCTCCCGGTTTCAGGACCGGGAGTCTTTTCTTACCGGATCAGACATGGAATCACGATTATTTATTGACGAAGCGGTCAAAAAGATGTAAGATACCAAGATGTAGGATTTTGCCCAAAAACGTTGTAAGGTGATACTGTATGGCAAAGCATCTCGCGCCGAAGACAAAGCACGAGCTGAACTTCATAAAGAAAATACCGAAGCGCGTGAACGGGCAGCAGGCCGCCCATAAGCACGAGGCGGAGGCAGGGATCTCCGATGTTAAGACTGCGAAATCCTCGCGTCAGTTACCCGCACTCGGCCGCCATCCGTGGATCTTTTATGCCGCTGCGTCGATCCTTCTGGCTGTTATTCAGTTCCTGCCTATCGACAGTTGGGAAATTCCGGCAGCCTATGCGATTCCGGCTCTTCTTTCTTTTCCCGAGCATGTCCTGGCTGCCTATGAACACTTTCAGCAAGGCGACCGGCTCAACGGAGATTTGATTGTTTGCCTCTCTGCGCTGCTTCTTTTTGCAACAGGCCTGTATCTCGAGGCTGTATTGCTTCTTATCCTGACATTTGTGATTTCTTTTTTTGAAAAGCGATTGTTTCATGACGCAAGCTCTGCACAAATTGCTGTCAAAGCGATCCTGCCGGGGGCTGTCTCGCTCGTGACCGGGGAGAGTATCGAACGCGTTGACCCTGCTGCGGTTCAGCCTGGAGACATTATTCTTGTTCAAGCGGGAGAACGTGTACCGCTTGATGGTGTTGTCGTCGAGGGGATTACCACCATAGATACTGCCGCAATCTCCGGACAGCGGTCTCCCTGGGCTGTCAATGTTGGTTACAAGGTATACGCGGGGTGCCGGAATCTTACAAGTGATATCAGGATCAAGGTATCACGCTCGCTGGATCAGTCTACTTTAAGCAAAATCGTGCGCGTGGCAGACAATGCCACAGACTTTTTATCCGAGCAGGAAAATACGGCGCTGCACTTTTCGAGGATCTATACTCCTGCAGTTCTGGCACTGGCGCTGATTGTGGGCATCGGCATCCCACTTTTCAGAGGCAACTGGATTGCTTATGCCCAGCGAGCTGCAATTCTGCTCATTGCCTCCTGCTCTGTCCCGCGGCTCTTTTGTCTGCCGCTCATCTACTGCAAAGCGCTTTCAAAAACCCAGAGCATGGGCGTGTTTGCCAAAGGGAAAGACTGTCTTGAATCCATGGCTCGAACTGATACGCTTATTTTTGACAAAACCGGCACAATCACCGAGGGGCGTTATTCGGTTACAGATGTGTATCCCGTCAAAATGAGCGAGAAGCAGCTTCTTACGATCGCAGCAGCGGCGGAGTGTTTCTCGCGGCATCCGATCGCGCTTGCCATCCGTGAGGCCTCCGGTCGACTGGACGAACGGGCATTGAAGTCCGTCAAGCTGAGAGAGATCCCGGGTCGGGGTGTTTCGGCCATTGTCGGCAGCCGTCAGGTCTATGTAGGCAATGCCGCCCTTCTTGAAGAGCATGGCATCAAGTACAATATTCCTTCCCGCCCCGGCAACGCGATTCACGTTGCGGTGGATAATCGCTACTGCGGCCATATCATTGTGACCGACAAAGTACGCCGCCGTGCTTTTGACGCATTGGAGACTCTTCGTGTCAACGGCGTAAAAAAACTGGTTCTGCTTACAGGCGATGTGCTCTCGGTCGCACGCCCCATTGCTTCACGTTTGAATTTTGATATGCTGCGCGCTGAACTCAAGCCGGAGGAGAAAGCAAAAGCTGTCGGCTATCTGATGAAGAACAAAGGCGCTCGTTCAACCATATCCTTCGTGGGCGAGGGTGAAAACAGCGGCAGGATCATGACAGGAGCGGATGTGGGTATCGCCATGGGCTCGCTTGGTTCGGATCATGCTTTCGCCTGCGCGGATGTTCTTGTCATGGACCGGGACATCTTTAAAATCCCAAAAACACTGGTGATTTCCCGCACCGCTTATATCACGGCATGGGAAAATCTCGGAGTAGGAATTGGCTCCAACGCGCTTCTCATACTGTTGGGTACACTCGGTGTTATCACACCGCTGGCTGCCGAGATTGCTAGTTTTGCCATGTGCGCGGCATTGCTGGGGAATACGCTGAGGATTAAATAGTTTTATGAATACCTATGATTTTGATAAGACCATTTTTTACCCTGACAGTTCCTTCTGCTTCTATCGCTACTGCTTGTACCGCTATCCCGCTGCGATCTTTCCTACACTCCGGGAGAGTCTGCATGCAGCAAGGCTGTACGGCAGGGGAGAACTCAGCGCCAAGACGCTGAAGGAACAACTGTTCTCCTTTCTTCCGAAGATCCCGGATATTGATCGTGCGGTCGCCGATTTCTGGCGGCTCAATGAAAAGCGCATTGGCGCCTGGTATCTTCATCAGAAGCGAAGCGATGATCTGATTCTCTCAGCCTCTCCGCGTTTCCTGCTGAAGCCCATATGTGAAAGACTCGGCGTTGAACTGATTGCGACGGAGATGGATAAATACACTGGGAAGATCAGTGGTGAAAATTGCCATGATCACGAAAAGGTGCGCCGATTTTATCAGCGTGACCCGAATGGACACACCGAAAACTTTTACTCGGATTCCATGAGCGATGCCCCGATGGCGGAAATTGCGGATCATGCATTCCTTGTCAGGAAGCACTGTCTGCTCCCCTGGCCTGACAAGTAAACAAGTATGAACAGAGCTCTGCACATGATGTGCAGGGCTTTTTCATATCCGCCTGTTCGTGCGCATAGATTATCCGTGGGAAGTGATGGAATGGATGCATGGAACACGGCACAAAGTCTTCTTCCGGAAGATCTTCGGCATGTAGTAAAACAGATTCCGACAGCAGAGGAAATACGGCTGCGTACCGCGAAACCGCTTGCAATTGTGGTATCCGGCAGGGAACATGCACTGCATACGCCGACAGTTACTCAAGACCAGCTATTGCATATCCTGGAAAAGGCAACAGGAGCTTCACTGTACGCTGTTGCTGCGTCCTTGAAAAACGGTTTTATAAGCTATCGGGGGCTGCGGATTGGTGTTTGCGGAGAAGGGGTCTATGCGCAAGAGCATGTGACCGGCCTGAAAAACTTCAGTTCGCTATCCATCCGTATACCACATGCTGAAGTAACCGGCTGTGACGCTCTCCTGGATGGCGTGCTTCGGGCTATGCCGGTAAGCACACTTATTGTTTCTCCACCCGGGGGCGGAAAGACGAGCCTTTTGAGGGAACTGATTCGACGTTCTTCTTCCATACCGCTTCGTGTCTCGGTTATAGACGACAGAAATGAGCTATCCGCAAGCATCGCAGGCAGAACCCAATTTAACCTCGGCAAAAGCTGTGACGTGATGGTCGGCGTGCCTAAGATCCAGGCGGCAAAGATGCTCCTGCGCGGGATGAACCCACAGATTATCGCAATGGATGAGATCACACAGGAAACCGATCTTGCAGCTGCAGAAGAAATTGGCGGCTGCGGAGTAACCCTGTTCGCGACTGCACACGGGAGAGATCTGTCAGACTTAAAGCACCGTGTTCTGTATAAAAAGCTGCTGGACAGCGGGATTTTTCGCGAGCTTGTCACTATTCATACAAGCGGAGGAAAGCGCCAATACACGCGGGAGGCTCTTCCATGACGCGGATTATTGGTTTTTTTCTTGTTCAACTGGCTGCACTGCTGTATGGAAGGGGACATATTCTTGAGCACTTCAGGCAGACAGGGGCCTTGCGCAGCTATTGTGACATGCTTGAGCAGCTTCAGGGCCTCTTGGAGAGCGACGGTTCACCTATGCCGGCGTTATTTGCATTGTTGTCTGAACGTTCCTCAGACGAGGCCGGTGCTTTCATTAAACAGTTGACCCGTGATATGGACAAACTCGGTGAGCAACGTTTTCAAAACCTGTGGGATCGGGCATTGTCGGAAAACTCGGACTTCCTGGATGAAGAAGCAAAGCGGGACATCAAAACACTGGGAACTGTGCTTGGACGCTACGAC
Source organism: Candidatus Limivicinus sp. (assembly GCA_045130755.1). GTDB lineage: Bacteria > Bacillota > Clostridia > Oscillospirales > Oscillospiraceae > Limivicinus. The sequence goes on along the minus strand of JBGUQD010000171.1, from coordinate 2,522 downwards.
AACGCTACTCAGCTCGAAGCTATCAATCTTTGTCGGGAGCATCTTCGACGGCGGCTGGAACAACGACAGCAAACGCAAATCCAGGACACACGCCTGACACTGGCCATAAGCGCGTCATTGGGGCTTTTCGTTGGGATTCTACTGATTTAGGAGACAACATGGATGTCGATTTGATTTTCAAGATCGCTGCGGTTGGGATTCTGGTTGCGGTTTTGAATATTCTGCTCCAGCGCTCCGGCAGGGAGGAGCAGGCGCTGATGACGACGATTACTGCACTGGTGGTAGTGCTGATGGTAGTAGTACAGAAAATAAGTGAGCTTTTTCACATGATCAAAGCACTGTTTGGCCTTTAGATGGAATTGCTTATGAAATGTGCGGCACTTGCTGTTTTCAGCAGTCTGGTTACGCTGATAATTCGGCGCGTGAATCCGGAGCTATCCTTTGCTCTCGCTGGGGTAACGACTGCTGTCCTCATACTTGCCTGCGCAGGTGTAATGGACGAGCTTCTGAGCGCCTTGCGTGAAACGCAGTTGATATTTGGTACCAGCGCCGCCGAGTTTAGACCTATGCTCAAATGTCTCGGTATTGCGATAGCGAGCAGATTCGGGGCTGACCTCTGCCGGGACGCTTCCCAATCTGCACTGGCTTCGGCTGTAGAAATGGCAGGCAGCCTCTGCGCCGCTGCAGTTGCAATGCCTGTGATCATCAGCCTAATGACAACGATAGGCGGTATGTTATGAAGCGGCTCCTGATTGTCCTGATGCTTCTCCCGCTCTTTCATGCCTCGGCCTATGCCGCGGGATTAGCAGACCAAACTCTCAGTGTTTTTGATCTAACGCAGATGGAAAACGGATTAAACACCGAAGAACGCGAGATCGGTGGAAAGATCGGTACAGATGGGTACAATGTACGCGCGGCTCTCTCGCGCCTGTGGCGGTCTTTTGCTTTAAGGCTTAAAGAACGGATGCATGAAGAATTGGGATTTGCGGCAAAGCTTCTGGGATTGGTGCTTTTTTGTACTTTTTCCACAACAGTGTGTACAGATGGAAAAGTGCGCGGCATGATCGAGATATGCGCAGCATGCACAGCTGCGGCGCTATTGACCGGCGGTATGGATAGCTTGGTGGCACAGACAAGCAATGCGGTTTACCGGCTCTCAGATTACTCCAAAGCAGCTCTCCCAACTGTCTATACCGCAGCGGCAGTAAGCGGGAGCGTGAGCTCCGCTGCTGTCGGATATGCTCAGGCAGTGCTTGCACTGGATGTGATGATGAGTCTTTCGCAAAAAGCAGTGATTCCTCTTATCTATGCGACGGTCTCGCTCACCCTCGCTGACGTTGTATTTCCAAACCCCATTCTGACCGCCCTGGGAAAGATTACGAAATGGGCAGCCAAGACGCTGCTGACTGCAGCGACGCTTGCCTTTACGGCAATGCTCGGTATGAGCTCGCTTATCAGTACTAAGTTTGATGCAGCCGCCATCAAGACGACCCGTACGGTTATCTCCGGAGTTCTCCCGGTGGTGGGCGGTATGCTGTCCGACGCGTCTGCGGCCGTCCTTGCTGCAAGCTCGGCTGTGCTGAGCTGTATGGGTGCATTTGGGTTGATCGCCGTGTGCGCAATGTGCGCCGGCCCCTTCACGGTTTTGACGATAAAGACTATGCTCTTCAAAGTTGTTGCAGCAGTGGCAGAATCTGTGCAGAGCTCCAGGCTGCAGCAGCTTTTCATGGGGATTGACAGTGCAGTCGGTCTGTTGATGGGTCTGTTGGGAGCAAACACGGTGATGCTCTTCTTATCTATTGCAGCCGCAATGAAGGTGACAGTGTAACGCAGGATATGTTCAGAACATTTGTCGGACTGGCTGTTTTTGCGGGCGCCGTCCTGCATATTTGCCCGGAAGGGGGAGCACGCAGGATACTGAGACTGTTATGCACCGCAATTCTTACAGCGGCAGTGCTGTCACCCATGTGTACATTAGACTATGACCTTCTGAGTCTTGAAGAAGCACGCTTTGCGCTGGCCGAGGCTGAACTCAGCAATCGTTCCCTTGAGACAGACGACAGAATGAAAAAAATGCTTTTGCAGAACAATCTTGAGAATTACATTGTAAGCTGCGGGCAGGAACTGGGACTGAACATACAAATTATTGAAATAGAACTCACAAGAAACGGGGACGGGCAGTGGCTGCCCTCCGCTGTTGAGATCGAGGCGGCAGGGCCGGCAGAAGCAGCAGAGGAGCTCGCCTGTCTGCTGCATCGCGAAATCGGAATCCCGAAAGAGAGGCAGGTATGGACATTGTATGAATAAGAAAAAGCTTCTGCCGCTCATGGAAAAATGGAAACTGCCAATGCTGATTTTGCTTGCGGGTCTTGTCCTCATGCTTTTCCCATCGGAGCCCAAGCCGGAAGAAGGCGGTTTCGAACCACAGAATGCGTTGGCACAGTTGCTTTCCGAGACACAAGGAGTAGGGACGGCACATGTGCTGATTTCCGAAAACGGTGTGGTGGTTGCGTGTCAGGGAG
>JBGUQD010000170.1:0-3707 GCA_045130755.1 Candidatus Limivicinus sp. | reverse complement strand
CTCACATCGTCAATAGTCAGACCGTTGTGCTTGAGCTCATCCTCCAGCATGGCGCGGCCGCGGATAATATTCTCCTCACGCCGCTCTTTTTTGAACCACTGCTTGATTTTGGTACGGGCAGAGTTGCTTTTGGCGGTGCTGAGCCAGTCGCGGCTGGGGCCGGGCGCACTCTTGGAGGTTCGAATTTCCACAATGTCGCCGTTTTGCAGCACGTAGTCATAGGTGACGATGCGCCCGTTGACCTTTGCGCCGACCATGTGGTTGCCAATGTCAGAGTGGATAAAGTAGGCAAAGTCAATGGGAGTGGCTCCGGCCGGGAGGTTGATGACATCTCCCTTGGGGGAGAAAACGAAGACCTCATCAGCGAACATGTCCACCTTCAGACTGTGGAAGAAGTCGGAGGCGTCAGACTCCTGCTGGCTCTCCAGAAGCCTCCTGATCCAGGCAAAGGTATTTTCATCGCCCGGGCGGAGGGCAGTGTTGGCGCTGGCGCCCATTTTATATTTCCAGTGCGCCGCGACGCCGTACTCGGCGGTGTAGTGCATCTCCCAGGTACGGATCTGCACCTCGAAGGGGATGCCTTCCGAACCGATCACGGTGGTGTGCACACTCTGATACATGTTGGGCTTGGGCGTGGAGATATAATCCTTGAAGCGACCGGGCACGGGCTTAAACATGTCGTGGATGATACCCAGCACATTATAGCAGTCAGGGATGGAATCGACAATGACGCGGAAGGCGCAGATATCATAGATACCGTCCATATCCAGCTTCTGCGCGTACATCTTGCGATAGATGGAGTAGACATGCTTGATGCGGCAGTAGATGGTGGACTGAACACCTTCTGCCTCCAGGCGGTTCTGGATCTTGGACTTCATGCTGTCCATGAAGCGTTCCAGTTCCGGCATACGTTCAGCAAGATACTCGGTGATTTGCCTGTAGCCTTCCGGGTCAAGGTACTGGAGGGAAAGGTCCTCCAATTCCCACTTGGCCCGCTGCATGCCGAGGCGGTGCGCGATGGGAGCGTAGATCTCCATGGTTTCGAGGGACTTGGAATTCTGCTTCTCCGGGCTCTGCCAGGCCATGGTTCGCATATTGTGCAGGCGGTCAGCGATCTTGATAAGAATGACGCGGATATCCTTGGCCATGGCAAGGAGCATCTTGCGCAGGTTCTCGGCCTGTTCATCCTCCTTGCTGGTATATTGTACACGCGTCAGTTTTGTGACGCCCTCTACAATATCCGCTACCGCTGTGCCGAACTGACGGGCGATGTCTTCATGGGTGAGGCTTGTATCTTCAATCACATCATGCAGCAGCGCCGCAATGATGGAATCCTCGTCCAACCCAATGTCTACGCTGATGTCGGCCGCCGCAATGCAGTGCGTAACATAAGGAGAGCCGTCGCGTCTGCGCTGGCCGGAGTGGGCCATGCGCGCCATTTCATAGGCCGCACGGATGCGGCCCAAATCCATGTTGTGCGTGTTTTCTTTGATTTTTTTGACAAGCGCCTCAAACAGTACGTCGGGGTCCTGTACACTGTTTTTGTGTTCCTGCGTGTCCATTGTATTCTCCCATTACCTATTGAAAACTGCGAAGACTGCGAATCAGCTTTGTGGCCTCAAGATCCGCTTTGCCGCTGATGTTTTGCTGGGCTGCGTTATAAATTGCTCCATCCGGCCCGGCCAGCAGCCCGACCTCTCTCAGTGCCATCAGGCACAGACAGAATTTTTCCGGCTCCATTTCCTCCGGGCACTGAGCCACGACGGCGTCGGTGCTGCCGCCCACATGAAAATTACTGTGCATGCCGCGCCAGATCCTTACAAAATCAATACGTTCTGGGCAGTACGCAGCAGCGGCCCATTCACAGTCTGCCTGTTCGCGCAGAATGGCGTTGCACAGATCACGCGGATCGTGCGGCCGCACTGCGGAAGCAACCAACTGAACCGACACATTTCCGCGGTACTCGTTGATTTGCGGCGTGAACGCCAGGTCTATCAGATCTCCCTCGTGAACGCCGGTGTCGACAGCACTGTGAGAGAAAAAAATACACTCAAAATGTGCATTTCCCATCCGGATGCGAAGGCGCGTGTGCTTTCCGCCGCCAACCTCGCTGATAGCTTCAAGCCGCACGGCGCTGGCACACATCAAGGGCTTCGGGTTTGCATTGCCGTAAGGCTCCAGCAGGTCGAGGGAACGCACGTTATCCAGGGATAGAAGTCTGGGATCGGTGATGAGCAAATCACATTGGACTTCCGGCTTCGGTTCGGGTCTGTTCTCTATGTAATAGGCACGGAGCGCCTCACGGAAATCGTCCAGTTTGTCGCGCCTGACGTTGAGACCTGCAGCCAGCGCATGCCCGCCGAAGCCGATCAGGTGCTCTGAGCAGGCTGATAAAGCCTCAAACAGATTAAATCCTCCGTAGCTGCGGCAGGAACCCTTGCCCACATCGCCGTTCAGGCAGACAATGATGGCAGGCAGGGAGTACTGTTCGGCAAGACGGGAAGCCGCGATGCCGATCACGCCCTGGTTCCAGCTCTCGCTCGCCAGTACGATCGGACCGTCCGGAATTACACCTTGAAGCTGGGCATTGGCCTCCTTCCAGATTTCATTCTCAATGCTCTGGCGTTTACGGTTTAATTCGCATAACTCCCGGGCAAGGGTAACAGCGCTTGCCTCATCGTTTGTTAAGATGAGCTTTGCCGCAATGGATGCCCGGCCGAGACGACCGGCGGCGTTAAGGCGCGGTGCCAGACTGAAGCCTACAGTGGATGCGGTCAGCCGTGCGGGCTCGATGGATGATTCCCGCAGCATGGCGGCAATACCGGGCCGGGGAGAGCGTACGATCTGCTCAAGCCCAAGCCGCACGAGATAGCGGTTTTCATCGGTCAGCGGCATTACATCCGCAATGGTCCCGATGGCCACAAGATCCGCATAGCGGGCGAGAGCCAGATCACTGCCGCCTTCACAGGCGCACACCAGCTTGAGGGCCACGCCCACTCCCGCAAGATTTTTGTTCGGGTAGGTATCGTCATCCTGTTTGCAGTCTACCAGCGCCGCCGCATCCGGCAGGGCGTCACTGCGGCACTCGTGGTGATCGGTGATGACCATATCGACACCGATTGAACGCGCGTAATCTGCCTCCTCCACCGCAGTGATGCCGCAGTCGACCGTGATGACGAGCGTCACGCCTTTAGCCTTGAGGGTATCGAGCGCACCGCAGTTGAGACCGTAGCCTTCTTCGTTTCGGTCGGGGATATAGTAATAACAGGTGAGACCCTTGCTTCTGAGCCAGTCTGTGAGAATGCATGTGGAGGTGATGCCGTCGACGTCGTAGTCTCCGAAGACTGCGACGGTTTCGTGCTGTCCAATGGCCTGCATCACCCTTGCGCGCGCGCCGTCCATCCCCAGCATCAGCAGGGGATTGTGCAGCGTCTCTTTCCCGCCGTACAGGAGCGTTTTCGCCTGTGCGGCGTTTTCAATCCCACGCAGAGCCAACACCTGACTCAGAAGCGGTGAGAAACCAGCCTGCGTAAGCGCACGCGCCGCGGCAGGCCTGGTAAAATTGATGTTCCAGTCCTTGTTTTTCATAGCATGTCAACTTTTCATTTTTTTATTAATAATTTATATTAACAAAAAAATGGCGTCAATTCAATAGCGTGAAAAGAAAAAACCGCATTTTCCGAGAAAATGCGGTTTGTCTAAAGCCT
>JBGUQD010000169.1:0-11050 GCA_045130755.1 Candidatus Limivicinus sp. | reverse complement strand
AGCTTCATGCCCGGCTTTACCAGCAGATTGTGGTCTATCTTGACACGTACCGAGCGCACGATGCGAAAATCGTGTCGGCGCATGAGATCGTATACTGCGTTGACGGTGCCAGCGGTGCTGTTTTCCACCGGGATCACCCCATAGCGGCATAGACCCTTTTCAATTGCGGCAAAGACTGCGTCAAAGGTAGAGAAATAAAATATAGCAGGACGAGCAAAGAGCTTTTCGCAGGCAATGCCGGAATAGGCCCCCTCCACCCCCTGGCAAGCCACCATCGCGGTTTCGGGAAAGAGCTGCGGGGTCTCGGTCAGGGCACGCTCAATGGCCTCAGTCTCGGGGCTTGTCGGATGCAGAAGGCGATTCTGGCGGCTGCGGGAGAGCTCCATGATGAGGGAAAAGAGCGAAGCTGTGTACTCCTTGAGCTCCTCCGGACTCTGCTCCTCGAGGGTGCGGAGCTTTTCTTTCTCGCGCCTTAGATCGAGAACCGGCATATGGTTGTCCTTTTTCCAGGCTGCGATCTCGGCGGCGATGTCCATTCTCTCGGCAAAGAGTTTTAATAAATCGCTGTCGATTTTGTCAAGCTGTCCGCGGTAGTCTGTTAGTTCCATGATGATTCCCCCAGTATTAAGTCAGTTATGGCTAAAGCGGCTGCGGCCTCGATGACGGGTACCGCGCGCGGGACAATGCAGGGATCGTGTCGGCCGGTGATACTCAGGTCTTCCGGCTGCATTGTTTGCAGATTTACACTTTGCTGCATTTTAGCAATAGAGGGTGTTGGCTTTATGGCGACACGGAATACAATGGGCATACCGTCCGTAATGCCGCCAAGGATGCCGCCTGCGTTATTGGTGAGGGTCTCGATTGTCCCGTTCCGGACAGTGAATGGGTCATTGTTTTCACTGCCCCGCATGGAGGCCGCGGCAAAGCCGGCACCGAATTCGATGGCCTTGACGGCAGGGACGGCGAAAACCGTGCGGGCGATCTGATTTTCTATCCCGTCGAACATTGGCTCCCCGATCCCCACGGGCAAGCCGCGCACCACACATTCGATCACACCACCGACGGAGTCATCTTTCGCCCTTGCAGCGCGGATGGCCTCGCGCATCTGTTCGCCGATCCCGTCATCCACGACGGGAAAAGGCTTGTCAGCGACGGAGGCGGTGAAGAGGCTATCGTCCCGTATCTCGGCGATGGCTGAAATACGGGCATCCACCGTGATGCCGCGCCGCTCCAGCGCCTGTTTGAGGATACCGCCCGCAATGCACAGCGGTGCGGTCAGGCGGCCTGAGAAGTGCCCCCCGCCGCTGTAGTCCTGAAAACCGCCGTATTTCACCTCCGCCGTATAGTCGGCGTGGCCGGGGCGCGGTGTGATTTTGAGCTGAGAATAATCCCGAGGCCGAGTGTTATTGTTATGGATGATCGCCGTCAGCGGCGCGCCGCAGGTGAAGCCATCTGTTAAGCCGCACAGGAACTCCGGGCGGTCCTCCTCTTTTCTCGGGGTGGACCAGTCGTTTTGCCCCGGCGCGCGGCGATTTAAGAAGTCATGCAGCTTATCAAGGTCAATCGGCAGTCCCGCGGGCAGGCCGTCGAGTGTCATACCGATGGCCTCCGAATGGCTCTGGCCGAAGATCGAAAGCCGAAGGGCAAGTCCCGTAAAGGTACTGCTCAAAATAATTCCCCCCAGAAGCTTTGATAGGATTTCTGCACACACTGAGCGTCGAGAACGGTGACCCACTCCGTACACATACAGGCAGCGACGGCTGCGCTCATGGCGATGCGGTGGTCGTTGCAGGGGTCCACCGTGCCGCCGCGAAGAGCTCCCGTGCCGTGGATGACAAGGCCCTCCGGCAGTTCTTCCGCGTGCCCTCCGAGATCGTTTATCATTCGGGCAGTACTCTGCAGACGGTCGGACTCCTTCATGCGAAGGCGGGCCGCGTTTTCGATGTGCGTATCCCCCACCGCCCCGCAGGCGAGCACAGACAGCACCGGGATCAGGTCCGGGATGGGAGCTGCGTCAATGGTCACAGGGCGAAGCTCCCCGCGCCGTACGGTCACACTGTCTGTGCCTGTGGAGACAACTGCGCCGAAGCGCTCCAGGATTTTAATGACGGCTTTGTCCCCCTGGGCAGAATCAAGGTTCAGGCCTCGTACCGTAACGCCTTTCTCACTCATAGCGCCCTCGCACAGGAAGAAGGCGGCGTTGGACCAGTCCCCTTCAGCGCGAAGAAAGCCCGGAAGATGAAAGCGCTGCCCGCCGGGGACAGTCCAGCTCTGTCCTTCCTGCATGATGTTTACCCCGGCGCTGCTGATGGCATTTTCCGTCAGGCGGATATAGTCGGCGGATTCAAGCTTTCCCTCCGCGATGACCGTGCTCTCGCCGCTTATCATCGGCAGGGCCATCAAAAGGCCTGAGAAGTATTGGGAGGACACATCTCCCGGCAGGCGGTATTCGCCGCTTTGAAGCTGTCCGCCGAAGCGGAGCCAGCTGCCATCCCGCTCGATGCGCATGCCGTGTGCGCAAAGCAAGTCTTCATACGCCTTCATGGGCCGCTCGGGCAGGCGGCCCTCCATGCGAAAATACCCGGATACGCCCAGGGCGCCCACAACCGGCAGCAAAAAGCGCAGGGTCGAGCCGCTCTCCCCGCAGGGCAGCATGCCGCCGCTGACGGGCTTTCGGATGGGCGTGACGCGGATCACATCTTTTCTGTTTTCGATTCCCGCGCCGAGCGCCTTTAAACAGGCAACCGTGGCGAGGATATCCCTGGAAAAGCCCTCGATCCGGAGTGCCGTTTTTGTCTGGCCCAGGGCTGCGCAGATCAGCAGCCGGTGGGCGACGGACTTGGAGGCGGGAATGTGTACCTCGCCCTCACGCGGGCCGGGCGGCAGCATCACGCTGAATTTCCTCTGTCTCATTCCAGTCCCGCCTCCAGCCAGAAGCGCAGCTCGTCGGGTGAGACAGAGATTATGTCACAGCGCCCAATTTCGCGCGGCACGATCAGATGGAGCTTGCCGCCGGAAAACTTTTTGTCCAGCAGCAGCGTGTCATATAATTCATCGGCGGTGTAATCGGTCTCCGTAGGCAAATCATACTCCCGCAGGAGCGCGACAACAGCTTCGCTGTCCGCCTTCGACAGCAAGCCACGGGCGCAGGCCGCACGGCAGATCATGGTCATGCCGACGGAAACCGCCTCGCCGTGCAGGAGACTGTAGCCGCTGCGGCTTTCCACCGCGTGACCGAAGGTGTGGCCCAGATTCAGAAGTCTGCGCAGGCCCGTGTCGCGTTCGTCCTCAGCGACGATTTTGGCCTTGTGCCTGACGCAGGTCTCGATCACCTGCGGAACATCGTGCTCACGCTTTTGCAGCGTTTCAAACAGTGCCTTGTCGCCGATCACGGCATATTTGATGACTTCGGCATAGCCCGCCATGAGCTCACGCTCCGGCAGCGTCTTGAGCGTGTCGGTATCGCAGAGCACCAGCGCGGGCTGATAGAACGCACCCACCTGGTTTTTCCCCTGCGGAAGGTCGATGGCGGTTTTGCCCCCGACGGAGGAATCCACCGCCGCAAGCAGGGTTGTAGGAACCTGTATGAAGGACACGCCGCGCTGATAGGTTGCCGCTGCAAAACCCGCCAGATCCCCGGTTACGCCACCGCCGAGAGCCACGACGCAGTCGGTGCGGGTAAAACGGTTTTCAGCGAGAAAGCTTAAAAGCTCCCCGTAGCGGGCAAGGCACTTGGTCTGCTCGCCCGCCGGAAGGACAAGAGACACGGCTTCCAGTCCGGCAAAGCGGAGATTCTGCAGCACCGTCTCTCCGTAGAGCGGGGAGACGTTTTCCCCCACGATCACCGCGCAGCGCTTCGCACTGGTACAGGCGCGAATCTCCGGACCGAGCGACGGCAGCAGCTCCGCACCGATTTTCACTTCGTACTGCCCGGAGGGGGCCTTGACCGTCACACTTCTCATTTCCCGTCGATCTCCTCTTTGAGGCGCTTGCCCTCGGCAAGCAGCGCGATGAGGGTTTCCCCGTCATCCGCCGCCATGGCGTTGCGATAGGCCTGCAAATGGTCAATGATGCAGTCAACCTCGCGGATGAGGTTATCCTTGTTCTCCAGAAACAGCTCCGACCACATGGGGGGATTGAGCCATGCAACGCGCGTAAGGTCTCGGTAGCTGCCGGCGGAAAAGCCATCATGCAGCTTTGCGGTGGGGCTCTTGACGTAGGCGTTGGACACCACATGCGCAAGCTGAGAGGTAAAGGCGATCATCTCATCGTGTGCCTCGGCAGTGGTCACAGAGAAGCGGCCGAAGCCCGCCGGAGCCAGCAATGTCTTGACCCGGTCCAGCAGAAAGATGTCGTCATAACGCGGCGGAACGATGACCATAGGCTGGTCGACATACATGTCGGCCTTGGCGTATTTATAGCCCTGGTACTGGGTGCCTGCCATGGGGTGACCGCCAACATAGGTGAAGCCATATTCCTCTGCCATGGGGAACAGCGCCTGGCACACCGTGCGTTTAGTACCGCAGCAGTCCATCACAAGCGGCTTTTTTCCGATATACGGCGCATATTCCCGCAGGGTTTTTATTACGGCCTCGGGGAAAATGGTCAGCAGCACAAGGTCGCATTCCCCGATATTTTCTTTAGAAAGCTCCCCATTTACCTCTCCGCTGATCATGGCAAAGTCCAGCACAGATTTGGTACGGTTGTGGGCCAGAACTGTCCAGCCCGCCTCGTGATATGCCTTGACGAAGCTGCCCCCGATAAGCCCGAGACCGAAAACGCCGACGGTACTCATCACAGCACCCCCCGGATGGCGCGGACCTTCTCCGCCAGCGCGGCAAACTCCTCGGGCCGCAGGCTCTGGGCGCCGTCGCAAAGAGCGTGGATGGGATCGTTATGAACCTCGATAATAAGGCCGTCGGCTCCGGAGGCGGTAGCGGCCAGCGCCATGGGCGGCACCAGACGGGCAATGCCGGTGGCATGGCTCGGATCGACAATGATAGGCAGGTGCGTGAGCTCATGGAGCATGGGTACCGCAGAGAGATCGAGGGTGTTGCGGGTGTAGTCGGAGAAGGTACGGATGCCGCGCTCACAGAGCATGACCTTCTCGTTGCCACTGGCCATGATGTATTCTGCGCTCATCAACAGCTCCTTAAGGGTGTTGGCAAGACCGCGCTTTAAGAGGATGGGCTTGTCGACTCTGCCAAGTTCACGCAGAAGGTCGAAGTTCTGCATGTTGCGCGCACCGATCTGGATCACATCAACATCCTCGAAAAGGGGCAGATCGTTGATATTCATAAGCTCGGTGACGATGGGAAGCCCGGTCTCAGCGCGGGCAATTTTCAGAAGCTCCAGCCCCTCAGCCTTGAGTCCGGCAAAATCATAGGGAGAAGTGCGGGGCTTAAAGGCGCCGCCCCTCATGAGCGTAGCGCCCGCCGCCTTTACGGCCTTGGCAACTGTGACGATCTGATCCTCGGACTCCACCGAGCAGGGACCCGCGATTATAACAAAGTTGCCTGCGCCGATCTTGACGTTGCCCACCTCGATGACCATGGATTCGGGGTGGAATTTACGATTACACATCTTGAAGGGCTCCGTTACGCGCTTGACGCTGTCCACAATGTCCAGGCTCTCCACAAGGTCTATATCCACATTGGAGGTATCGCCCACAAGGCCGAGGACGGTCTGAAATTCCCCGTCCGAAATGTGGATGCGCAGACCGAGAGCTTGAAGCCAGGCAATGAGCTGGGCCTTCTTTTCGTTGGAAACACCGTGTTTTAATACTACGATCATGTTTTTTCCTCCTGAAAAATCAAAAACCGCACAGGATAACCTGTGCGGCAAAACAAAGACAAAAGCTGCTTTTTTGCACCACAAATTATCCTTACCCGCGAATGCTGGTAAAGTAATAATAGGATGCAAAAAAGGCAACAGACTTCATGGGATTCTCTCCTGAGATCTTCAAATTCTGGATATAATTTACCGCAAACCACCTTTAATGTCAAGATGAAGAACCTACGAAGAACAGCAATGAATATCCCATTTTTTTATACATTATTACTGCAAAGTGCTAAATTGTTCAGCCGTAGGCAAAGGGGGTGACTAAATGATAATACCACCCGGCACCAGCGGGAACATAGAACTTGACGATGGTCTCAAGCTGCCCGGCGCCGTCTATGAACATGGGCTGTTCCATGTCGAGTCCATCCAGGGTCCTTGCAAGCAGCTCGTCATAGCCGAAATCCTCCCTGCGCGGGTGATCGGCAAACCTGTCTTCAAACATGAGCTGCACTTTTTCGCGGAGATTTTCCAGATATACCTCCTGCGTGATGCCGAGCTCCTGCAGGATCATCTCGCCCGTCACACGGCAATCGTTTTCAAAATCGTAGCTGTAAGCGGCATAATCGTGGAAATCGCCCTCCATTTCCGCCTCAATCAGCAAAAACAGCAGGCCGCCATGCCAGTAGCTGTGCCAGGTATTGCGCCAGAACCAGAGGGAATAGCCCTTTGCCATATTCGCAAACTGAGACTCCACCGGCTCGCCGAAGCGCTGCGCGATTTCCTGATTGATCTCCTTCGCGGCGGGCGTGTCGGCGTTGAGCTGCGGCACATGGTAGGAGTAACTCTCTATGTTTCCAACGTCATCCGTGTAAGTTCCTTCTGCACTATATAACTCTGTTACAGCGTTTTTTTGCGGCTCTGGTACTTCAGCCCAGGCCATACCGCTGAGCGAGAATAACAGTGTAAGAGACATAGCGATTGCAAAAAGTCGTCTCATATTCATATACTCCTTTCTTCATAATCGGTAATTTGGCTTTAGCTGCTCTTATTATACAATACACAATATACATTATCCATACGAGAATTCAAAATCCCCAACATTTCTGTCGGGGATTTTGAATTCTTCAGCCGAGGAACTGCGCATTGGTCCAGCCGCTCATACCGCTTCTGGGGTTGAATACCCAGACATAGGTCCTGCCGTCAGGACCGGCGCTGTACCCGCCGGTGATCTGCAGAATCTGTCCGTTATAGCTTTCGCTGCCGCGGATTTCATTTGCGTAGTCATAGTTCGGCGCGGTGCGCAGGGCGAGATAACCGGTCTGCAGACCTCTCACGGTGACCCAGGTTCCCGCGGAAAACCCACCCGCAACTGTTTCAAGTTCCTGTTCGTTCAGTTTTTCAAAATCAGCCATTTTGTTTATCCTCCTATAAGATTCATATATTGCCGCTTGTTTTCTTCATGCCGATATTACAGTATAAGCCGGACCGATGCCGATCCCCCGCAGGCGAAAGCATATCTTTACTCAAGTCCTCACATTTTTCCATTTTCTTGTGTTTTTTATACAGCACAGCGAATACTTTGTCAAGTGTTTTGCACTTCAAAAGCCCGCCTTCGGTATCTGCCAAAGGCGGGCTAAATCAGAAAACTGTTCCTTATTTGGTAACTTCATCGGAGAGCACTTCACCGGTATGTGCGTCGATCGTGTAGTTGAATTTGCGTGACGCAGTCTTGAACTCCACGTTGTATACATCTGAGTCCAGATTCACGCTCGCTCGAATCACTTCTGCCGGTTTTACGGCTGCGTGATTATATGCAATTTCCTTTGCATTGTCTTCTCCGATCAATGCAGCAGGAACAGGCGCTTCCGTAACCTTGGCCTCTGAAATATCATTGCCGGAAAAGTCAGCAGCATAGGCCGCAACATCGGAGAAGCTGAATCCGGACATTTTCCAGCCCACAATTTCACCATCAAGTGCACCTATCACGTATTCGTAGGCTATTTCGTTGGATGTAAAGCCAACCTCGTATACTGGTTCGCCGTTTTCATCCTTTGTGCGGTACACCCCTGTTATCTCCGCATTTGCCTCCCCAATTTCGGCGTGCTTAAGTGCAATCTCCAGGGCTGCACCTACGCCAATATACTTTTTCGAAGGTTCTGCAGTTTCAAATACAGCAGTATCACTCATTCTGGCAACATCCGGAGTCTCGGCCGGTACTGAGGCCGGTGTTTCCACGGGTACTGCAGCATCTACCGCAGACGAGGAAGATGACTCGACAGGTACCGCTGTCACTTCAGGCATGGACGTTTCCGCAACGGACGCAGACGATTCTACAGTGAGCGCAGGAGCAGCTTCTGGGACAACTGTGGGCTCCGAAGTTACAGTCACGTCTTCAGACGAGTGCGGGGTCGTTGAGCCGGGGATATAGGACTCCAGCAAAGGGTACAGGCGGTCCCGTACCTCAGTGGGCAGCGGGAGTGTATTGATTTTGAGGCCTGTTACACACCCACCTGCGAACGCGGCCAGAATCAGCAGGAACCACAGCCACCAAAGGGAGCGCTTTTTTTTGCGGGGCTTGTCGCCGCTTATAACGTTTTTTTCTTCGTTCATGGTTTTCTCCTCTCTGCATCGGAACCGATGCCGAAGCTTGCTTACATTATATCAACTTTCTCTTTGGATAACTGTCGAAAATAGGTGCGGGCCTCGTCTGCGTCTCTGCGGATCTGCGCAGAAAGCGCTTCAAAATCGTCAAACTTTCTTTCAGGTCTGAGAAACTTATAGAACTCTACGCGAGCCTGCCGGCCATAGAGGTTGCCGTTAAATTCAAGCAGATGACTCTCCACATTTACGCGCTGTCCATCGCTGACTGTGGGACGGACCCCGATGTTTGCAACCGCAATATGCGACGATCCGTCTTCAAGAAATACGCGAGCAGCATAAACACCATGGCGCGGCACGATTACGCCTTCGGGAAAGGACATGTTAATCGTCGGTGCACCGAGCTTAGTTCCAAGGTGGTATCCGGAATGCACCGTATCCTGCAGGGTATGAGGATGGCCCAAATAGCGGGCCGCCTGCTCCATATCTCCGTCGGCGATAAGTGTACGGATATAAGTTGAACTCACGATACGACCATCAAGGGTAACTGCCTGAATAACATCACAACCGAAACCTTTATTCTCACAATACGCCTTGAGTTTTTCGGCTGTGCCCTCGCCTCGGTATCCAAAACAAAAGTCATGCCCAACCACAATCCAAGCAAGGCCGAGTTCACGGATAATGATGTCAGCAAAGTCCTGCCAGGGCATGTGCATCATGTGCTTATTGAAGTGGATGAAGATCACGTCATCAATCCCGTAACAGCGGCGAATGATCTCTTCACGGCTCAAAGCGCTGTTGATCAGCGGCACATCTTTGCCGAAGACGAGCTTGTCAGGGTGCACATCAAAAGACAGGACTGATGGCGTAATACCAAGCTCCTGCGCACGCTCGGTCGTTTTCCTCAAGAGCGCACCGTGCCCGATATGAACACCGTCAAAAAAACCCAGCGCAATGGCGCGCCTGATTTCTGCCATACCCGTTTATACCTCAAAAAAATTTTTTATTGTTTTCATGGTGCCGCCCTCCGCTTTGCCGAGCATGAGAAAACTTCCGGCTTCACTGTACACTCGGTAAACTCCGTCTGCAAGCGCGGTTTCATATTCCGCACCGCAGCGGATCAGCCTCTCTTCTCCGGCGGAGGCGGTGCAAGCCTTTTCCCGGGTAAAGAGCGTGTCAACCGGGAGAAGGTGGTTTTCAATTTCTCCGATATCCCGCAGGTGCTGTGCTTGTCCTATGGTGATTGCGTCTGAAACCTTAAAGCAGCCGGCCTCCGTACGGCGCAAAGCACTCATACAGCCGCCGCAGCCGAGGGCTTGTCCGATATCATAACATAGAGTGCGGATATAGGTCCCCTTGGTGCAATGCACATCAAGGAGCCAGTCTTCCCCATCGCGCCCTGCGACAGTGAGAGAATGAATCCTGACCGGGCGCGGTACACGCTCCACCGTGCCGCCTTTGCGCGCAATATCATAAAGGCGTTTCCCACCGATCTGAATGGCTGAATACATGGGTGGAATCTGCTCAATATCACCCCGGAAACGCTTCAGCACATCTTCAAGCTCCTCCCGGGTAAAAGAGACGTTTTTGTGCGACAATATGTTTCCTGTCATATCCTGGGTATCAGTCGTGATCCCGAGCCGAAGGGCGGCACGGTAGCGCTTGCTGTCACACTCGGCAAACTGGACAGCACGGGTCGCACGGCCGACAAATACGACTAAAAGGCCTGTTGCCATTGGGTCGAGCGTGCCTGAATGCCCGATGCGTCTCTCATGAAGGATCCCTTTGAGCTTGATTACCACATCATTGCTTGTCCAGTCCGGTTCTTTATCAATAAGCAGTATGCCGTTCATTTCCAGATCTCTTCCGTAACCTTAACAAGCAGATCACGAACATGTTCAGGACTGCCGGGTACCGTACAGCCCGCGGCCATCGCATGCCCCCCGCCGCCGAAAACAGCACAAATATCGCTGCTGTTGACTTCCTGAAAGGATCGCACAGAGACACGACAGGTACCGTCCTCTTTCTCGCGCACGGTGATGTTCACACGGCTGCTCTCGCAGCGTCCCGCAAGCCCGGCCAAATCATCCAAATCGTCCTCCACGGCGCCGGATTCACTGAGCATCTTCTTCGACACTATAGCAACTGCAATGGTACCATTTCGATAAAACCGTATACCGTCGTAGATCATGCTTTCAAGCCTGATACGTGCCTGGGATACCTTTCGGAAAAACGCTGTGTTGACAGTTACGTTGTCGGCTCCTGCCCGAAGAAGCGTTGCCGCAGCATCAAAAGCGGCAGCATCGGTGTTCGCGTACTGAAAGCATCCTGTATCGGTAGACAAACCAATATAAAGAATCGTTGCCTCTTCCTCAGTCAGATCCGCGTTCATCATCAGGATGAGTTCCATGACGATCTCTGCACAGGAGGCTCTGTCTCCGCAGATGTAACTCTCCTGGGCAAAATTCGTGTTGGAAGGATGATGATCAATGCAGAGATTGATCTTGCCTTCGAAGCCTTGACAAAAGAGTTTTTCGTCCGCCACATCCACCGAAACAGTGTATTTTGCCTTAAAGCCTTCAGGTGCAAAATATTTTCTGCAGTATGGCATGAGCTTCCGACTCAGTTGAGGATTTGGGAAGACATAGGCCCTGCGGCCGCCACGCCTCAA
>JBGUQD010000168.1:0-2073 GCA_045130755.1 Candidatus Limivicinus sp. | reverse complement strand
GAGAGACCCTGCGGCGTCTCCGGGGGGAAAAGGGGCTTTCTCAGCAGCAGCTCGCGGACCGGCTCCATGTGGAACGCTCCAGCGTCGCCAACTGGGAGGCGGGGCGGCGTGTGCCGAATGCGACCCTGTTATTCCAAATTGCCAAGGCCTTGGGCGCGGACGCCGCCATTCTGCTCTCCACCGCGGAAATCTCCGACGAAACCCCGAACGTCCTGTTGGTGGACGACGAAAGCATCGTCCTTGAAGGAAACCTGCATATTTTGCGGGAAGCTCTGCCGGGCGCAAGGGTTTTCGGCTTCACAAAGCCGTCGCAGGCCGTGGATTTTGTTCAGAGTCACCCGGCTGCGCTTGTTTTCCTGGACATTGAATTGGGCCGGGTAAGCGGCCTGGAGCTTTGTCGGAGGCTCATCCGCTTAAACCCGCGTCTCAACGTGGTGTATCTCACCGCGTACCGGGAGTATTCCTTTGACGCATGGGACACCGGCGCCTGCGGCTTTCTGCTCAAGCCGCTGGATGTAGAGGCAGTGCGCGGGCAGCTTCTCCATCTGCGCTATCCCGTAGGAGGGCTGCTGTGATGGAGTGGATAAACGATCTGGCATTGGCGGCGACGATCCTGTTCGGAATATTTGGGTTGGTTTTGACCTTTATCATCCGCGACATGGATCATTGTCCAAAACGGTTATATGTCGCCATTTTGTCCTTGGCGGTGGCCGACGCGGTGCTTGAAGTACTGGCGAAAGCCATATATCCTTTTTCCCCGCCGTTCTATCAGGCGCTTTTTTTCATCGATACCGTAATCGTCCCGCTCCCGTCCCTGTTGGTATTTGCCTATTTCCTCTACTGCTGCGGAGAGAACTACCGAAAGAGCCCGGTCATGCTCGCCCAATGTGTATTGATTGCGGCGGTCGAGATAACCGGAATTCTGGGTCAGATCAGCGGAGAAATCAACGCCGTGCCGGGCGGCAAGCTCCGAATCGGCTTCGTGCCTATCCTGTGCATCTTGCTGTTCACGGTGTCCGCGGTCGTCCGCCTTGTCGCTCTGATCCGAAGGCGCAAGAAACTGAAAAGGGTGCAGCAGGTCATGTTTTTGGTCTGCTTCCTCACTTCGGTCCCGATCCAGATCATTCTTGTGGAGCTGTATTTGATTGCCGATATTGTTTGGCGTTATCTGGAACAAAAGGACGAGGCCGTGCGGCAGCGGGCTCAAGTTGCCGTTCTGCAAATGCGTCCCCATTTCATCCACAATACGCTCATGAGCATCTATTTCCTCTGCGCCCAGGATCCCCAAAAAGCGCAGCAGGTCATTCTGGATTTTTCCCGGTATCTGCAAAGCAACTTCACCGCCATTGCGCAGGAGGGCACGATCCCCTTCGCGAAGGAGCTGGAGCACACGAGGGCGTATCTCGCGGTGGAACAGGCGCGTTTTCAAGGACGGTTGTTCGTGGAGTTTGACACGCCGAACACGTTTTTCCGCATCCCGGCCCTGACGCTCCAGCCTATCGTGGAAAACGCCGTCAAGCATGGTCTGGACCCGGAGCTTGCTCCTCTGCACGTCTCTATCGTCACGGAGGATACAGGCAAGGGCGTTTGGATCACTGTGGAGGACACCGGCCCCGGGTATGCACCGACCGATGCGGATGCGCCCCACTTTGCTCTGGATAATATCCGCGAGCGGTTGAGAACATTGTGCGGCGGCACGTTGGAAATCGGGCCGCGTGAGTCAGGAGGAACGCGGGTCAGGATATTCGTACCGCAGGCGGAACCATAGGTACAACCGGCAAGCAATTGCGTGCCCTGATCTTTTCCGTTTTCACAGCGAATCCGAATATATACTATACCCATAGAGCAGCCCAAGGCGTCACGCCCCGGGCTGCTACTTTCATATTCGGAGGTACCACCATGAGCGAACCCACCTTTATCTGCACCCGCTGTCACGGCGAAGCGCCTATGTCGGAGCTGTCCGAGCTGCCGCCTTTCTTCTTTGCCGCTGCGGGCGGTATAGATGCGTGTCGTTTCGATGCTGCTGTGTCCGAGAATGTCCGCAAGCCGCACAATGTTCTCAGCCGCTCGCGG
>JBGUQD010000167.1:0-8277 GCA_045130755.1 Candidatus Limivicinus sp. | reverse complement strand
GCAGGGCCGCGATCTGCGCCATCATGGGAGAAGCGTGGTGCACGTCGATGGCAGCCTGATCCCGCCACTGGTCAATGAGCAGCACGGTCTCGGGATCGTCCATCGGGAAATAGTATTCATAGCGCACATTTCCGTCCTCGGCGCGGATCGCGGCAACGGTGCCGCTTTGTACCATTTCCTCCGCAAAGGCCCTGGCGCTGCCGTTTGTGCCGGTATAATAGAGATTTACGGTGATCATTGCAATCCTCCCAACAGCGTCCGAATAAAGTCATAGGCCATATCATAGGTGCTCATATACACATAGGAGATCCCCGCCTCCTGCATAGCTTGTTTTTGCTTCTCCGTTACCATGGTATAAGGATGAAGTCCATAGACAAATGGCAGGAAGGCATACAGGAAGGTCTGGCGCCCCTGTTCGCCCAAGGCGGGCATGTACTTTTTAAGGCAACGATCCAGAGCGTCTTTTGAGGCCCCATAAGCTTTCTTGAACGCGATCAGACGCTCCATGCGGGAATTTGCTTCCATGTCAAACATATTCATGCTCAGGAGCTTGAGCATCAGTGGCCGCCGCTCCAGTGCATGTGCCAGTGAGGAGGACAGTTCCTCCAGCGTCAGGCTTTCATTCTGCTCACAGAGACTGTCAAGGTCACTGGTAAAGCATTCGTATTCCTGTGCAAAGAGGGCAAGAAAGATTTCTTCCTTCGTCTCAAAATAATTATAGATCGACGTGCGGGTAAAGGATGTCTGCTGCCCGATCTCCTTGAGGGTGATCTCTCTGAAGCTCATGGTCTCATAGAGCTTGCGGCAGGCTGCAATAATTTCCTCTTTACGGGCATTGGTCAACTCCGGCGATCCTTTCGGCATTTCTTTATACCTCGTTATCTTTATTTTTGTGTATCGAGTCAAGCATCGAGATTTACAAGATTGTAGGTTCTGCTGCCGAGGCCGATCTCAGCGGCGTATTCCAGCGTGTGCAGGCCGTCACGGGACTCGATACGGCGGACAAGGGATTCATTGCCCTCCGCCTGCCACACGAAGTCGATGCAGGCCTGATCCAGCGCCACCGGGTCGGTGGAAGCCAGGATTCCGATGTCGTGGATATCCGGCTCGGCGGGGTTGCCGTCGCAGTCACAGTCCACAGAAAGGCGGTTCATGACGTTGATATAGACGATGTGCTCCGGCCCCACATGGTCGCGCACAGCGGTCACCATCTCGCCCAGAGCCTCCAGCCAGGCGTCCTGATCACTGTGCATGATGCTGCCGCTGGTTCGCGTTCCGGCGGAATGGACATAGACCTTGCCGCTGGGCGAGGACATGCCGATGGCGACGTTCTTGATCGCGCCGCCGAAGCCCGCCATGGCGTGTCCCTTGAAGTGGGAGAGGATCAGCCAGTCGGAATAATTCTCCGCGTGACTGCCGACGATGGCGTACTCGAGGCGCTTGCCGCCGGTCACTGGCCACTTCACCTCACCCTCTTCGTCCATGAGGTCGAAGTCCGCAAAGGAAGTGAAGCCGTGGTCCGCCGCCACCTGCTTATGCAGGGCGGAGCTTGCGCGGGAGCCGCCGTAGGCGGTGTTGCACTCGACGATCGTGCCGCCTATGGACTGCACCAGCGGGCCGATCAGCTCGGCGCGGAGGTAGTTGCTGGCGGGCGGTTCCCCGGTGGAGACCTTGACGGCGAGCTTGCCGGAAGGCGTCCAGTTCAAAGCGTCATACACGCGCTGCAGGCCCTCGGGCGAAATGTCCGCGGTAAAATACACCGTGGGTGCGCCCTCCTCGGCTGCTGCCGCCTGCACGGACAGTGCAGGCAAAAGAGACAGTACCAGGAGCAAAGCGAACAGTTTTTTCATGTTGACCTCCCCTTTTCTGCTTTGCAGTGAAAATCAGTTCATCTTCATGCAGGCGCCGAGCACATCCCCGGTCTCCAGATACTCATAGGTCGGAAACTGGAACAGCACAGGCTTGAATTTGCGGTAGTCGATCTTGTCCTTCTCAGTCAGAATGTCCTCATCCACATAAGTTCCGGTGATGCGGCAGATGAAATTGTCAAAGCCCTGAAGATCGTAGATATCCTCCACCTCACACTCCATCGTGACCTTGGCCTCGTCGATCATCGGCGCGCCCTTCTCGCCGAGGGTGTAAGCAAAGGCTTCAGACTTGTCCGTCTTGTTTCCGCTGGCGCAGCCCATTTTATCTGCGTCCTTGAGCCAGGAAGCGTCCACGACGTTGACGGAGACGACTTTGTTTTCACGGATGCCCTTGTTGGTATAATGCGCCTTGACCATGGAGAGCATCAAATGGCTGTGCGCCATAATGCCCGCGTGGGCCACGAGGGTCCAGTTCGGCTTTCCGTCCACCATCGCGCCGACCACGATCACCGGCGCCGGATACAATCCAAGCTGCGCTCCCGTATTCTTTTTCATTGTGTTACTCCTCTTCATTATATATAATGACACGATGTCAAAACATAGTATAGCAGTGTTCTGACATCGTGTCAACAATATTTTTATTGTTTTTTGACTTGAATTATACCGCGGCTCGGGCAGGTGCGGCAGAAACTGTCACAATGCCCTCGGCTATCATCCAGTCGATCTCCTCAACGATGCTCTGGGCCATCGGGCGGGGGTTGTAGCCCAGCTCCGCGACAGCCTTGGAGGAATCGAATTCGTTGTTGCGTACAAGGTTATACACGGCAAAACTCGTCATACGCTGGGGTTTGTGGGTCATCTTCTCGGCTGCATCGATCATCCTGCCGAGCAGCTTGCCGATGCCCGCAGGCAGGATGGTTTTGACAGTGGGCAGGCCCGTATGCTCGGAGAGAATGTCGAAGACCTCCTTCATCCCGATCATATCGCCGCTTAAAATATAGCTCTCGCCCGTGCGCCCGTCCTTGCAGGCGCGGATGATGGTCTCGGCCATATCGCGGTTGTCGGCACAGTTGAAAGTACCCTCAACCCCAGCGGGCATCTTGCCCTCGGTATACTCGCGGATGACGCCGGCCACATTCCGGAAGGTGTAGTCCATGGGGCCGGAGATACCTGAGGGCAGGATCAGGCAGCCGTCGCTCTCGCCGTTATGTATCGCATCAAGCACCAGTTGGCAGGAGGCCGCCTTGGTCTGATCGTACAGGCCGATAACTGCACTGGGGTCATAGCGGTCAATCTCCTTAATTGCTGTGCCCATGGGCTGCTCGGGAATGGCACCGGTGGAGCCGATGAAGATGAGGCGTACGCCGTGTCCCGGCACTTGTCAATGATATACTGTGTTCCGTCCACATTCACATGCCAGATCTTTTCCGCCACCAGATTGCTGACAGAGACCATGGCCGCGCAGTGGATGCAATAGGCGCCAATGCTTTTGGTGAGGTTTCCCCAGTTGAAGTGGCTCATCAGGCAGAGGCCATGAAGCTGTTGACCGAAAAATATTGCTATGATACCCTGACCAACGCTGAAAGCTATATTCAGAAGATGTTGGGCTATATGGGCGTGTACTGTATGGAGGTTCAGCATTTGACCGGCAAGGTGAAACCCGAGATGATAAAACAACCACACTACGACCGCAGCGCAGTCATAGTGTGGTAAACTCGCGTTTATTTAGGCGGATACAGTCCTTCAGTCGCTTCCCCAAACAAGAGATCAAGAAGGTGACGAGGCGCGACATCTGTAATACTGAAACTGCGCGTGCAGCCGGTGCAATAGACAACTACATTTTTCTCCGAAAACTCGGCGGCACGGCGCATGGCCATCGCTTTTCTTGTCTCGTAGTCAGCGGCGCTTCCGCCGCAGCATCCTGCTTCGTCCCGTGTATTCTCCGGCTCGACCAGCTCAATGTTCATTCTGCGGCACAGGAGCCTTGCGGAGTCCTGCATCTCGCTGGAATTACGCTGCCGCGCATGGCAGGAATCGTGGATGGACATTCTCTCGCCTTGATAATCCGGGAATGGGAAATCCGTATCAAGAAGTACCTTCCACAGCGACAGGACACACGCATTTGGATATCGTGTTTCGAATTTGTGACTGCATCCGGGGCAGCAAACAATCAGTGTGACATCGCCCTCAATCGTTTCCTCGGATTTACAGCATGTCAGATAAACGCCGTCGATGATGGAGGCATCCGTCAGGAACCGTGTTATTTCTGAAATCAGTTCTGGCTTATATTTATTCAATGCGCAGCCCGGCGCGAAAACTGTCTTCATAGGATCCCTCCGCAATCATCAAACTATAAGGGAGCTGTCAGCTATCTGAGAACATTAAGCATTATACTATTAGACGGCAGGAAAAGCAATTTGCAGAAGTCGCGTCGCTTGATGCAAAAAGCAGGCTGCTTTTCGCAATATAGGCGTCGTACGTTATCTGTATTTACTCTGTTGTATCAAGCCAGTCACCCAAGGTGTTCATAACAAGTCCGTCCGGCTTTTCATCTGTTCCCTCTGCTCCAGCCAGCGCCGGAATTCATTGTACACGGTCAGCAAGCGGGGATCCAGTAATGCTTTGGCCTTCTCTGCATATTTCTCCGGCACGCCGTAAAATGCTTCCGCAATCCCGCCTGCGATGGCTGCGATCGTATCGCTGTCGCCCCCAATGGAGATACAGTTACGAATGACGTCCTCATAGTCATTCCCCTCCAGAAAACACACAAGCGCCTGAGGAACAGCAATCTGGCAGATCTCGCGGCCATGTCCCTTCCATGAGGAGCGGTACTCGTCCACACTCATTGAGAGGTCGTAATATTCCTCCATTGCAGTCTTGATTTCTGCTTTGCCTTTCCCCTGCCGAGCCATCACGATGGCAACTGCGGTCGCCTCAGCGCCTTTCAAGCCCTCCTTATGGTTATGGGATACACCGGTCACAGCTGCAGAGAGCTTTTTTGCCTCCTCTACGGTTCCGGATGCGAAGCCTACAGGGCTGACCCGCATGGCAGAGCCATTTCCATAGCTGTTGTAGGGCTTAGGATCATCTGAGAACATCCAGTGTATAAAGCGAGCACCGTAACCGCAGTTTGGGAACAGACGTCCGATCCGCTGCATGGCAGCAACAGTCTTTTCTTCAAGATCCGAGAAATCATCTTTGCTGTCCATGAGGGCCTGCGCTACCGCACAGGTCATGACAGAATCATCGGTAAAAGTACAGCCTCTGGTGATGAACTCAAAGTCCTTGCTCAGATGGTTGTGAAACTCGAAACGGGAGCCGACGATATCTCCCAAAATCGCTCCAAGCATATATCATCCTCCTAACAGGCCCCCAGAAGGGGCAGGTCCTGTTCAAACAGTTTTTCGTTTATCTCAAATATATCGTAGTTCCCATTGCGGATGTAACTCTCCACGAGCCTGTCCAGTGCGTAATACCGAGTAAGAGTCATACCGGCCCTCATCAGAAGATCCTGGGTCTGATCATAATCCAGCTGAAGACCGATTGCGCAGGCCAGAGCATTCGTCTTCTTGGGGATCTGATCCGGATGGTGCTTCATGTTCCAGAACATCGACTTATTGATGTTCGCAGATACATAAAACACCTTTTTGGAGATGTTTTTCTCCTCGCACCACCACTCACACATCTCAGCAAAAGACAGATCCTGTGCTGTGTAATCTTCCTCAGCCGGCATCTCCTGCATGGCCATCGTGTGGTCTTCCCAAAGTGCCGCTCCATCGAAGATACTGCCTGCGGTCTGAGGAGGCAAGATATTGTTCGTCCGCCGTAGTTTGAATTTGAGGCCAAGACCCTTTTTCTTATTTTCCGCATATGCCGGAGAAATGTACTCCTTAACATCCCCGTCGATCTTGTTTCCATACTCCACGGACTGCTGATCGAATAAGACAAGGTAAATCATCATGTCCTCATCTTCATCAAGAGAGAACAGAAATTGACGAATACAGGACGTGGCGATCTTATAAGCTTCTTCCTTTGGGAACGCATACGCGCCTGAAGAGATAGACGGAATGGCAAGTGATCGGCAGCACTTTTTGTAAGCCAGATTCAGGATTCGATCATAGCACTTCCAGAGAGCTTCCGCCTCCCCGTGCTTGCCGTCAATGTATCGCGGCCCGACAACATGAATGATATGCGAGCAGGTTTTGATGTTGTGTGATCCCGTCATGACCAGGCTTTCAGGGCCGCAGTAGCCGATTTGATCCAGTTCATTCTGAAGGCCGGGGCCAGCTGCTGCGTGGATCGCCGCATCGACACCATGCCCGCCGGGGTGCAGATACTCATTGGTCGAGTTCACGATCGCGTCAACCTTCATCTTCACGATATCATTACGAACGATTGTCAAAGCCATCTGTCTCTCTCCTTCCGAGCTGATCTGGTTGAATTATACTTTATCTGCCGCGCTTTTTAAAGTCCTTGTCTGCGGCTTCACGCCACTGGCGTCTCTCGTTCAGATGGACGCCATTACGAGCCTGGCCGATTGCCATATTCATCGTAGCGTATGCCATCTGTGTTCCGCCAGCGTCCGGGACATAATCGACAGCCATCTCGGCGTCAATCCCATAGTTGGCAGCGGACTCAACTGCATCGATATTGGCTGCAAGGAAGATAAACTCCCAGCCGTATTTCTCCTTCTCATGCCGGATCATCCGCTTGACCTCATCTGCCGTATAGCGATGGCTCGCGTTCTCCATCCCGTCAGTAGTGATAACAAAGACCGTGTGCTCCGGCACATCCTCCTTACGGGCATAATGATGAATCCCTGCGATGTGATGGATTGCGTCACCAAGTGCGTCTACCAGTGCCGTGCAGCCGCTTGCCCGGTACTCATTCTTCGTCATCGGCGCAACATTAGCGATCGCCAGACGGTCATGGATCATGCGGCTGCTGTTGTTGAACAGATACGTGGTGACCATGGCCTCCCCCTCCTTGGCGGCCTGCTCCTTCAAAATGCTGTTGAAGCCTCCTATTGTGTCATCAGTCAAGTGTTCCATGGATCCGCTCATATCCAGAATAAAAACCAACTCTGTCTTGTTGTTCATGTTCGTGCTCCCTTCGAATTATTTTTTTGTGATCACAGTCGCATTGTATCTCTCAAGGAGCTTTTTGGGGTCAAGCAGCACTTGACCATTTGTCTAAAGCAAAATAAGAACCCCTTCCTTAACGGAAGCAACTCTTTAGAGATGGTGGGCCTGGTTTGGCGATTATGGGCCTATGCAAATCATACGACCCATCCGCATTTCTCTGAAACCTCTTTGCCGAGCACTCCCATGTGTTATGGGTGAATGCTTCTCCGCTCTTCTGCTCCCCAGTCCCGACAAGATGAGCGGAATACTGGATCAGCAATGGTATGAGGAATGCACAAGATATCAGGTATTTCTTGAGAGTGTCAAGTTGAAGATGTTACCGCTGCATTTCGTGTATTGCAGCCCATTTTTTGATGTGCTATACTTAATTAATATACTTATCATCGTGATTTTGACCGCCGCTTTGATTCTTCAGTTCTTCTTCATTTGCCGCGCTTCTGCAAACAGGAGGGTGAAAAACAAGGTTTGATGGGCACAAAAGGGGGCAAAGCAGTTGTTGCAGAAGCCGCTGGATACAGTACTGCGACAAAGACAATACTGGGTGGAAACAAGTTGAAACAACTGGACTGGAAAGCAAACTATAGCATTGAGAGTGGAATAAAACGAACGATAGAAATTCTGAGAGAAATACATTAAGCCGACTTTTGTTTTTCGACTGGGGGACGCGTATGGTTTCCGTTATTATGTGTGTATATAACAAAGAAGAGTATTTGTGCAGATCCTTACCTTCAATTCTTAATCAGACATATCAGGACTATGAAATTATTCTTGTGGATGACGGGTCTACAGATAGGAGTTCCGAAATCTGCGATTCATTTGAGAAGAATTATGAAAAAGTTCATGTGTTTCACAAGCAGAACGGAGGGCTGCCCTCCGCATTAAACTGTGGTCTTGACAACGCTAAAGGAGACTTTGTTGCATTCGTGGATCCAGATGACTGGGTGGAGCCTGAGTACCTGGAATTAATGATGTCCGCACATGAAAAATATGGTACAGATCTTGAAATCTGCGGTTTCTTTCGGGTTCAAAATGAAAAAGAAACAGCGGCGAACGAATCCGGGAGTTTATGCCTCTTGAATCAGGATCAAGCGTTATCAATGCTCTTTGGTGGGCGCTATTTCTGCACATATTACTGGAACAAATTTTTCCATATGAATATTATACAAGAGCATCATCTCCGTTTTGATGATAGCTTAAAGGCAGGACAAGATATCCTTTTTACCTATCAGTATATAAGCCATTGCAAGACGATCGTTTATGATCCG
>JBGUQD010000166.1:0-9413 GCA_045130755.1 Candidatus Limivicinus sp. | reverse complement strand
CTACTTCCTGTCCGGCTTCACCGCCAAGCTCGCCGGTACCGAGCGCGGCATCACCGAGCCCACCCCCACCTTCTCCGCCTGCTTCGGCCAGGCCTTCCTCGAGCTGCACCCCACCAAGTACGCTGAGGAGCTGGTCAAGCGCATGGAGATGAGCGGCGCGAAGGCTTACCTCGTCAACACCGGCTGGAACGGCACCGGCAAGCGCATCTCCATCAAGGACACCCGCGGCATCATCGACGCCATCCTCAACGGTGACATCAAGGGTGCTCCTACCAAGACCATCCCCTACTTCAACTTTGAGGTTCCCACCGAGCTCAAGGGCGTTGACACCGGCATTCTCGATCCTCGCGACACCTATGCCGATCCCGCCGAGTGGGATGCCAAGGCTAAGGATCTGGCCGGCCGCTTCATCAAGAACTTCGTCAAGTACGAGTCCAACGAGGCAGGCAAGGCACTCGTCGCCGCCGGTCCCCAGCTGTAATCCATTTTCAGATTTTCTCTTCAGGGATCTGCCTAACGGCAGGTCCCTGTTTTTTACTTTTTTAGAATTAAGTGTTGTATTATCCTTTTAAATTTTGTATCATATAAAAACCAGTTGAAAGAACAATCGTATTTTTTACTTTTGCAACACGGCGTAATTATTATTTCAAGGATGTAATCATAACCATGCCCAAAATCTACGGAACACTGGGGCCGCGCTGCTGTGATGTGGAGACACTTCGCGCCATGTTTGACGCCGGGATGACCGGTGTGCGCCTCAATCTCTCCCATATCACGCTCCATGATGCGGCACAGGAAATTGAGAATTTGCATCACGCCGCCGGGCTATGCGGGACTGCCGCCGATCTGCTGATCGACATGCAGGGGCCGGAGCTTCGTACCGGCGCGCTTGAAAGCCCTCTGACGCTTGAAGAAGGACAGGATGTAATGCTCGGCGCAGGCGGCATTCCTGTTCCGGACTTGGTACTTCCCTGTCTGACGCCGGGACAGGAGCTGCTTTTGGACGATGGGAAGCTCCTTCTGGAAGTTCTTGACTGTAAAACACGAAGCTCTCGCGCACGAGTGCTGCGCGGCGGGTGTCTCAAAAGCCGTAAGAGCCTCGCTTTGCCCGGCTGCTCGCTCCATCCGCCGACGCTGACTCAGATGGATCTGCAGAACCTCTCTCTCGCCGTTTCCTATGGTGTGACCGGTGTGATGCAGCCTTTTGTTCGCGACAAAAATGATCTGGAGACTGTACGCTCAACCCTGGATCGTTTCGGCGGCAAGGATATCCGGCTTTTTGCCAAGATTGAAAACCAGGAAGGCGTGCGGAATTTGGACGAGCTCATTCCCGCTTGTGATGAGATTGTCATCGCCCGCGGAGATCTTGGCAATGCTATGCCCCTTTGGGAGTTGCCGCGCGTTCAGAAGGATATCTCAAAAAAATGCAGGGTCGCAGGCCGCGATTTCATGGTCGTTACGCAAATGCTCTATACCATGGAACACGCTGCCGTCCCCACCCGGGCCGAGGTCAGCGACATCTTCAACGCCGTCTGCGACGGGGCCACTTCCGTCATGGTTACCGGCGAGACTGCTGTGGGTGATTACCCGGTCGAAGCAATACGGTATTTGTTCAAGACTGCAAGTGAGGCAGTACGGTATCTGGAAAAAAAGTAGCTTTATTCCCCTTGTGCTTTAAGCACAGGGGGCCTTTCATATATAATTGACCTCCCGAAGTATTCATCGGGAGGTCAGGAGGACATTATTAAATTGCACTGATTACTTGGTATTGAAGATTTTGAAGATGCTGTCGAAGGGATCCTCGTCAGCGGCGGGCTTTGCGGCTGCGGCAGGTGCCGTGGGTTGGGCCGCGGGAGCGGCAGACTGGGCTGCAGGCTGAGCTGCAGCGGCCTTCTCGGCTGCTCCGGTGAAAAGTCCCTGAGGTCTCTCGCGGCCGGCGGCGGGACGCACAGGCGTAAAGGAGCTGACAGGCTGAACAGGAGCCTGCACCTCAACTCCGGCTTCGGCGTTAAGAGATGCATCCTCAAACCCGGTGGCGATAACAGTCACGCGGATTTCATCCTCAAGCGTATCGTCGAAAGTAGCGCCGAAGATGATGTTGGCTTCGGGATGTGCGGCCTCCTGTACGAGGCTGGCAGCCGTCTCGACATCCTCAAGATCCATATCGGCGGAGCCGGTGATATTGATGAGCACACCGCGAGCTCCGTTGATGGAGGTTTCCATCAGCGGGCTTGCAACGGCCATGCGGGCGGCTTCCTCCGCCTTGCCCTTGCCTGCAGCGCGACCCACGCCCATATGGGCAAAGCCGGCATTCTTCATGATGCAGGTGACATCGGCGAAGTCAAGGTTGATAAATCCGGTATTCTTAATAAGATCGGAGATGCTGGTGACAGCCTGGAGCAGCACATCGTCCGCAATCTCAAAGGCGTTCGCCAAAGTAACCTTTTGATCGGTAGCAAATTTCAGGCGATCATTGGGGATGATAAGCAGCGAGTCAACACGGCCCAGCAGTTCCTTGATGCCGGTATTTGCCTGATCCATGCGGCGCTTGCCCTCAAACTTGAAAGGCTTGGTCACGACGCCGACGGTCAAAAGGCCCGCGTCGCGCGCGATTTCGGCTACAATAGGTGCAGCGCCGGTACCGGTGCCGCCGCCCATACCGCAGGTAATAAACGCCATGTCGGCATTCTCGACCACCTTGGCGATGTTGTTGCGGCTCTCCTCAGCAGAGCGCTTGCCGATCTCGGGATCGGAACCTGCACCCTGACCGCGGGTCGTCTTCTCACCGATCTGAATCTTCTGATCCGCGTTGGACACAGCCAGCGCCTGCTTGTCTGTATTGATGGCGATGAACTCAACGCCCTGGGTCCCCGCCTTGACCATGCGGTTGACCACGTTATTGCCGGCGCCGCCAATGCCAATCACCTTTATATTGACAACATTTTCCGGTACTTCGGCTTTAAAATCCATAGAACTGCCTCCCATCTATTGTTAACGCGTAAATTACAAATTCTTTTCACTTTGTCTACAGTCGGTATTTTATTACATTTCCCTGCAAGAGTCAAGTGCTATTTTTAATTTTCCGAAAACTTTTGTAAATGATTTGTAATTTACGCTCAGGTTGGGCTGAAATGCGCGGTGTTTCCGTCGCTTACATTGATTATTCCCACATCTCCCTCCAATAATTGCGAGAGTACGGAAATCACCATGCCGAATTTGTATTCTATGTTGCTGCCGTTGCCGAGCCGAACCACATATTTGTCGCCAAGTGTAAATTCGACATTGTTCGGATTGGAGAAATCCACACGCCCGACACGGGTGTATAACCCGCGCGCCTCGAGCTGATCAAGTACCTCAGCAATGAAAGTGACGATGCGCTCATCCCCGTCAGCCGTCTGCAGGGGTTCACCGATCATGAGCGTGCCCGGCGAGATCCCTACGATGGGGATCAGGCCCTGGAGTTCATCGTCATTTGCTTTGCCCAGCACCTTGCAGTTATGGTCGATGGTCCAATTCTCTTCGCCAAGGACGATGTAGGCAAGCGCTTGGCTTTCACTGACAGTGATAATAACTCGGTTGGGCAGGCTTCGCTCGACAGTGACCTCATCGATGTACGGCAATTTTGCGAAAACGCGGCTCAGGGCAGCAAACCTGTCAAAGAAGAACAGGTTGTCACCCTCTTCGATATCGATAGCGCGGATAATTTCCTCATCGGTATAGTGCGTATTGCCGCGCACCTGAATGTCCGAAACACGGAAAAACACACTCATCACAAAGATGACCGCCACAATGACGAGGAAGAACATGATCGGTCCGCTCACGCTGGCCGTGAGCTCCCGCAGGCTGAAGCCCTCCTCATCATTATCGCGCGGTCTTCTTTTCAGCACGTTTCTTGCCATATTGTATTCCTCTTAAACGTAAATTCTATTGGTTCAAACAGATATCGGCACCCAGGGCACAAAGGTGCGCATCGAAACGCTCATAGCCGCGGCGGATATGTCCCTCATCACAGACCAGTGTCTGACCTTCGGCAGTGAGACCTGCCACGACCATTGCAGCGCCGCCGCGCAGGTCTGTTGCGTTAAGCACCGTGCCCTCCAGACTGCCCACACCCCGGATCTCTGCAAGCTGCTCATGCAGCGTGATATCCGCGCCGAGGCGGATAAGCTCCGGCACCTGGCGGAACCGGTTTTCAAAAATCGTCTCCCTGATCACAGTCCGGCCCCGGGCTTTTAAAAGCGCCGCCATCAAAACCGGCTGGGCGTCGGTGGGAAAGCCGGGATAAGGTTCCGTGCAGATTTCTCCCACCGCGTGCAGCCTTCCGCCCGAGCGCAGCCACACGCTGCGGTTTTGGCACATTATATCACAGCCCGCCTGTTTTAGGAAGTGGAGAACGGTAGAAAAATGCTGCGGCTCCACCCCCCGAAGCTCCACGCTCCCCCCGCAGGCGGCCGCCGCGCAGGCAAGCGTTGCTGCGACGATGCGATCGGCAAGGATACGATGGTTAATATGTGCAATGTATTTGCGCTGACCGATCACGATTGTGTCCGTCCCGGCGCCGCTGACCACACTGCCCATCCTGCAAAGATATTCACCGAGGGCACTGATTTCCGGCTCCCGGGCAGCACCGTGAATCACTGTCTCCCCTTCTGCCGCTGTGGCGGCCAGCATAATATTCTCCGTGGCGCCGACACTTGGGAACGGAAGGTAAATCTCTGCCCCGCAAAGCTTTCCTGCCCGACAAATGATCTCATCGCCGCACTCTTCGATTGTAGCCCCGAGCTGCCTGAGCGCTGAAAGATGCAGATCAATGGGACGCTTGCCGAGCTGACAGCCGCCCGGCGGACTCAATCGAGCTTCGCCGCATCGGGCCAGCAGTGCCCCCATGAAAATCACAGACGAGCGCATTTCCAGCATCAGCTTGTGCGGGATGGCGCAGCATGTGACGCCGCGTGCATTTATGTAAACCTCATTTCCCCGCTGTTCCGCCACACAGCCGAGATGGCGCAGGATTCGGAGCGCGGCATCGATGTCCTTTAACTGCGGCACATTCTGAAGCTCTGACTCAGCGGGTGTCAGAATGGAGGCCGCCAATATGGGGAGAGAGGCGTTTTTTGAGCCCTGCACAAAGCACGCGCCCTCCAGCTTCCGCCCGCCTCTGATTCGCCAGATATCCATAAAAAGTCCCCCCGCATGTTGGAATCAGTCCATTCTATGCGGAGGGGCTTAATCGTGTGAAGTTTGGAGTGTGGAGCTTATGAGCTGCACACGTCCAGGATAATATTGACGATCCGTTCGCAGGCATCGGGGACGGCGAGGGTGCGCATGGCCTTGCCCATGCTTTCAAGCCTCTGCTCGTCATGAAGCAGCATGATCACCTCATTGAGAAGGGAGTCCGCGTCAAATTCGCCCTCAAGCAGGACCACCGCGCCGCCGGCGTTTTCCAGCACGCGGGCGTTTTTCTCCTGATGGTTGTTTGTCACATTCGGGCTCGGCACCATGACTACAGGCTTTCCCATATAGCTCAGTTCAGAAATTGTAGACGCACCAGCTCGGCAGAGAATCAGATCCGCCGCCGCCATCAGCTGCGGCATGTCATGGATGTATTCCCGTACTTCGATGCCGCATTCATCCAATGCCTTGCCCTTGAGCTTCTCCATCAGTCGCGAATAGTAGAGGCTGCCAGCCGCATGGATGAGGCGAATGCCCTGACTGCCGTCGAGCTTTTCCATCATCTCGCCCATGATTATGTTCATATGCTCCGCGCCGAGAGAGCCCCAGACTGAGAGCACCAGCTTCTCGCCCGGCTGTAATCCGAGCTCATCGCGGGCGCTCTGTCTGATGACATGGTCGAACTCCCCGCGCACGGGAGTTCCCGTGACGGTGACGCGGTCGGGATGACGATAATACTGGCGGCTTTCCTCAAAACCCAGCATCACGCGGTCCACCTTGTCGGCCAGAAGCTTGGTGGTAAGTCCCGGAACGGCGTTGCTCTCATGCACGAAGGTAGGGATGTGCAGCGCATGTGCCGCCGTGAGGACCGGGTAGCAGATGTAGCCGCCGGTGCCGATCACCGCGTCCGCACCGAATTCGCGGATGATCCGCTTGGCCTCGTGGGTCGAATGGGTAACGTTCCGGATCGTCTCCAGATTCCGGGCGATCGCGTGCAGGTCGTGCCCGCGCACGATATAGGTCATATCCAGACCCCGGATCTCATAGCCCGCCCGCGGGACAAGCTGCATTTCCATCTTGCCGTTGACGCCGATAAACAGGAACTCGCTGTCGGGCATAAGCTCCTTTAATCGGCCCGCAACCGCTAAAGCGGGATTGATATGTCCGGCGGTACCGCCGCAGGTGAACACGAATTTCATGATGAATGAGTTCCTTTCTTTCTAATGGACGGGAACATCCCGTGACGCGCTGAGCACGATGCCCAGCTCGAATAATTGGATCAGTAGCGCTGTGCCGCCATAGCTGAACATAGGCAGTGAAATGCCGGTGCAGGGCACCAGATTTGTCACCACAGCAACGTTTAAGAATACCTGTATGGCAAGCAGGCTCGTCACGCCGCCCACCACGAGAAAGCTGAAGCGATCCCGGCAGTGCAGCGCGATCCAGTAGCCGCGCAATATGAGCAGTGCAAAAAGGCACAGGATCAGCGCCGCGCCGATAAAGCCAAGCTCTTCACACACGACGGAGAAGATAAAGTCGTTGTGCTCCTCAGGCAAATATAAAAACTTCTGGCGGCTGCCGCCGAGGCCGAGCCCGCTCAGGCCTCCGGAGCCGATGGTATAGAGGGACTGGACGATCTGATAACCCTGATCGGAACTGTCGCTGAAGGGGTCGCGCCAGCTGTTGATTCTGGAAGAGGCATAGGGAAAGAGCGTTAGCAGCAAGGCAATGCCCGTGCCTGCCGCGCCGAAAGCCCCTGCGAACCAGAAAAGGCGGACACCGCCCAAGAAGAGCATTACAGCCCCGATGGCGAGGATAATGATAGATGCGGAAAAATGCGGTTCCAATACCAGCAGGCCGATGATCGCGCCGAGAATGCCCGCAAAGGGCAGGATACCGAAGCGGAACGTGCGCATCTTCGACCGATAACGGCATATGAGTGCAGAGAAGGACAAGATTACCGCAAGCTTTGCAAGCTCCGACGGCTGAAGCGTTAGTCCCCCCACTCCCAGCCAGCGCCTCGAGCCATTTGCCTTCACGCCGACCAGCGGCACAAGCATCAGCAGCACCAGCGTGAAGGCGAGAAACAAAAATGCACCGCGCCTGTATACCGCCATTGGCACGCGGGAGGCTGCCAGCATCGCCGCGATCCCAAGCAGGGCAAATATGAGCTGCCTGATAAAATAATAGGCCGCATTGCCGCCGGTCACATGGCTCGGATCATACCAAGCACGCGGGTAACTTGCCGAGAGGACCATGACCACGCCGGCCGTCAGCAGCAGCACAGTAAGCGTGAAAAAAGGCCCGTCGAAGTGCGGGCGTCTCACTGCCCCGGAAACGTCGGGAAGGCCGGTGAGGCGGGCGCTGTCATAACGCATATTCCCACCTCCCCGGCCTTAAAGCTCACATCAATATGGGTATCTTTGGTACACCCCTATAAAGGATATGATTGCCATGACAAGAGATATTCCGGTGAAGAGGAAAAAGAGTTCTTTTTCCTTCCACTTTTTCCCTGTCCATCCGCCCATTTCCAGATGGTGGTGGAAGGGAGCCATTTTGAAGACACGCTTGCCGTGGGTGATTTTGAAGTATCCCACCTGAATGATGTCGGAAAGAGTCTCAATGATAAAGATAAAGCCCGCAGTGATGAGTACCAGCGGCATGTCGTAGGCAAAGGCCAGGGCCGCAATCGCACCGCCGAGGAAAAGCGAACCTGTGTCACCCATGAAACACTTGGCGGGATTGAAATTATAAATAAGGAAACCACACAGGCCGCCCACCATGGCAGAGGCAAAGATGCCGAGCTCCTGATAGCGTCTGCCCCAGGCGATGGACACCGCCGCAAAAAACAGGAAGACCGGAAGACTCGTGCCGCTGGCAAGGCCGTCCACACCGTCGGTGATGTTCACAGCGTTGACCGTGCCGACGATAACAAAAGCCGCGAACATGAGATACAGCCACTCAGGCATGTAAACCACACGCTGGGAGAAGGGCACATACAGGTGCGGATACACAAAACCGATCTGCCGCATGAGCAGGATGAACACCAGCGCTGCGGTAAGCTGCAGGAGGAATTTGCTCCGGCTGCTCAGGCCCATGTTCTCTTTCTTCTTGAGCTTTTCCCAGTCGTCCAGAAAGCCGATGAGGCCGAACACGCAGGCGAAGAGGAGCACGAAAATATGCTCGAACCTGCCATGCAGCATGCCTTCCGCGCCCACCGTAAGGCACACGAGGATCGCACCGAAGATGAACATGACTCCACCCATGGTGGGGGTACCCGCTTTGGACTTGTGCCAGTCCACCTGGCTCTTGATCTGCTGACCGGCCTTCTGCCGCCGAAGCCAGGGAACGTAATATTTACCGAATGCACTGGCGAACAAAAATGCCAGGACAAAGGAGGTAATCAGCTT
Organism: Candidatus Limivicinus sp.; assembly: GCA_045130755.1. Classification (GTDB taxonomy): domain Bacteria; phylum Bacillota; class Clostridia; order Oscillospirales; family Oscillospiraceae; genus Limivicinus. The sequence continues at coordinate 831 of JBGUQD010000166.1, read as the reverse complement.
GATGGTCATACTTGTCTCCGTAATTCCGAGGGATCAAGTCCGCTCTTTTCTCTGTTCCAGAAAGTCCCTGACGATCTCGCGCTCATCCATGTGGTGCTTTTCGTGCCCGATGATCTGATAATCCTCATGGCCCTTGCCGGCAAGCAATATTACATCACCGGGCAGGGCGTTGTCAATAGCCCAGCGTATGGCTTCCGGTCTGTCGCAGATCATTTTGTAGGGTTTTTGCGTATTTTCAAGCCCAGGAAGGATCTCGTTGATGATGTCCATGGGGTCCTCGGTGCGGGGGTTATCGCTGGTGACGATGACGAGATCTGCGTTCTCGGCGGCTACCCTGCCCATGATGGGCCGCTTGCCGCGATCCCTGTCCCCGCCGCAGCCGAAGAGCACGATGAGCCGCCCCCTTGTCACCGGGCGCAGCGCCTTGAGCGCTTTTTCCAGCGCGTCCGGCTTGTGGGAGTAGTCGATGATGACAGAGTAGTCCCCATCGGTAGGCACAGGCTCCATGCGGCCTTTGACGCCGCTTGCGCTGCTGATGCCGTCAGCGGCGTCATGAAGGCTCATGCCCAGTGACAGGCAGGCCGCCATAACGCCGAGGGCGTTATACACCGAGAAGATGCCGGGGACAGCAAGTCTTACAGGCATCTGCTCACCCTTAAAAGACGCCGTGAAGCTGACCCCCTCTGCACTGAGGGCAATGTCCCCCGCCGTGAGTTCCGCTTCCTGCTTTGTGGAATACCGAAAGATGTGGCACTTCTCCCCTTCCATCATGAACGCGCCGCGCTCATCGTCGATGTTGACCCAGCCGGTTTTGCAGTGAGAGAAGATTTT
>JBGUQD010000165.1:0-8578 GCA_045130755.1 Candidatus Limivicinus sp. | reverse complement strand
TCACACTTTGAGATGCTGCTGATTCTATCTCCGGCCAGATCATGGATACCGATGCCGTATTGATAATACCAGATATCATCTGCATATTGAGATTTTTGAATGTTGAAAACGATCGTGAGCTCCTCAAGTTTTCGAAACCAGGTCAGTCTGTTCTTTTTGTAGCCCATATCCTTCAGGATCGGGGCCATCTGTTCTCCTATTGCCTCCGCGTTCATAGCTTATTCCCTTCCTGACGCACCAGCAGCATGAAGCTGTTCTGTCCGCACTTGCGGCAGCGGAGCGTTCTGCCCCTGCCGCGCAGCATCAGCTCCACCACCTTTCCACAGCGCACATAGCGGCTTTCCGCCCCACAGTTTTTGCATCGGATAATGTATTTGGCCTGCGCTTTCCGAAGCTCTGCCGCCCTCCCCTGCTCCGGCGCCAGTCGCTTCGGATCACAGCCTACAAGACGGCACATCTCCCGCCAGGTCCGGTCGTGCCCGTGCTTTTCGCCGGGATACTTGAGATACACGGCGGCATGTGCGTACTCGTGGCGCACCGTGTCCCAGAACTGAGCATCGTCGTCCAGGATCAGATACGACAAGGTAATACGAAGCGGTCCCCTTCCCCGCGTCGGAGAGCGGAAGGACCCCAGCTGCCGCACGGCGCGCCTGGAGATTTTCAGTTCGATGCCCCGCGTGTCGATCCCCACCAGCCGGTCAAGACGGTCATACTCAGCCCGAACCTCCAGTAACGTATGCATGGTTCAGCCCTCCAGACGGCAGCAGATCATTGCCAGCATACCGCTTTCAAAGGACAGCGCAACATCCGTGACAAAAGCGTTGCTTTGTCCCAATGTTGTCGGCTTGCACAGTATCGCGTTTTCCACCTCATACTTTGCCCCCCGGATGGTCAATCCCTTGACCTGCTCCGTCAGGGCTATCAGGGAAAGACTCTGCCCCTCGCGGTACGGAAGCGTATAGCTGCCGGACCGAAGGATGCGCAGATATGTTCTCTCGTCCCGTGCCTCCGCCTCCATGCCGAGTGTGGCCGCGTAATGCAGTGTTTCCACATTGGAAAGCAGATGATCCAGCCGTCCACCGAAGCAGCAGCACAGGCGCACCGCATTGAAGCCCTGCTCAGAAGACCAGCGCACGGCGAGCATCGTGTCCGTGTCGTCCTTCTCTATAGGAAAGCGCAGGACCGGCACCCCCTCGGGCAGCTTGCCGCCGTAGGAATCGAAGTCCCCGAGGATGAGGTCGGGCACGATCCCCTCCCGTCTGCACCAGGCATAGCCCTTATCGCACGCGAGGATATAGTCCCCTTCTTCGGGCTCAATGGGCGCATAGTCGCCCCCGGCGATGATCAGACAGCGTTTCATATTTGCTCCTTTTCTTTTTTACTCATCCCAAAGCTACCACAGCGGGCGCGAATTTGCAATACGCGGACACTTGTTTTTGTAGCAATTTTACAGATTAAAGGCATAAAGAAAAGCCCATGTCCATCAGAACGCCGATTTCTTTCAAACCCTCTTGCGCAGTTTTTTCGTGAATGCTATATTATGAATAAATTTTTAGCCAAATACCTCTGAAGCCGTCAGAATCATGGCAAATGTGACCGACGATCGAGGGACTCTGGAGAAGCTCCGCGCACCTTTACGGTATGGGGAGTGCCGAAGGTGCAAGGCCGCAGGGCCGAATCTCTCAGGCAAAAGGACAGAGCGTTCCGCCCCGCAAGGGGACGAACCCCTGTTTGATGAAGCGCTGAGAGATCAGCGCTGTTCATTTTTAAGGGAGGAATACACATGACACTCAGCCAATTTATCTCCACGATCGACGACATCGCGTGGGGCCCCGTAATGCTCCTGCTGCTCGTCGGCACCGGTTTCTATCTCAGTATCCGGATGGGCTTTCCGCAGTTCAGCCGCATCCCCTACTGGTGGAAGAACACCGCCGGTAAACTCTTTGACAAGCACCAGGCCGGCGCGGGTGAGGTTACGCCCTTCCAGGCCCTGACCACCGCCCTTGCCGCCACCGTCGGCACCGGCAACATTGCCGGCGTCACCGGCGCTATCTTCATCGGCGGCCCCGGCGCCGTGTTCTGGATGTGGGTCGCTGCCCTGGTGGGCATGATGACCAAGTACTCCGAGGTTCTGCTGGCGGTCAAGTACCGTGAGCGCAACACCAAAGGTGACTGGGTCGGCGGCCCGATGTACTACATCAAGAACGGCCTCGGCAAGAACTGGGCATGGCTCGGCGGCGTGTTCGCAGCCCTTGCAGCGCTGGCTGCCTTCGGCATCGGCAACGCCACGCAGGTTCAGTCCATTGCCGACGCCATCAACAACGCCATCGACAACTTCACGCCCAACGCAGCCGGAACCTTTGCCTTCCTCGGCAGCCAGGTCCGCGTGTCCACTTTTGTCGTCGGCTGCCTCGTCGCTCTCTTCGTCGGTCTGGTCATTCTCGGCGGCATCAAGCGCATCGGTCAGGTCACCGAAAAACTCGTCCCCTTCATGGCAGTTGTTTACATCATTGCCGCTCTCATCGTCATCTTCGCCAACATCAAGCACATCGGCACCGTCTTCGCCCTGATCTTTGAGGGCGCCTTCAATCCCACCGCTGCGGTCGGCGGCGTCATCGGCATCACCATCATGACCAGCATGAAGAAGGGCGTCGGCCGCGGCTGCTTCTCCAATGAGGCCGGCCTTGGCTCCGCTCCCATCGCCCACGCCGCCACCTCCGAGACCGATCCGGTCAAGCAGGGTCTGTACGGCATCTTTGAGGTCTTCATGGACACCATCGTCATCTGCACCCTCACAAGCCTCACCGTCCTCTCCGCCTACTGCGCGGGCGGCATCGACATCACCTGGGGCTCCGGCGGCAACGGCTCCAATGTGGCCGCGGCTATGAGCTCCGTACTGGGCGGCAAGCTCGGCGCCATCATCATCGCCGTCTGCCTCAGCCTCTTCGCCCTGTCCACCATTCTGAGCTGGTCCCTCTACGGCACCCGCTGCTGCGAGTACATCTTCGGTCACAAGTCCGTGCGCGTGTACCAGGTTCTCTTCATCTGCTTCATCATCATCGGCGCGACCATGAGCCTGGCAGATGCCTGGAACCTCGCCGATGCCCTCAACGGCTTCATGGCGATCCCGAACCTGATTGCCCTGCTGGCCCTGTCCGGTGTGACCGTCAAGCTCACGAAGGAACACCTCGAGGCAAATCACAAGAAGTAATCCGACAAATCGAAACATACATCAGGCGGCACTGCTTGCAAAAGCGGTGCCGCCTGTGTTATCATGGGGCGGAAATTGAGGTGACATTCATGAAGCTGAGTATCATCATCCCTGTGTACAACACGAGGGAGTATTTGGCCGTATGTCTGGACTCCGTGCTGGGCAATGCATGCAATGACTACGAAATTGTGATCGTAAACGACGGCTCCACCGATGATTCCGGCATCATCGCGGCAGGCTACGCGAGTCGTTATCCGGAGCTTATCCGTGTGATCACCACCGAAAACGGCGGTCTTGGTGCGGCTCGCAACGTGGGACTCGAAGCGGCGAAGGGCGATTATCTGCTGTTTCTCGACAGTGACGATACCCTGGCAAAGGGTGCGCTCAAGGAGATGCTTGCAGCGATCGACGGCAGCTTTGATATCGGGATCTTTGATATTTTGCAGGTCAACCCCTCCGGCGATACCGTTGGCACTATCAGCGGCTGCGTTGAGGGCGGTGACTTTACCCTGTCCGAGTCCCCCCGCCTGCTGTTCGAGCCTCCCTCCGCCTGCAACAAGCTCTTCCGGCGGAGTCTCTTCCTTGACAGCGGCGTGCGCTTTCCGGGCCGGGTCTGGTTTGAGGATCTGCGTACGGTGCCGAAGCTCTATCCCCTCGCCGGGACCATCCGCAATCTGGCAAAGCCCTGGTACCGCTATCTCATCCGCCCGGGCTCCATCACGAACAATGCCAATGTCAAGCGCAATCTGGAGATCATCGATGCTGCATCGGAGATCATTGAGCATTACAAGGCTGCAGGATTGTACAAGCGCTATGAAAACGAGCTGTGCTACATGGCTTTTTACAACGAGTTTCTGACAGCTTCGGTGCGTGTCAACGCGGCCGATCCGAAAAGCGAGGTGCAGGAACAACTCATGCAGTGGTTCCTGCAGAGCTTCCCCAACTGGCGGGATAACCCCTATGTAAAAGGTCTAAGCGCCAAACACCGCCTGTTGACAGAGCTTCTGATGAAGCGGAAGCGTCAAAGTGTACACATGATCATGAAGCTCAACGACAGGGCAAAGAACAAGAACGGATAATTTGCGGGAGCAGGCCGGGGCCTGCTCCCGTTTCGGTTTACTGGTTTACAGAGTTCTGTGCCCTGATGGTGCCGGTGACGGAGAGTGTCGCCACGCCGGGCTCCACAGTCCAGGTGCCGTCCGCGTTCTGGGTGTAGGCGGCGGCCGGAACAATGATCTGCCCGGGCAGGGTGGCAAAGGCGCCGGAGTTCTCATCGTAGCTGTACTGTAAGCCGCGCGCCCAGGCGACGTCATCGAAGCTGACGGTGATATTGGAGAGGATCGGGTCAAAGTTGTCGCTGACCACGACATTGTCTGTAGCGCCGGCCTCGGTGTTGCCGGTGTTGGTGATTTCAAAGGTATAGGTGATCTCCCCGTTTGCCGGAACAATGCAGGGGCTGAGGGCTTTGCTGATTCTCAAGTCTAACTGATCCATGGTGCCGACCGCAGCGCTTGCGCTGAGCGGGACGCTGACGCCGCCGCCCGTGACGGTGACGGTATTGGTGATCACGGAGTCGGGCGAGAGAGGTGCATAGCCCGTCACATCCGCCTCATAGATCAGCACGGCGCTGCCGCCGGCGGGGATATCGATGTCGGTAAAGACAAGGGGCGGGCCAGCCGTGACCGTGGGAGCGGGCTGAAGCGTGCCGTTTACAATCAGGTGCGCCGTACCCTCAACGTAAGCAAGCGGATAGAGCGCTGCACCGTCCAGCTCGTAAGTCCCCAGATCGTCCGTAACTGTCAGGCCGGTCACGTCGGCGGGTCCGCTGTTAACAAGACTCACGGCGTAGCTCAGGGTATCCCCGGCGGTATATGCGGTGCTGACCGTAGTTTTCTCCACCGCGACGGTCTCTATGATCTCACCGGTGACGGTGTTGGAATTGCGTGTTCCGCCTTTATAGGAAAGGGTGGCAAAGTTTGTGAATACTGCCATCTTCTAAACCTCCGAAATGAATTGGGCTGAGGCAGTTGCCTCAGCCCATTCTATTCGTTTAAGCTCACTTAAGTTCTGTCTTTTCTTTCTTCCGCAGCTCCCGGTACATGCGGATCGCCAGGATCAGCGCCAGTGTGAAGGCAAAGACATCCGCTGTCGGCTGTGCAAGATACACGCCCCAGACGGGCGGCTCGACTACGTGCGGCAGGATGAGCACCACAGGGATAAACATGAGTCCCTGCCTTGCAACGGCGAGGAGCGTAGCGCCCACGACACGGCCGATATTCTGATAGAGCATATTGGTCACGGTCACGACCGCCATAAGCGTGAAGGTACAGCACTGGCAGCGCATGGCGGTACTGCCGAATCGAATGACATTGGGATCATCCCGAAACAGGGCAACCAGCCGCGGCGCAAGTGTAAAGCCCAAGCAGGAGGACAGGAACAGGAACGTGATCCCGATGCGCAGGCAGAACACATAGGCCGCGCGCACGCGGGAATACTTGCCTGCGCCGTAGTTGAAGCCGCAAACCGGCTGAAATGCCTGCCCGAAGCCAAGGAGGGCCGAGAATGCAAACATCATGATCTTGCTCACGACCGAGAAGGCCGCAATCGCCGCGTCCGCCTGATGGGCGGCAACTGCCGCGCCTGCCGCCGCGTTGAGGCAGAGGGTGGACAGGCTCGCGAGCCCCTGTCGGAAAAGCGAGGGGGTACCGCCAATAGCGATATTCTTGAGGTAATACGGTGTAGGCCTGAAATTGCGCAGCCGGATTTTCAGGCTGTCGCTGCGAAGCGTACCGATATAGAGCAGACCACAGCTCACGAACTGGCTGACAGCCGTGGCGAGGGCCGCGCCTTTGACCTCCATATGCAGGCCAAAAATGAACAGCGGATCGAGCGCCACGTTCAGAACCGCGCCCGTCACTAGGCCAATCATAGCGAAGAAGGCATTGCCCTGAAAACGCAGCTGGTTATTGAACACGAAGGACATGCTCATAAAAGGAGCGCCGCAGAGGATGATGGTCATATAGTCCGCGGCAAAGCCGACAGTCTTGGTTGAAACCAGCTCCGTTCGTGCGCCCAGCACACGGAGCACCGCCGGCCGGAAAAGGAGTCCCAGCACCATGACCAGACAGCCGAAGAGAAACGCGCAGATGCAGCCTGTGGCAGCCATGTACCCGGCCTTATCCTCGTCCTTTGCCCCCAGCGAGCGGGAAATATAGTTGCCCGAGCCCTGGCCAAAGAAGAAACCGAAGGCCTGAATGATCGCCATGACCGGGAAAACCAGTCCCACACCAGCCGTAGCCTCCGTCCCGATCCGGCCGACAAAAAAGGTGTCCGCGATGTTGTAAAGCGCCGTAACAAGCATGGAGATGATCGTCGGCACCGCGAGCGAACATATCAGCTTCGGGACGGATTCGGTGGTCATGCGGATATATTTGCTGTTTTCCTGGGGCATATGCTTCACTCCGTTGATTTACAGTAATTTTGTTAAATATATCACCAAATGGTTTCCCCGTCAAATGGTTTCATCCCCGGCGCAGGACCGGGGATGAGCAGCGACGTTGTATTATGCTTTCCAGAGACCGTGCAGATTGCAGTATTCGTAAACCGCGACGACCTCATCATCCGGCAGAATGGCAAAATCCGCCTTTGGTGCTTCACCGGGATGGAGCTTTTTTACCTGGCAGCCGGATTTGGTACGCAAGGCTACAAAGTCAATGTAATGGGCATCGAGCATGGGATGCTCCACTGACCCGACCGTGACGGAGACCTTGCCGTCCTTGACCTCATAGACAGGGACATGCTTTTCCTTTGCGCCGTCAGTGGTGTTGGCGACGAGCTCGATCATCGGCTCGCCGCAGCAGCGCGGTGTGCATTTGGCATCGTCAATGACGGAGAGGAGCTTTGCGCAGCCTGTGCATTTGTAGAATTTCATCATCTGATTTTCCTTTCTCTTTTTTGTTCATGTAATCTGCTTTTATTTTAGTTATAACATATACACCCGCATTATGCAACATATATGATGATGCCGCGCGGAAAGCCCCACAAATACAGCCGATTTGTATACTGTGCCGCTTGACGGTAAAGACGGATTGTGGTATTTTTAGCACATGCAAAGACCCATAGATTTTTATGAAAGAGGTTTGATGCAATTATGAATATCGATCTGAGCAAGTACGGTATCACCGGCGCAACCGAGATCATCTACAACCCCAGTTATGAGTCCCTGTTCAAGGACGAGATGGATCCTTCTCTTGAGGGTTACGACAAGGGCACGCTGACTGAACTCGGCGCTGTCAACGTCATGACCGGCATCTACACCGGCCGTTCCCCCAAGGACAAGTACATCGTCATGGACGAGAATTCCAAGGACACCGTGTGGTGGACCACCGAGGGCTACAAGAACGACAACCACCCCATGACCGAGGAGACCTGGGAAGTCGTCAAGAAGCTCGCCCAGGAGCAGCTGTCCGGCAAGAAGCTCTATGTAGTTGACGCTTTCTGCGGTGCCAACAAGGACACCCGCATGGCTGTCCGCTTCGTGATGGAAGTGGCCTGGCAGGCCCACTTTGTCCGCAACATGTTCATTAAGCCCACCGCCGAGGAAGAGGCTTCCTTCACCCCCGACTTTGTGGTCTACACCGCTTCCAAGGCCAAGTGCACAAACTACAAGGAACTCGGCCTCAACTCCGAGACCGTCGTGGCCTTCAACGTTACCAGCCGTGAGCAGGTCATCCTCAACACCTGGTACGGCGGCGAGATGAAGAAGGGCATGTTCTCCATGATGAACTACTACCTGCCTCTCAAGGGCATCGCTGCCATGCACTGCTCTGCCAACACCGACATGAACGGCGAGAACACCGCCATCTTCTTCGGTCTGTCCGGCACCGGCAAGACCACTCTGTCCACCGACCCGAAGCGCCTTCTCATCGGCGACGACGAGCACGGCTGGGACGACAACGGTGTCTTCAACTTTGAGGGCGGCTGCTACGCCAAGGTCATCAACCTTGACAAGGATTCCGAGCCCGACATCTACAATGCCATCAAGCGCGACGCTCTGCTGGAGAACGTTACCGTCGACGGCGAGGGCAAGATCGACTTTGCCGACAAGTCCGTCACCGAGAACACCCGTGTCTCTTACCCCATCGAGCACATCGAGAAGATCGTCAAGAACGTCCACCCCGTTTCCTCCGGCCCGGACGCCCAGAACGTCATCTTCCTGTCCGCTGACGCCTTCGGCGTGCTGCCTCCCGTCAGCATTCTGACCCCGGAGCAGACCAAGTACTACTTCCTGTCCGGCTTCACCGCCAAGCTCGCCGGTACCGAGCGCGGCATCACCGAGCCCACCCCCACCTTCTCCGCCTGCTTCGG
>JBGUQD010000164.1:0-24732 GCA_045130755.1 Candidatus Limivicinus sp. | reverse complement strand
TTCGTTGCCTCTGCGACCCCGTCCGTGTAAACAAAAAAGCTGTCACCTGGATTGAGCTGAAACGCATGCTGCTTGAACGGGATATCCATTAAAGTGCCGACGGGCATGGAATGTTTGTAAACTTGCAGCTCATACAGGCCGCCGGCCCTGCGCAGCACCGGGTGTTCGTGCCCGGCGTTTGCCGCGATCCCTTTTCCAGTGGAGATTTCAAACACTGCACACCACACGGTCACGAAAAAGTCTGCGTCGTTGTTCTCGCAGAGTTGGTTGTTTACGCTTGCCAGGGTATCTGCGGGGCCTTTGCCGTTCTGCAGTCCGGACTTGATCAGCACCCGGGAAACCATCATCAGCAATGCCGCGGGCACGCCCTTTCCGGATACGTCCGCCATGACAAACCCCATGTGGTCATTGTCGATCATAAAGAAATCGTAAAAATCGCCGCCTACTGCCTTGGCGGGTGTCATGTTGGCATAGAGGCTGAACTCTTTTCGGTCCGGGAATGGGGGAAACAGCCTGGGCAACTGGCTGTACTGGATGCGCCTTGCCATGTCCAGTTCCGCTCCGATCCTTTCTTTCTCTGCGGTGACCAGTTTGATCTGCTCGATATACAGAGCGGTTCTGGCAGACTGTTTGGCGAATGATTCTGCCAGAACCTCGATTTCATCCCCGGTCCTGTACACGTTTTCCATCATGAACTGCCTGCTGCGTACACCCTGAGAGGCCACGCGCCGGGTAATGGTGTTCAAAGGATCGGTGATATGACTTGCAATGGAGAAGGCGGAGGCAAGCCCTGTCGCCACGATCAGGACCACCACAAGGATCAGGATGTTTCGAGCATGGAACATCTCCCTGCGATATGCGGCAACAGCGTCGCTGCGGAAGTCTTCATACTGATCCTCCAGACCGTTTTCGAGATAGATCTGCTGCTGCGCTTCGTAGGTGTCCTTGACGAGTTGCTCTACTCTGTTCGACTGGTAAAAAAACACCGCGGTATAAGCGGCGATCGTCAGAATGATCGTGACCAGCAGCAAACTGAATATTTTATTGCGGATACCGCCTGTGAAGATTCTGCTCAGTTTTTCCATAACTGTCTCCCCATAACCAATACAGGATCGCATCTTGTCGTTAATTATACAGAAATACTGCATGAAAAACAAGGAGTTTTTCGAGAACCCGTACAGAGGGAATACCGACTGTACGGCATGACGGCAGGATGATAAAAACGGGATAAAAAAACAGGAGAAACACTGACTGGTGTTCTCCTGTTTTCAGCTTGCCGGGATCCTTCAGCTTCTCGCAAAGCGCACGGTGCCCAGCAGAGCCTTGAGCGGTGCGTAGTCGGGCAGCGTGATGATCTCGTCATCATAGTCGGGCGTCTTCTGCACAGTGACAAGCAGATAGCTGTGCTTATCGTCCGCGATGGGGAAGTGGATGGCGATGTTGTCGCCGTCGAGTACCCAGAGACCCGTGAGAACGCCGCATGTGATCTCACCGCGTGTCTGGTACTTCTCTTTGAGAGCGGCACTGTGGGCGGCAAAGTCCTCGCCGCTGTAGTAGCCCGCATACTCAAGCTGCAGATTGAATTCCTCGCCGTAGACGATGGCGACATGCGAGTCGCTGGAATAGTTCAGAAATTCGTCCTCCACGATGGCAAAGCTGAACTTCTCGGGGTCATAGTCCATACTCAGCTCTACGGTCTCGGCATCCTTAAAGCCGGAGATAAAGCTGTAGCTGCCCGTTTTGAGGTTTGCCGGTTTCGCGGCAGGGGCGCTCTCGGCAGCGGGCGCCGTGTTCTTCGGCAGCTTCTGCATCAGAATGGCTACGCCCGAAGCCAGTGCGCCCGCAGCGGTGAGAGCCAGAGGCGCGATCACTTTCCATTTTCTTAACATAACAGGCACCCTCCAATTTTTTATCCCAGAATGATATCGCAGATTCTGTCCACATCCCTGGCTGCCAGGTCGGGATACAGCGGCAGGGTCAGCACACGCTCGGCCATGTATTTGGCGATAGGCGTCGCATCCGGGTCAAAGCCCGCGCGGCCCTTGTAGCAGTCAAAGGAATTGGTAATGGGGTAGAAGTATTTGCGGGCGACGATGTTCTGCTCGCCGAGGCGGTCGAAGATCTCGTTTCGGTTATACTTGTAGCCGTCAAAGACTACGGGGAAGTATGCGTAGTTTGATTCCACGCCCTTTTGCGGTGCGTTCAGCTTGAGCCCTTTGACACCGCCGAGACGGGCACGGTAGTGCTCTACAACACCCCTGCGCGCCTCAATCCAGGCATCCAGATGCCGCAGCTCACAAAGCCCCATGGCGGCGCAGAACTCGTTCATTTTCGCGTTGCCGCCCACGAAGGGAACCTCCTCCGGCCCGTGAATGCCGAAATTTTTGAGGTCGCTGATGCGCTGGCGCAGGCTGTCGTCGTTATAGCACAGAGCGCCGCCCTCAATGGTGTGGAAGACCTTGGTGGCGTGGAAGGAGAACATGGACGCGTCCCCGAAGCAGGCGGAGCTCACGCCGTTTTTCCTGACGCCGAAGCTGTGGGCCGCATCGTAGATGAGCCTGAGGCCATGTTTTTTGGCAATGCGCTCAAGTGCATCCGTGTCGCAGAGGTTGCCGTAGACGTGGATAGGCAGGATGGCGACGGTCTTGTCCGTGATGAGCGCTTCAATCTTGTTTGGATCGATGGTGTAACTCACGGGATCAATGTCGCAAAAAACCGGCGTGCAGCCGCAGCGCACAATGGCATGGGTGGTGGAAGCAAAGGTGAAGGGGGAGGTGATGATCTCCCCGTGCAGATCATAGGCCTCAAGAATGTTCTCCAGCGCCAGGTGGCCGTTGGTGAGCAGGCTCACGTTCCGCACACCGAGATAGCCTTCCAGTGCCTTTTCAAGCTGCTGATGCTTTTCGCCCATGTTGGTCAGCCAGTGGCTGTCCCAGATGTCGCGGATCTCTGCGCAGTATTCCTCAAAGGACGGAAGCGCGGAGCGGGTGACATTGATGAGTTCAGACATGGGATCTGTCCTTCTTTCCGTTCTTATTTGCCGTCGAGGCCTTCCTGATACACGCCCCGGAGGTAGTCAAAATCGTTGTAATAGATGAGTACATCGTCGCCGTCGGTGTTTCTGATGCGGACGGTGTTGTTGACACGCTCGATGAGCTTGAACATCTCTTCGGCGTTGTCCGTGGTAAAGAGAATGCAGCCGAGTGGGCCGTAGGGGCGGATCGGGTCGCCCACGCAGGCGAGGGAATCGACCGTTACACCCGGCCAGGAGGCTACTTCGTCCAGACCTTCGATAGAGCCGATCGTACCGCCCTTTTCGTCTGTCCAGAGCATATAGCTGGTGGCGCAGCGCGTGAAAGCTTTTTCCTGAGACTTCGGGAGCATGGCGGGATCGTTCTTTTTGCCGAGGGCATAGTCCACGATCCAGGCGATGGTGTCAAAGCCCAACAGATCCTTGAAGGGAACGAACATCATGTCGCCGTCGAGGCGGTAGCCCATTTCGATGATGTAGAAGTGGCCGTCCTCATCCAGCATGGCCTGGGTCCACGCGTAGCCCTCTTTGCACCCGACGCCCTGCAGAACTTTTTCGATGGCGGGATTGATTTCCCGGCAGAAGTCCTCCACGTGGTTGGAGAGGGTGGAGGTGATGGAGTAGCAGAACTTGGGGTATCCCGGCTGGGCGTACATGGCGCACAGGGCGAGAAGGCTCACCTTGCCGTCTGCCAGAGCATAGGTGCCGTACCACTCCTCGCCGTGCAGCATGCGCTCCACCACAAGTTTGCGGCTTTTGGACATGGAGCGGGCATAGTCACAGGCTTTCAGCATCTCAGCCTCGTCGTGGGCGTAGCTGATACCGCGGTTGCAGCTTAAATCAATGGGCTTGACAACCACGGGATACTGCACTTTGTCCAGCTCCTCGCGCGTGGGGGGATCGGAGAGAAAATAGTCGGTGGCAAGGGGGGCACCGAGTTTGGTCGCCAGCGCCTTGTAATCCACCTTGTCGCGGGAATAGTGCCAGGCTTCGGGGGTGCAGTAGCAGGGAAGGCCCAGACGCTTGCACAGAGCCATGCACATCTCCAGGTTGAATTCACTGATGCCGCAGACCACGGCATTCACATTTTCTTCGCGGCATTTGGCTTCGAGCGCGTCCAGATCGCCGGTGTTGATCATCCAGTATTCATCCGCTTTAAGCTTGCCGGGAGAGTGCTCAGGCTCCAGATAGTCGGTGACAATGGTGTGTATGCCCTGCTTTTTCGCGTAGTCCAGCATGAGCAGGGTACCGTAGCTGGTGCCGAGCATTAAGAGCTTCTTCATTGGTAAATTACTCCGTTCTCTGTACATTTATGAAACGATGACCTGATACCAGGAATCATCGGACATATATTGATCTAAGGTTTCACGGTCGGGGAAGTTCAGCACCAGGGTGCCGATGGCCTTGTTCGCGCCGGAAAAGCGCTCTACCGGATCGCCGGTCTTGACCCAGAGGTCGGTTTCCTTCACTGCGTCCTCAACCGCGGGACTGATGCGCAGCTCGGAAAAGGCGCCGTCTTTATCACTGTGAAGAATGATTTCCGCCCAGTGGCCCTCATATACAGGATCGGTCATGTCGTCCACAGGCAGACCCACAGAGGCGCGCACAGCATTCTGTATGAGCTTCACGCCGCTTGCCATTTCCAGCACCTCGCTCAAGCGGTTGCCGCCGCCGCGGGGAGTGCACTCCATGATATAAGCCCTGCCGTCGGTGCCCTGCCGGGTCTCGATATTGAACACACCGGTGCGGATTTGGAGAAGCCGCATCAGTCTTTGCAGCTCAGACCTGAGCTCTGCCTGGATCTCATCCGGCATACTGGAGGGCCAGGCATAGGCCGCGGGGGTGTATGGGTTTTCGGCTTCACGGTCAAAGTGCTGCTCGTCAAAAGAACAGTAGACAAGCTCGCCGTCCTTCACGAAGCAGTCCGTATCCGAGGAATACCCCTGCTGACGGATAAACTGCTCGATGATGATAGCGCCGCCGTGAGAGAACGCAAGGGCATAGTCGATCGCAGCCGCTAAGTCGAAGGAACTGTCGACGCGCCTGACGCCTTTGCTGCCGGCGCAGTCCACAGGCTTTACGATGCAGGGCCAGGTAAAGTTTTTCGCCGCAGCCAGAGCGGCCGCCTTGTCGGTATAGCGGTGAGCCCAGGGGACAGTGAAGTCGTTATCCCGGAGAAAGGCGCGAAAACGTCCCTTATCCTGCAGAATGCAGGTGGATTCATAGGAGCCGGGAGAGGGAAGACCCAGCTTTTCGGCCACATAGGCCGCCGTCACGACACCGGGGTCGCAGGCAAAGCTCATTACACCGTCGATCTGCAGCTCCTGAGCCGCCTCGAGCACAGCGTCCTTATCGAGAATGCTGATGTTGAGATACTGATCACTGAGCTTGTGTGCGGCGTTGTCGGGCAGGTAGTCGCAGGTGATTACGTGGATCCCCAACGCGTGCGCCTCACGGATCACCGGGCGCAGATAGCTTGAACCGCCAAGCAGCAGCAGTTTCTTCTGTTTATCATTCATGCGGCACTTTCCTTTCCGCGATGTAAAAGTTTCAACACGATCTCCCAGATATAGCGTAAGCTGTCCAGCTTAAACAGGACCGAGCCGCCGACATAGACGGCCACGCCCGCCGGCACCATGATGATGAGCTTTACAAGATCGGGAAGCCCCGTCCAGGTCACGGGCAGGATCGCAGCCTCCATCAGCAGGGACAGCGCCAGAGCAGGAAAGGTATCCTTTAACTGCTGAAGGATCGAGTATTCAAGCAGCTTCTTGTTCGGCCAGGCGTTTATAATGACCGAGGCAAAGCCGTTAAAGAGCAGGCCCAGCATGATCGCCATGACGCCGTAGCGCATGGTGACGAGCAGGACGGCAGTCTCCAGCACCTTCTTGATGATCTCCAGATACAGGAAAATCCCGCTGTGACCTGTGGCTTTGATGGCGTTGAGATTTGCCGTGTGCAGGGGCCAGAAGGCGTAGTAGAGACAGAACAGCTGCATGTACGGTACCGCCGGCAGCCACTTCTCTGTCAGCAGCAAGCGCACCAGCGGCTCTGCGCACACGGCAAGGCCAGCCATCAGCGGCATGAGTACATAGGTGCTGACCCGGATGGCCCTGCGCGTCATCTCACGCACACGGGTCTTGTCGTCCTGCTCGCTCGAGAGAACCGGCAGAAGCACGCTGTCCAGGGAGGCGTTGGTGTTCTCCATGATGAGATTGGGAAACTGGTCGGCACGATTGTAGTAGGCCAGATCGGCGGTAGAGTAGCGCAGGCCGATGATGAACTGATAGAGCTTTAAATAGGCCGTGTCCAGAAGCTGGGAAATCAGCAGCTTCCACCCGTAGGAGATGAGTCCGCCGAGGCGCTGCCAGGAAAACATGCGTTTGGGCTTCCAGCCCACGGTGAGCCAGAGTATTGCCGTATTGACCGTGACGTTCAGAAGCTGCTGGAACACCAGCGCCCACACGCCGTAACCGAGATAGGCAAGCGTGATGCCCACTGCGGCCGAAAAAAGCGTCCCGCCCAGTGTGGCAAAGAAGAAGCGGCGAAACTGCATCGTCTTGGCAACATAAGCCTGCTGTACGTTCTTGACGCCGGACACCACGATCGTGAGGCCCAGCACCCGCACGACGGGGACGAGCGACATGTCATGATAGATGCGCCCGATGAGCGGTGCCGCCAGAAACAGGCCGAGATACAGGATCAGACAGAAGACAAGGTTAAAGTAAAAGACGGAGGAATAATCCAGATCGTCTGTGTCCTTCTTCTGGATGAGAGAGTTTGCCATGCCGCTGTCCACGAACACCTGCAGGATGGAAGTGATGGCCGTGACCAGTGCGATGCTCCCGTAGAGCGATGGAGCAAGCAGCCTTGCCAGCACGACAGACACAACGAAGTTTACAACATAAGTGCCGCCGCGCTCCAAAAGCCGCCAGATAAAATTGGTGATGACGGATTGCTTTTTATCCATAAGAGAGGGATCTCCGAATCTTCAGGTTAATTCTCATACCCGCGCATTTTGCGGTAGCGCCGCTGTATGCCGGGGAAGCTGCATTTGATCCAGTTTTTAAAGCGATAACCCAGGGGCATGGCACGCAGAAGACGGTCGTAAGGCGGCTTTCGCTGCTCAAGGTCGCGGCCCTCAATGTACATGAGCTCAAATTCGCGTTCCAGGATCGTGCGGTCGACAAGCGGCAGCGCCTCTTCCGGCGCGTGGGGACGAAAAGCGCGCAGCATTTCCACCTTGCCGACGATAAACTGCCGCAGCTTGCCGTATTGTCCCGCCACGCCCGCGCTCCAGGCGCTGGCGTTGGAGTTGATGCGGTAGACGGACATGCAGCGGTCGATATAATGGATCTTGCCGTTCAGGCGCAGCCACAGGGCATCGGGGTAATCGCCGAAGTCGTACTTGCAGGCGACCTCGTAAAAGTCCGGCGCATGGGAGAATATTTCCCGCTTTGCAACCAGAGAGCTCGTGTGATAGGCCCCGGACATGCCGGGGACAATGTGCGCAAAGTCCACACTGCCCTCATAACGGTCGAGCAGCAGCTCATCGCGCCCGTCCTCGCAGTAGTGCAGAACGGTGTTGTGGACACAGGCTGCGTATTCGGGATGGGCCTCGAGATAATCCACCTGGCGCTGAAGCTTGGTGGGGTCGGTCCAGTAGTCATCCCCCTCACAAAAGGCCACATACTTACCGCGCGCGTTGGGGTAAAAGACTGTGTGATAGACGTCAATTTTCTGGGAATAGAGGTTCTTTTCCTGATAAAAGGGCCGGATGATATCCGGGTATTTTTCCGCGTATTCCCGGATAATATCGCGGGTGGAGTCGGTGGAGACATCGTCGTTTACAAGGACCTCAAATCGGAAACAGGTGCGCTGGTTTACAAAGCCGTCAAGAGCGTCACGCAGGAATGCCTCGTGATTATACGCCGTACAGAGGATGGATACCAGACACTCATCGGAGACAGTGATCCCCGAATATTCATTATACGTTAGCCGCTGCAGATTTTCAAGGGAAAGCGGATGCACCGGCAGCTCACCATACTTGGCGGAGGCGTAGCCGCGTATTCTGCGGTAGCGCTGCTGTACGCCCGGAAAAAGGCATTTAAGCCTGTTTTTAAAGCGGTAGGAGAAGGGCTTGGAGGCAAGAATCTCGTCATAGGGCGGCTTTCGCTGGTCAGCGTCGCGGCCCTCAATATACATGAGCTCGAACTCTTTTTCGAGGATCGCCTTGTCCACCACGTCGAGCTGATCCTTCGGCGCCCAGGGGCGGAAGGCGCGCAGCAGCTCTACCTTGCCGATGATGAACTCCCTGAGCTTGTCATACTGCCCGTCCACCGCAGCACTCCAGGAAGCGCTGCCCGAGTGGATGCGATAGACCGACATGCACTCCTTGAGGCAGCGGATGGGGCCGTTTACATACATCCACAGCGCATCCGGGTGGTCGCCGAAGCCGTAGCTCAGGCCCACGTAGAAGAAGTCCTGGGGGTTTGCGATGATGGATTTCTTTGCGACGATGGAGCTTGTGTGGAAGGAGAAGGACATGCCGTTGCAGATATCTTCAAAGCGGACATCGCAGTCCTCGGTATGGCTCAGAAGCGGCTTGTCCTTCCCGTTGCCGCTGCAGTAGTGCAGCATGGTGTTGTGTACACAGGCAGAATACTCCGGATGGGTTTCCAGAAAGTCCACCTGGCGCTGGAGCTTCGTCGGTTCCGTCCAGTAGTCGTCCCCCTCGCACAGGGCGATGTACTTGCCGCGCGCCTGGGGGTAGAGTACCTCCAGACACAGATCCTTGCCCTGGGAGTAGAGGTTCACCGGCTGGTAAAAGGCGTGGATCAGCTCAGGGTATTTTGCTTCATATTCACGCACGATCTCCGCCGTACGATCAGTGGAGGCATCGTCGTTGATGAGGATCTCGACGGGGAAGTCGACCTTCTGCATGAGAAAGCCCTCCAGTGTGTCGCGGAGGTAATCCTCATGGTTGTAAGTCAGACAGCAGATCGAGACAAGGACGTTGTTTTCCATAAAAAGCTCCAGAATTATAATCAGTTTACCGCGTCAGCTCCCTTTTCCAAAGGGAGGTAAAAACGTCTTATTCGCTCAGCAGCTTTGCGGTCTGCGCGGCGACTTTGGCGTTATTGAGTACGAGCTTGATGTTGGACTCAAGGCTGTCACCGCCGGTGAGCTCCACGACCTTTGCCAGCAGGAAGGGGGTGGTCTCCTTGCCGTGGATGCCCTGGGCCTGGGCCTCATTCAGCGCCTGCTCGATGGCGGCGTCGATGACGGCCTTGTCCATGGCGTACTCTTCGGGAATGGGATTGGTGACCAGCATGCCGCCCTTGTACCCGAGACCGCGCTGGGCGCGGAACATGGCGGCCAACTCCTCGGGGGAGTCCACACGATAATCCACGCCGAAGCCGGATTCGCGGGTGTAGAAGGCGGGCAGCTCGTCGGTGCCGTAGCCGATCACGGGCACACCCTTGGTCTCCAGATACTCGAGGGTGAGGCCGAGGTCGAGGATGGACTTGGCGCCCGCACACACGACCATGACGGGGGTCTGGGCAAGTTCTTCAAGGTCGGCGGAAATGTCCATGGTCGTTTCCGCGCCGCGGTGCACACCGCCGATGCCGCCGGTAGCAAAGATCTTGATGCCCGCCATGTGGGCGATGATCATGGTGGTTGTGACGGTGGTGGCGCCGTCGGCCTTGCGGGCGACCAGCGCAGGCAGATCGCGGCGGCTGGCCTTGGCAACGCCGCGCCCGGTCTTGCCGAGATACTCGATCTCTTCATGCGTAAGGCCCGCCTTAAGCCTGCCGCCGATGACGGCGATGGTGGCGGGGACGGCGCCGTTATCGCGGATGGTCTGCTCGACCAAAAGCGCGGTCTCCACATTCTTGGGGTAGGGCATGCCGTGGGAGATGATGGTACTCTCCAGCGCGACGACGGGCTTGCCCGCGTCGAGCGCTGCCTTAACTTCGGGGGAAATGTCAAGATACTGATTCATAGTTTACTCCTGTAACAGTGTTAATTGACGCGAAACAAAGGATATGGAAGTTCCATATCCTTTGTTTGTGCATATGGAAAGATCTTACTTTGCCTTGATGTAGGGCTTGCCGTTGGCGGCGGGGACGCGGGACCTGCCCACGAACAGCACAAGCACGATGACCGTGACCACGTAGGGGATCATGGAGATGAGCTGCATATTCACGCCCGAGGAGCCGCCGAGAACGACCTTCAGGCCGGAGCAGAAGCCGAACAGCAGGCAGCCCAGCAGCGCGCCCTGGGGACGGAACTTGCCGAAGATGACTGCCGCGATGGCGATAAAGCCCTGACCGACAATGGATATAGGCCGGAACTGGGTGGAGATGGCCATGGTGACGCATGCACCGCCGAGACCCGCGAGGAAACCGGAGATGCAGACACAGGCAAAGCGCATGGCAATGACGTTGATGCCCAGAGTCTCACATGCCTGGGGATGCTCGCCGCAGGCACGCAGGCGCAGGCCGAAGCGGGTCTTGTAGAACACGAACCACACGATTGCCACCGCCACAAACACAAGGTAGGTAGAGGCGTAGTTTGCGAAGATGTTGTCCATGAAGCGGCCGAAGACCGTGGAGGTATCGAACACGCCGCGGAACAGGCGCGGGATCTTCATACTGGCTTCGAGCGGGATAGTGTCAGTGGAGTTAAAGAGCACCTTCGCGATCATGATGACAATGCCGGGGCCGAGCATGTTAATGGCGGTGCCGGCGATGGTCTGGTCCGCGCCGAGGTTTACGGTGGCGATGGCGTGCAGCATACCAAAGAAAGCACCCGCAAGGCCGCCGCAGAGAAAACCGATCCAGGGGTTGCCGGTGTAATAGGCCACCACCGTGCCGGTAAAGGCGCCGGCGGTCATCATGCCCTCGATGCCGATGTTGACCACACCGGAGACTTCAGAAAAGCAGGAGCCCAGAGCGGCGTAAAGAAGCGGGGTCGTATAGATCAGCGTGGCATAGAGAATAACGCCGAGGTTGTTAATAAAGTCCGTCATTTCTGAACCTCCTCCTTCTTATCTGCTTTTTTGATGGCCGCGGCTTCCGCGCTGCGGTTTGCGCGGGACTTGAGGCGCTTGAGGTTTTCAAAGATCACAGAAATGGCAATGAAGAAAACGACGGTGCCGACAATGACGTTGATGAGCTGGGTCGGCGCGCCGACAAGATTGAGCTTGCTGCCGCCGAACATCAGAGCACCGTAGAAAATACCGGCAATGAGCACACCGAACGGATTGGAGCAGCCGATCAGCGCCACAACGATGCCTGCAAAGCCGAAACCCTCCTGACTGGAGAAGACGGAGATGCGGCTGCCCATGCCCATGAGCTGAAGGGAACCGGCAAGGCCTGCAAGCGCGCCGGAGATGGCCAGTGCCGTGAGGATGGAACCGTTGACGTTGATGCCGGCATATTCGGCCGCAAACTTGTTGGAGCCGACTGCCTTGAGCTCAAAGCCCAAGGTGGTTTTCTCAATGACGAACCAGACCAGTACGGTCATCACGATCGCTACCAGGATGCCCCAGTTTGCCGTTGGGCAGAGGCCAACGCTCTTGATGAACTCCTTGGAGAAGAGCATGCTGGCGTTGGCAGAGATGTTTTTGGTCGCCTCGGCGGTACCGTCGGAGTGGATGGCTGGAATGCCGGCGATGAAGTTGGAGAAATAGAAGGCAATCCAGTTGAACATGATCATGGACAGCACTTCGTTGATGCCCCATTTGGTTTTGAGAAAGCCCACGATGATGCCCCACACGGCGCCCGCCGCCATGGCGGCAATGAAGCACAGGGGGATGAGAACAGGCTTCGGGAGGTTGCCCGCGAGGATGCCGACGCAGGCAGCGGCCATGGAGCCGACCACAAACTGACCTTCAGCACCGATATTGAACACGCCTGTCTTGAACGAGAAGGCCACCGACAGGCCTGCCACGATGTAGGGCACCGAGTAGACAATGACGTAGGAGAAGCCCTTGAGAGAGGTAATGCTGGTAATCAGCCGCCCGTAGGCTGCGCCCACAGACAGGCCCATGATCGCGAGGAACACCGCACCGACCAGGAAGCCCAGCAGAATGGAAAGCAGGATGTGAATGAAGCGGTTTTCCGAAATCACATCCAGAAAGCCTTTTTTCTTGGTCATTTCTTTTTCCCTCCTCCTGCCATCATCAGGCCGAGATCGTTCTCATTGGCGTCCTTGCCGGGGATGGAGGAGACGATCTGACCGTCAAAGATGACGTCGATAATATCCGAAAGACTCATGATCTCGTCAAGCTCAAAGCTCACCAGCAGCACAGCCTTGCCCTTGTTGCGCTGGTCGACGATGTACTTGTGCACATACTCGATCGCGCCCACGTCCAGACCGCGGGTGGGGTTGACGGCGATGAGCAGATCCTTGTCGTTCTGTACCTCTCGGGCGATGATGACTTTCTGCTGGTTGCCGCCGGAGAGAGTGCCCGCCGGGCGCTTCTCACTGTTGGAGGGACGAATATCGTATTTCTCGATGGATTGGGTCGCGTGGGCAAAGATGGGAACACGCTGCAGAACGCTGCTCTTGGAGAAGGGGTGCTTTTCAAAGTTCTGGAGAATGAGGTTATCCTCGATGGAGAAGTCCAGCACCAAACCGTGTTTCTGGCGGTCGGCCGGGATAGAGGATACGCCGTGCTGGAAGCCGAAAGAGGGGGGCCTGTTGAACACGTCGGTGCCGTTTACCAGCACCTGGCCCTTCGTTCCCTTGCGCAGGCCGGTGATGACTTCGACAAGCTCCGTCTGGCCGTTGCCGTCGATGCCGGCGATGCCTACGATCTCGCCGCGCCGCACCTGGAGGTTGAGACCTTTGACGATTTCGATGCCGCGATAGTCCAGACAGTGCAGATCCTTTACGTCCAGCACGACATCACCGGGGGCCTGTTCGGGCTTGTCGACCTTGAAAGTGACCTTGCGGCCGACCATCATAGAGGCCAGATCGTTTTCGTCCACCTTTTCCACGTCCACGGTGTCGATGTACTTGCCCATGCGGATGATGGTGCAGAAGTCGGCGGATTCCTTGATCTCCTTGAGCTTGTGGGTGATGATGATAATGCTCTTGCCGTCCTTGACAAGGTTGTGCATGATCGCGATGAGCTCGGTAATCTCCTGAGGGGTGAGGGAGGAGGTGGGTTCATCCAGGATCAGAATGTCCGCGCCGCGATAGAGGGCCTTGAGAATCTCCACACGCTGCTGCATGCCGACGGAGATATCCTCGATCTTCGCGTCGGGGTCGATGGACAGGCCGTAGCGCTCGGAGATTTCCACCACGTTTTGACGCGCGGTGACCATATCGAGCCTGACACCCTTGGTCGGCTCCGTGCCGAGGACGATGTTTTCCGTGACGGTGAAGGGCTGAACGAGCATGAAGTGCTGGTGCACCATGCCGATGCCCGCATCGATGGCGTCACGGGGGTTGTTCATCTCGATCTTCCTGCCGTTTACCAGAATATCGCCGGAGGTGGGCTTGAGCAGGCCGTAGAGCTGGTTCATCAGCGTCGACTTGCCCGCGCCGTTTTCGCCCAGGATCGCATGGATCTCGCCTTTGTGGACGGTGAGGTTGATGCCGTCATTGGCGACAAAATCGCCGAAGCGCTTGACAATGTTGCGCATTTCGATGACGGGCGTATTCATGTCCACATACTGTTTTGCCAAAGTGACCGCCCCCTATATAAATTATCTCTCTTCTTTCCGCCGATTCACACCGTGATGCAGAGATTGAGAAAGCTGTTTGCCGGCGCAGATCGGCTGCCGATGAAATCAGATAGTTTATTATAACATAGAAGCTGATTCATTTCTACCATTTCTTGTTTGAATCCAATAAAAAATCCCGCCACCGCGAGGTGACGGGATCATAGATTCAGACGATAGAATTACTTGCCGAGCTCGAAAGCAGGGCAGTCTGCGGTGGTGGTGGGAACGGACTTCTCACCGGCGATGATCGCGGCCTTGGCAGCCTCGACGGTCTCAAGGACCTCGGCGGGGATGTGGTCGCGGGTGGGGGCGAGGTCAACGCCGCCGTTGGACAGGTCGTACATGTGGACACCGGCAGTGAAGGTACCGTCCTTGACAGCCTTGGAAATGTCCTGGGAAGCGATGTCGACGCGCTTCATGGCGGAGGTGATCACGTGGTCGGGAGCAAGGTTGGACTGGTCGGTGTCAACGCCGATGGCCCAGATGCCTTCCTCGTTGCAGGCCTCAATGACGCCCATGCCGGTGCCGCCGGCAGCGTGGTAGATAACGTCGGCGCCCTTGGTGATCATGTTCTTGGCAGCGGTGGAACCGCCGGCGGAGTCACCGAAGTTGTTGGCGTTGTACTGCTGGATGGTGGCATCGGGGCAAGCCTCGAGAACACCGGTGATGTAGCCGATGCCGAAGAGGTTCATGGAGTCAGAAACCATGCCCTGGACGTAGCCGACGTTCTTGGTCTGAGTGACGGAACCGGCAACCAGGCCGACAAGGTAGGAGGCCTGTTCCTGCGCGAACATCAGGCAGGCGACGTTGGGCAGATCAATGCTGGAGTCATCGATGATGGCGAACTTCTGGTCGGGGTTGTCTTCGGCAGCCTCACGGGTGGCGTCAGCCAGCATGTAACCGACACAGATGATGAGGTCGTAGCCTTCGTCGATGAAGGTGTTGATGTTGGTCTGGTAGTCAGCGTCGGTCTTGGACTCGAGGTAGTTGACCTCAAAGCTGGGATCCTCAGCGGCGAGAGCCTGCAGGCCTTCCCAGGAAGTCTGGTTGAAGGACTTGTCGTTGACGCCGCCGACGTCGGTGACCATACCGATCTTGATGGTGTCGTCAGCGTGAGCGGTGACGGACAGGGCGAAGATCATGCACAGTACGAGAGCCATTGCGATGATTTTTTTCATGTTCTTTCCTCCATAATAATAAATTTTGGACGAATCTTATGTGCGCAGACTTTGCACAAAAAAATTATATCATGCTGAACAGAGAAAAACAAGGGCAAGTTTTGGTATAAAGAGGCAGGAAGAAACGGCGGCGGGATCTCCCGCCGCCGTATGGTTATACAATTCTCTTGTCTCTGACCTGAGCGTCGTAGTGCTTGTTGAGGAAGGGGCGGACGACGTAATAGATCAGCTTGTTTTCACCGTTGGTGATGTAGAGGGTAAAGGTCGCGGCAAAGAGAATGAGTGCGATGAGGATAAGCTTGCCGAGCGCTTTCAGCAGGAACGCAATTGCCTTTTTCATTTCTGCGTTCTCCTTTCGTTAATAAGCAGCCGAGTCGTCGAATTCAACGATCGTGGGGTCGAGGGGCTTCTCGTTGAGCACGACGGACATGTAGTTGTTGACGCAGTTGCGCATGTCCTGACGGGAGACCGTGCGGCTGTCCTCCAGGTCATGTTCGATGAAGATGAAGTGGAAGCCCAGGTCACGGGCCTGCTCCTCCATCATGGCGTGTACACCCAGCATGCCCTTGCAGGCGATGTTGTCGTTCATGAGCACCATGTCGCAGTTGAACATCTTGGCCCAGTCCCAGACGGCGTTGACGTTGTCCCAGCCGCCGACGGCGTGGTGGCGCATGGTGGCGCGCTGCTCGAGGGCGGTCAGATCGTCCAGAGCCTTTTCCCGGTCGCTGGTGTCGATCTGGTTGTAGCCCATGGTGGAATCCATGTTCAGGACAATCGTAATGCCCCAGCAGTTCTGCGTCCAGGTGGGGAAGTCGGTGTAGTAAACCGCGGACGGTCCCCACAGGAAGGCGCGGTGGCGGGTCTTGCCGCCGAAGGGCTGGTATTTTTCCTCATACGCCTTGCGCATGATCTCGATGACCTTGCGGTCGATTTTGTTGAAGTAGGGGTCGGCGCCGTTGGCGGACTGCCACTCGTAGAGCTTATAGAGCGTCTCGGCGATGCCGGAGAGTGCGGAGTAAGGGGTCTTGAAGATTTCCCATTTCTCAAGCTCAATGGCATTCTGCTCGTTCATGATCTCGGCATACTTGTAGAACAGATCCCAGTCGTACTTGACGCCGTAGTGCTCTTCGACGAAGGCGATGGCGTTGAGAAGCTCCTGGCGGGAATAGGGGATGGCCTCCTTCTCGGTGTGCTGCATGGCCATGGTGACGGGGAAGTCAGGCAGACCGATGCGGCGGCGCTGGAACATGGAGGTTGCCTCGGAGGCGTTGCAGGGCATGTTGGTCGAGAGCATGACCTTGCCGAGGATGGGGAAGGCGTCGTCAAGCGCAACGCCCGCCTCGGCCGCACAGCGGGAGCACACGTCGGCAGCAAGACCGAAGGACTCGGCCACGTCGATGTAATACGGCTCGATGTGCTGGTCAATGTCGCAGATGATGAACTCCGGCAGGGTCTGCATCGGGACAGGTGTCAAACCCTTAAAGCCCTTGAGGAAGAGGGGAGGGATGGTCTCGTCGAAGGGAATGCACTTTTCGGTATCCGGTCCGCCGCCAAGACGCGCGTCATTTGCGAGGATGAAAGCAATCTTCTTGGTGAGGTTCTGCACGATGCCGTACATGTTCATGTGCGCAATACGCAGCTCAGTGCCGCGGTAGCCCTCAAAGAGGCGGTCAATGAACATGAAGGTGCCGAGATAGGAGCCCATCCAGCGGTACTCCCAGAAGCCCTTGAGGATGGGGATGGGGGCGGAGGCCACCATGCCCGCCATGGCGACGAGATTTTTCATCCACGCGTAATAATCGTAGAAGGTGTCCTTCACGCCGCGCCACTCGCGCCATTTGGCAACGCCGGTCTTGTCGTAATAGCGGCTGCGCTGGCCGCCGACGCCGTGCTCTGCCTGCCACAGGGGGTCAAAGCGCTCGAGCTTTTTGTCGATGACGCCTATGAGTTTATCGGTAAACTTCATTTTATTTCCCTCCGTGAATCTGCTTGATTTCCAGCGACTCGATAAAGGCCTGGAAGCGGGTGCGCAGCTGCCCCACCGCACCGAGGGCGTATTCCTTTTCGATCGTGCAGCAGGGGATGTGCAGCTCGTTTGTGAAGATGTGGTTTGCCAGCACCTTCTCATAGCTCCAGAACTCACAGAACTTCATGTTCTCATAGATGACACCGTCAGCTTCGAAGTCCTTCACCAGGCGCTCCACCTCGTGGTGGCGCTGGTCGATTTTCATGCCGTCCATGAATCTGGCGCACTGGTTCCAGTGCAGATAGTGGCGGCACACAGCGTCGAAAGCGGTCTCGCCGTCCCGAATGACGATCTGCTCGCGGCTCGGGAAAGAGCCGAAGCAGTAACGGTCGGCCACCACCATGGCGCCGCAGGATTCGATGAGCTTGGTAAACTCGGGATCGTCTACCTCGGAACCGACGAGAGCGACTCTTGCGCGGAAGGGGAACTTCGGCTCCGGCTCGCGCTTCTGGAGCTCCCACAGCGTCTCGCGCAGATAGGGGAGGATCAGCTCGTGGGGGCAAACCTGGCTTACAAGCTGGATAACATGGAACTCATAGCCCGTGATGTTGGGGTTGTCGGCCTTGCGGTGCTCGCCGATGGATTCGATAATGGCGCTGACGGCGTTGTGGTCGTCGATGGCCTTGCGGATAGCCTCGTCGGAGATATCCACGCCGTAGTGCTCCTGCAGGGGAAGCAGGATGTTCTTGCGAAGCTGAACCTTGTAGTACTCAAGGTTGTTCCTGTCGCCCTTCATGGGCGGGTCCATGATGGTGGTGAAGAAGCGCTCGTTTTTCACCGGGTGCAAAAGCTCAAAATGCTCCTCCATGCGCTCCATGGTGGCGCAGGACTCTGCACCGAAGAGGGCATTTAAGTAATTGTAGCCGCCCTCGATGGCACGCTCAAGTATGGAGCGGGCATAGGGACATGTGCGGTTGGTCATATAGTAACCCGCCACGTCCGTGGATGTGCAGCGCGGCGCGCGCAGTCTCGACGAGAAGCAGCCCGGCAGGTTCAGAAGCGTCTCGGGAATATAGTAGCAGTTATACCCCAGCGCAAGCTTTCCGTCCTCGATGGCTTTTGTCACAAGCTCGTTCTGCGCGTCCTGCAGCAGGTTCTCGAAGTAGATCAGATGTTTCAGATCCTTCAAGCAGGTACACCTCTTTTCTGTTTTTAGAAACCGAATAAAACGTTTGTGCTAATAAAAATTTTATCATATATGCTTCATTCCGTCAAGAATTCAAGAACGATTTACCGATCAGACCGGTATGTACGGACAAGTAAAATTTACGTCCCATTTACAACTGCCCCCTTGCGAAAGGACTTGAAAGATGGTAAGCTAATATTAAGATATACCCATCACATTTTTTACAAAAAAGGAGTGCATGTCATTATGCTTAAAATCATTATGGGGCTCAAGGGCTCCGGAAAAACGAAGGAACTTGTTGGACTTGTCTGCAAGGCTGTCAGCGAGGGCGAAGGCGACGTGATCGTCATCGAGAAGGAACGCAAGCTCACTTACGACATTCCCTATCAGGCCCGCCTGATCGACGCCGGCAGCTACGACATCGGCAGCTACGAATTTCTCAAGGGATTTATCTCCGGCCTCCACGCCGGCAACTATGACATTACACACTTCTTCATTGATAATTTCTATAAGCTCGTCAATGACCGTGAGGAAGCAAACGTCGTGGCCTTCATCCTCTGGCTCGCCGACTATGCCGAGCGCGAGAAGATCGAGTTCGTGATTTCCATGAGCTCCGACCGCGAGAAATGCCCCGAGGAACTCAAGCAGTATCTGATCTGAGCTTTTGACGCAGCAGAATAAAATACAAAAATCCCTGACGAAGCATTTCTGCATTCGTCAGGGATTTTTTGCTTTCGTTACATCTGAATAAACCTGTAGCCTGTGCAGTTGACGCCGTCACGCATCATCTGGTCCAGCGTCCGGTTGTACACTCTGACGGCCTCCGCTTTTTTTGCGGGGTCGTTTTCCTCCATCGCAATCTGGTAATACATATCCAGCATGCCCAGCAGGGGATTCTGCGCCGCCGCGCTGTTCCCGCCTGCGACATTCTCCAGGCTGCTGTCGTTTATCATATTCTGCTTTTTCATATCTGCCATTTCTATTCCCTCCCATTTTTTATGTGGTTATAGAATACCAGAGTCAATATCACAGAACCGACACACGCATATGCGCCGTCACTCCCGCAGTGCCGGAACCCACTTTATAAGCTCGCCGCGCACGGCCTTGTCGGTTGGTTTACATAACCATTCCACGAGCTGGGCCAGCACTGCCGCGCCGAGGAAGCTCAGAAGCCCCAGAGGCAGCATAAACCAAAACTGCGTGTTCAGATCCGGCACCGCCGCCTTGAACCACGGATAGATCAGCGAATCGGTGATCCAGGACAGCAGGTAGATAGACAACGACAGGGAGGCAAAGTACTTGACCGCCGCCTGCACCTTTTCCGGGAAGCGGTCGGCGCCCGCGTTCTGCAAAATCACGAAGCACAACACCGCTGTGACATAGCCCTGATAGTGGTCGTGCCGCGTCACGTCGATGGTCCACTCACCGCTTGGGCCGAGGAGCCACACATCAACCGCAACGAACGCCGCCACCAGCATGAGCAGCAGACCCAGCGCTTTCTTCGCGGACACCTTCGGGTGTACCTTATGGAGATATGCGCCCGTATAGTAATAGGCGATGGGGGAGAGGTTCTTCCACCAGACCGTCATCAGATGCACAGGGCGGTGCAGCAGACTCGGCAGGATGGAGAGATACAGAAAGGTTCCGATCAGCACCAATCGCTGCTTATTAGACTCAAGCCCGTTAAACGCAAGATTCAGAAACGGGATCATCAGGAACAGCCCCAGATACATGAGCAGATACCAGGCGTACTCGATGCTCTCAAAGCTGATGAGCTCGCTGACCATCTGGTGCAGGCCCAGGGATTCATGCATAAGGAAGATGCGCGCGAGATACGCGAGGGCGCTGCAAACGAGATAGGTGATATAAATGCGCACAAAACCCAGATAATACTGTGCCGAGAGCTTCTTTTCCGAGCAGAGATAACCGGTTAACATAATAAACATGGCGACGCAGGTGCCCACGATCAGACGCAGGCCGACAGAGGCCAGCTTTATGGGAAAGGCGGTGTCAAACTCATAGAGGCCCGTGTTGTCGAAAAAATGGGAGAAGACAATGAACAGCGCTGCCACGGCCCGCACAAAGTCCAGATTGATATCATGCTTTTTTGCCATCACTTCACCACCACATTTTCTTTCCCGAGCCGTTCTTCCAGCTCCAGCACCAGTCCTTCATGGATGAGGCAGTTTGCACCGATGCGCTTTTTCTCCTGCTCGCAGTATATGATCATCTGCTGCGTGCCGGGGAACATGGTCAAAATCAGCTTGATCCGGTCAAGCTCAGGATCGTTTGCGCTTTTGAGCTTTACCCAGAGCTTTTTATCTTTTGGAGGCGGCGTCTTCTCACCGGGGGCATTCGCGTCGGAGAGGGGGCGAATCGTCTCCACCATGAGCTGCGGCTCTTTCTCATCGCGTACGGATATGCGGCCCTTGACGAGCAGGGCGGCGTTGTCCTTAACATAGGCACCGCCGGAATCCAGCGCCCGCTGGAAAGCCATGAGCTCCATGGAGCCAGTGTCGTCCTCCAGCATGATATAGCTCATGAGGGTATTGTTCTTTGTCGTGCGCGTGCGGGCAGACTGTACCACGCCCGCCACGGTAATCATCTGGTTGTCCTGGAAGCGGCGCGGCCCATCCTCAGAGGCAAAGTCGCCCATCACAGCCCCGATGGGCACCGCGCCGATGTGCCGCACCACATCGCGGTAGCCGTCCATGGGGTGGCCGCTGAGATAGAGGCCCGTGGTCTCCTTCTCCATCTGCATCCGCTCCATGGGGGTATACTCCTCCACATCGGGGATGGGGATAACTGCCGGGGCTTTTTGCCCTTCGTCGCTAAAGTCGCCGAAGAGGTCAAGCTGCCCGGAGATATTGTCCCGCGCAGACTGGGCAATGGAGTCAAGCACCGCTCCGGCAACCTGGATCAGGGCCCTGCGTTTGTAACCCATGGAGTCGAAGGCGCCGGCCTTGATGAGGTTTTCGATTGCCCGGCGGTTTAATTCCTTGCCATTCATGCGGCGGCAGAAGTCCTCAAAGTCGGTAAAGGGCCCGTTCTCCGTACGCTCAGCCACCATGGAGTCGATGGCACCCCAGCCGATGCCCTTGATGGCGACAAGGCCGTAGCGGATGTTCTGTCCGGCCACCGTGAAGTTTGCGCCCGAGGCATTTACGTCCGGAGGCAGGAGCTTGATGCCCATCTCCCGGCACTCAGCGATATATTCGGCGACCTTGCCGCTGTTGCCGAGGATCGAGGTCAGGAGCGCCGCCATGTACTGCTGGGGGTAGTGCCGCTTCATGTAGGCCGTGCGATAGACGATAATTGCATAGGAAACCGCATGCGCTTTATTAAATGCATAGCTTGCGAAGTCGAGGATCTCGTCGTAAATGGAGTTTGCCGTATCCTCCGGGATGCCGCGCTTCACCGCGCCGTCAATGCCTCTCTGTGCGTCGCCATGGACAAAGGCGATGCGCTCGGCGTCGATGACCTTGTGCTTTTTTTTGGACATGGCGCGGCGGATGTTATCCGCCTGCCCCAATGAAAAGCCCGCCAGGGAGCGGAAAATCTCAATGACCTGCTCCTGATATACGATGCAGCCGTAGGTGACGGCGAGGATGGGGCGCAGGCTCTCATGTTTGTAGCGGATCTTCTCCGGGTGCTGTGACCATTCGATAAATTTCGGGATGGAGTCCATGGGTCCCGGACGGTAGAGGGCGATGATAGCGGTGATATCCTCAATGCTCTTGGCCTTGATGCCGGTGCAGACGCCGGTCATGCCCACGCTTTCCAGCTGGAACACACCCGAGGTGTGGCCCGCCGCCAGCATGTCGAAGGTCTCCTTGTCGTCCACCGGCGCCTCTGCCACGCGAAAGTCCGGTTCCTTTTCCCGCACAAGGCGCTCGGCGTCGTCGAGCACCGTGAGGTTTCGAAGGCCCAGAAAGTCCATTTTGAGAAGTCCAAGCTCCTCCAGCGTGGTCATCGGGTACTGACAGACCACCGACTCGTCGTTCATCGCCAGCGGCACGTATTCATATACCGGGCGGTCGGTAATGACAACGCCGGCCGCGTGGGTGGAGGCGTGGCGCGGCATGCCCTCGAGGGCCTTGGCAACGTCAATGAGGCGCTTGACCCGCTCGTCTGCCTCGTACATCTCGCGCAGGGGCTTGGATAATTTGAGCGCTTCGTCCAGCGTCATATTGAGGGCCATCGGCACCTGTTTGGCAACGGCGTCGGTCTCAGCGTAGCTCATGTTCAGCACCCGGCCCACGTCGCGGATCGCGGCGCGCGCGGCCATGGTGCCAAAGGTGACGATCTGGGCCACATGGTCGTGACCGTACAAACGGTTTACATAATCAATAACCTCGCCACGGCGGTTCACGCAGAAGTCTACGTCGATATCCGGCATGGAAACGCGCTCGGGATTGAGGAAGCGTTCAAAGAAGAGGCTGTATTTGATGGGATCCACGTCTGTGATGTGCAGGCAGTAGGACACAACACTGCCCGCCGCACTGCCGCGCCCGGGACCGACGGGGATGCCGTTTCGCTTGGCATAGCCTATGAAGTCCGAGACAATGAGGAAGTAATCCACAAAGCCCATGCGGTGGATCATGTTCAGCTCATATTCGAGCTGCTTATGGATCTCGGGCCGGTCGGAGAAGCGTTCGGCAAAGCCCTTTTCACAGAGCTTCTGCAGATACTCCCAGCTGTCAGTCTCCCCGGCAGGGAGTTTGAAGCGCGGCAGCTTGTAGTTGCCGAACTCAAAGTGGAAGTCGCACAGGTCGGCGATCTTCTGCGTGTTGTCGACGGCTTCGGGAAGTTCGGGGAACAGGGCCCGCATTTCGTCCTCACTTTTGAGATAGAACTCCTGGGTCTCAAAGCGCATGCGGTTGGGCTCGTCCACAGTCTTTCCGGTCTGGATGCACATTAATACGTCCTGATAATAGGCGTCGTCCTTGTCAATGTAATGCGCGTCGTTGGTCACGGCGAGCGGGATGCCGGTCTCGCGGCTCAGACGGATGAGTCCCTGCGCGGCACGTTCCTCGTCATGGATGCCGTGATTCTGGATTTCAAGGAAGAAGTACTCTTGCCCAAACAGATCCCGCAGCTCCAGAGCCTTAGCCTTCGCACCCTCGTAGTCGTCGTGAATGAGCATCTGGGGGATGGCTCCGGCAAGACAGCCGGAGAGGCACACAAGGCCTTCCGCGTGCTCATGCAGCAGCGCCCAGTCGATGCGGGGCTTGACGTAAAAGCCTTCGGTAAAGGCGGAAGACACCATGCAGCAGAGATTGCGGTAGCCGGTTTCATTGCGGCACAGGAGGATGAGATGGGAGTATTCGTTGTCCACGCCGTGCACCCGGTCGGTGCGGCTGTGGGGGGCGACATAGACCTCACAGCCGATGATGGGCTTGACGCCCGCAGCTTCGCAGGCTTTATAAAATGCCACGGCTCCGTACATGACCCCATGATCGGTGAGCGCGACGGCGGTCTGTCCCAGCTCCTTTACGCGGGCAGGGAGCTTGTCCGTCCGGCACGCGCCGTCGAGCAGGCTGTACTCGCTGTGAACGTGTAAATGCACAAAGGCCATGGATTACTCCTCCGGTTTATATGCCATCAGTTTTTTCAACCGATGGCTCAGGCAGCTCTTGCTGACCTTGGGAAAGCTCAATTCAGCCAGATCGGCCAAACTCGCTTCCGGGTTTGTGATGCGCAGCAGCGCCGCGTCCCTGAGCGGCTCAGGCAGTACGTCCAGACTGCCGTACTCCTTCACGATTCGGCGGATGGCGGCAAGCTGTTCCTGTGCGGCGGCGACGGTCTTGTCCGCGTTTGCGCTGTCGCAGTTGATCTGCCGCGTGACGGTGTTGCGCATCTCCTTTTCTACCTTGGCGGTCATAACGCCCATGGCGGTGGTCGGCGCGCCGATGGCAGTGAAGAAATCCGCGATGGCATCGGCCTGCTTGAAGTATAGAAGCGCGTTGCCCGCACGTTTTGTCTCGCGCGGGGAAAAGCCCATGTCCAGCAGAAGGGTATACACCTCACGGCTCACACTCTGGTGGGCAGTGGCAAGTTCCAGGTGGTAGCGTTTTTCTGGATCGGTGACGCTGCCGCCCGCAAGGAAGGCACCGCGGATAAAGGCCGCGCGGCAGAATTCCTCCTCCAGCACGCCGAAGTTGACGTGGTGGGAGAGGGTGCCGCCGATTTCCGCGCCGAAGGCGTCAAAGATCTGTGCAAGCTTTTTCGGATCGGTGACGGCAAAGCTCTGTTTGCCGGCTGCACCCTCGGGCGGAAGCTGATCAAAGCAAAGAGAAAACGCGCGCTTCAAAAGCTTCGGCAGCCTCTGGGCAAAATCGGGGCTTGCGGTGATGATGCGGATCTCCCGAGGAGAGAAACTGTGGCAGTAAAGCAGTACGCCGTAGCATTCGGCCACGGCGGCGTCGCGCCGCTCCAGCCGGTCCCGGCAGAGCTCGCGTTTGGCGTCTGAAGAAAATGACATGCAATGCACCTACTTTTTGATGTCGCGGTTAACGTTCACCGCGCTCATGCCCTTGGCCTTGAGGTATTCCGTCAAGGCCGATGCGATGGCGACGCTGCGGTGCCGTCCGCCGGTGCAGCCGACAGCGATCGTGAGACTGAGCTTT
>JBGUQD010000163.1:0-4011 GCA_045130755.1 Candidatus Limivicinus sp. | reverse complement strand
GATGAGCAGCGCCCCAATCTGCGTCAGGGCAAAGAACACAAGCGTCCCAAGGGCAAGTCCCGCCAGCGTCACCCACAAAACCTGCATGCGCAGGGAGCGCGATGCTTTCAGCTTCTCAGTCAATTTGATATCCCTTTCCCCAGACGGTGCGGATGATGCGCGGATTGGAGGGATCCTCCTCAATCTTCCGGCGCAGGTTCAGAACATGCACCATCACGGTGTTGCCCGAGCCGGAGAGGAAGCGCTCGTTCCACACGGCTTCGTACATGTCGGCGGCGGTGACGGTTTTGCCGCGGTTTTTCAGGAGATGTTCAAGGATGGAAAACTCCGTGTCCGTAAGCGCGATCTCCTTCTCCCCCCTCTTGACGCTGCGGCCCGTGAGGTCGATCTCCAGCCCTTCGAGCGCGAGGGCTGAGGCGGGCTTGCCGCGGTACTGCTTGTACCGGCGCAGAAGAGACGACACCTTTGCCAGGAACTCCCCCTGCGAAAAGGGCTTGGAGAGGAAATCGTCGCCCCCGCTGCCGTAGGCGGAGATGCGGTCGGCCTCGGCGGACTTGGCGGTCAGAAACAGGATGGGGACATTGGAGAAGGCGCGGATCTTATCGCAGGCCTCGAAGCCGTCCATGCCGGGCATCATCACGTCCAGCACCACAAGGTCGGTGTCCGGGTGGGCCTGCATGTAAGCGACCGCCTCCGCCCCGTCGGAGGCCTCGGAAACGCTGTAGTGATCGCGCAGCAGCAGGTACAAGACCTTGCGGATATCGGGATCATCATCGGTGATCAGGATTTGGGAACGTTCGTCCATATCGGTTCTCCTCAACAGTATTGTTTTTCTCAGTATACCACAGCCCCTCCCCGTCTGACAAATCCTGTTTAAGAAAGCTTAAGAGATTTTTTGAAAATCCCGTGCTATAATGATCATCGCTAAGCGGCTCGGCGGAACGCCTTGCAGCGTTTCGCCATCATATAGTAATTATAATGGCACCCGTAAAACAAGAACACCATCCAGGAGGATTTTGCAATGACCAAAATGAAGAATATCGTATGCCTGCTTCTCGTGCTGGCAATGAGCCTCTCGCTCTGCGCCTGCGGCAGCTCCGGCAGCAGCGGCAGCGCCCCCACCAGTACCCCCGAGGCGACCGCCACACCCGAAGACGTATACGCTTCCGAATACCGCACTCTCGCTGACCACAGCCCCGACTTCATCAGCATCCGCAGCTACGGAGACGACGGCTTCTACTTCAGCAAGTGGGAGAAGATCGGCGAAAACATCCCCGAGGGCGTCAAGCCCCAGTACGAGGGCCAGTATGACGTCTACCAGACCTTCCTTTACTATATGGATAAGGACGGCAAGGTCACCAAGCTGGAAAACTACAAGCCCATGGAAGCGCCCGCAAACGACGAAGGCTACAAGGACTTTTTCTCCGGCAGCGACCTGAGCGGCATCAAGTTCACCCCCGAGGGCTTTGTCACCCTGGAGACGACCTACGCCTCCTGGAGTGAAGGCGACGGCAATTACGCCATGTATTCCGAGGAATACTTTGCCCACCAGAAGTTCAAACAGAATTACTACGTCCGCTCCTTTGACCGCCAGGGCAACGAGCTGACCACCGCCCCCATCGACGTGCCGGAGGACGGGTGGCTCCAGACCTACAACATGCAGATTGACAGCAAGGGCAACGTCATCGTCTCCGACGGCCAGGGCCTGCGCGCCATCGGCCTCGATGGGCAGGACGCCTATCAGATCAGCATCAACGGCTACATCAACGGTGTGATCGGCCTGCCCGACGGGCGCATCGCCGTGTCCACCGAGGGCGACAGCGGCAGCCTTCTGAGCATCCTCGACAGCGAGTCCGGCAAGCTCATCGACGGCGTGGCCGCCCCGAGCTTTGATCTCTACACCTGCGTCACCGGCAACGCAGATTATGACGTCTACTATACCAGCGGCGCCTCCTTCTACGGCTTCAAGCTTGGCGACACCGAGGCCACCAAACTCTTCAACTGGCTCAGCTGCGATGTGAACGGCACCCGCGTCAGCGTCGTCGACGTGTCCGACGACGGCATCATCACCGGCGTTGTCACCGACTATGACCTCAAGGACAACACCTACACCACCGACCTTGTCACCGTGAAGAAGGTCCCCTACGACTCCGTGCCTCACAAGCAGCCCATCAATCTCGCGGTCATGTACCTCGACTTTAACGTGCAGGACATGGTCATCGAGTTCAACCGCAAAAATCCCGAGTACCGCATCGAAGTCACCGACTACTCCGAGTACGCCGCCAATGACGACGCCAAGGGAGGCAACGACGCGGGGCTCACCAAGCTCAACACCGAGATCCTGTCCGGCAATGTGCCCGACATGCTGTGCCTGAACGGCCTCAACTACCGCCAGCTTGCCAGCAAGGGCGTGCTCGAGGATCTTTACCCCTACATTGAAAACGACAGCGAGCTCAAGCGCGAGGATTTCTTCCCGAACGTGCTCAAGGCCATCGAGGTTGACGGCAAGCTCTGCTCCACCGTGTCCGGCTTCTATATCAACTCCGCCATCGGCTCCGCCGCCGTCGTCGGCGACGAGCCCGGCTGGACCTACGACGAGTTCAACGAGGCCCTCGCCTCCATGCCAGAGGGCTGCACCGCCTTCGACCAGTACGTGACCCGCGACGGCATCCTCTCCACCTGCCTCGCCCTCGACATGGCGGACTTTGTGGACTGGCACAGCGGCAAGGTCAACTTCGACAATCCCGAATTCATCAAGCTCCTGCAGTTTGCCAACTCCTTCCCCGATGAGTTTGACTGGGAGAACTACGACTGGTCCAAGGAAGAGAGCACCGAGAACCGCCTGGCCCAGGGCAGGCAGATGCTTGTGCAGACCAGCGCCTACTCCATCGACGACATTTTCTACAACAACTACACGCAGTTCCTCGGCGGCAAGATCACCTACATCGGTTACCCCACCGCCCACGGCACCGGCAACATGATCAGCTTCTCCGACTCCGGCTACGCCATGAGCAGCAAGACGCCCTACAAGGACGCCTGCTGGCAGTTCCTGCGCGGTTTCCTCACCAAGGACTACCAGGTGAACAATGTCTTCTCCCTGCCGAGCCGTCTGGACGTGTTTGATGAGCGTGCCGAAGAGGCCAGCACCGTCCAGTACCAGAAGAACGAGGAAGGTCAGTTCCTGCTTGACGACGCCGGCGAGAAGATCCCCATCGTGCGCAGCACCATGTGGAACAAGGACACCCAGCAGACCGAAGAGATTTATGCCCTGACCGAGGATCAGGTGCAGCAGATCCGCGAGCTCATCCTGACCACCACCAAGGTTGCCGACTACGACCAGGCCATCCTGGACATCGTCACCGAGCAGGCCGCCCCATTCTTTGCCGGACAGAAGACCGCCGAAGAGGTGGCAAAGCTCGTGCAGAGCAAGGCCAACATCTACGTCAACGAACAGCGCTAAAAACCACAGCCCCGGTAAAATTGCCGGGGCTATTTTCTTGCAATTACTTAAAACCTGTGTTATACTTCTTTAGATAAATTATGTAGACCTCACAAGGGGTGGAAACCGAAAGGCAGCGGCATGGACAAGAGAAAGGAAATCCGAAAAAAGAGACGGGCCGATTTTCTGCGCAGCCTGTGCTTTCTCATGCCGAGCCTGCTGGGTGTGGGCGTGTTCTTCATCCTGCCCTTCTTTGTTGTGGTCTACTACTCGATGATCGACGGTGTGGCCTCGCGAAACTTCGTCTTTCTCGAGAATTTCAGGAAGCTCTTTCAGAACTCCGCCTTCCGCATGGCCTCGATGAACACGCTCAAGTTCTCGGCCCTGGCGGTGCCGCTGGCGGTGGTGCTGGCGATGGTGCTGGCGCTGATGCTCGAGTGCCGCATCCCGATGAAGAGCCACTTCCGCACCTTCTTTTTAAGTCCGATGATGGTGCCGGTGGCATCGGTGGTGCTGATCTGGCAGGTGCTGTTCAACTATAACGGCACCGTGAACGAGCTTGTGATGCTCTT
>JBGUQD010000162.1:0-24020 GCA_045130755.1 Candidatus Limivicinus sp. | reverse complement strand
GATGGACTGGATGCCGGTGGAGTAGCTGGTGGTGAAGTGGACGCTCTTGGCGCGCTCCTCGGTGATGGTGATGGCGCCGAAGCCCACATCGATCTTGCCGCTGGCAACGGCGGTGATGATCGAACCGAACTCCATGTCGCTCAGCTCCATCTCATAGCCCAGCTTGTCGCAGATGGCCTGCATGATGTCGACGTCAATGCCGACGGCCTTCTCGTCTTCGTAGTACTCATAGGGCGGGAACGCCACGTTGGTGGCAACCTTGATGGTCTTCTTGTCCGCAGCGAAAGCGGCGGGAGCAAAACATGCAAAGCAGAAGATCACGCACAGAAGAATAGAAATCATTTTTTTCATTTTGTTCGTCTCCTTTTTTTAATCAAGAATTATATTCATTTGCAGAGCAAATTCATATATGGATCAGAGCGGAAAACAGACGGATCGCCGTCTCGGTCACAGCGTCGTTCCATCGGTAATCCGGGGTGTGGAGTCCGGCGGCGTCCTCACCGCCGCCGATGCCGCAGAAGAAGGCCGGGCAGCGGGAACCGTAATGGCCGAAATCCTCCGACCAGCGGAAGGGTTCTCCGGGAGTCATGCAGGTCAGTCCCGCCTGACCGGCCGCTTTCTCCAGCTTGCCGTACAGCTGCGGGTTATTGACAGTCGCGGGGAAGACATCCTGCTCCTCGCTGTGGAAGCTGATGCCCGCCTGAGCCGCAAGCTCTGCGGCGGCCGCTTTCACGTTTTCGACAAGCTTTTGGAGATCCGAGTCATACCAGGCCCGGAGCGTCAGATCGATCTCTCCGCTGCCCGCCGCGACTCCGAAGGATCGGGAGCCGGCGGTGAGGCCCACAGGTGTCGCCATGGTCAGGCCGGAATACTGTTTGGGATCGGTGAGCTCCGCCCAGCGGCTGAAGAAAGCCGCCATCGGGAAAACCGGGTTTTTCCCGTTTTCCGGGTAAGCCGCGTGGCTCTGGCTTCCCTCAAAGGAGAGGATCAGACCCATAGAGGCGCAGGCGAAGGTGTCTTTCAGCAGCAGGACCGTGCCTGCCGGGAAGCTGGGACAGTTGTGAAAGCCGTAGATGGCGCCGATCTGCTCTTTTTCAAAAATTGCACAGCACTCTCCGCCGCCGGCGCCGGTCTCTTCCGCATGCTGGAAGAGGAAGAAGACATTCCTGCCCAGCTGCTTTCCTTTGATGGAGGCCGCCAGCGCTGCCATGACCGACATGTGTCCGTCGTGCCCGCAGCCGTGATACGGTCTTCCGTCAGCGCCCATGACCGCGTCCATGTCTGCCCGGAGGGCGATGCTCTCTTTTGCCGCAGCCTCGCGGTGTGCGGCGTAGAACCACTTGCCGCAGTCTGTGATCTCCAGATCGCTCTCCGCTTTCAGAAAGGAGATCAGGGCTTTTTTTGTCTCCGTCTCACAGCCGGAGGCTTCCGGGATGTGGTGCAGCTTTTCTCTGAGGGAAATTGCTTTTTCGATCGTCTCTTTCATTTTGCCGCTTCCAGTACCTTCCGCACAGCAAGGATCTGTTTTTCGACCGACTGTACGGAGGTCCCCCCCGCGCTCACGCGTTTGGATACGCAGCCCGGCAGGTCTATCGCTTCATATATATCATCCTCAATCAGCGGGGATGCTTCTTTGTATTCCTCCAGACTCAGCTTCTCGAGGGTCTTGCCCTCGCGGATGCACTTGCCCACCAGCGCGCCGGAAACCTTATAGGCACTTCTAAAGGGCAGGCCCTTCGTCACGAGGTAATCGGCAAGGTCGGTTGCGTTGATGAAGCCCTCGGAGGCGGCTTTCAGCATCCTGTCGGTTTTGGCCTTCATGCCCGGCAGCATTCCGGCCATGACCTGGAGACACATCTTCGCGGTGTCACAGGCGTCAAACACGCCCTCCTTGTCCTCCTGCATGTCTTTGTTGTAGGCAAGGGGCAGACCCTTGAGCACCGTCAGGATGCCCATCAGATCGCCGTAGACCCTTCCGGTCTTGCCGCGCACGAGCTCCGCCATGTCGGGGTTTTTCTTCTGCGGCATGATGGAGGAGCCGGTGGTGTAGGCGTCGGGCAATTCAATGAACTGGAACTCCCAGCTTGACCAGAGGATCAGTTCTTCGGCAAAGCGCGAAAGATGCATCATCTCAATGGAGAGCGCCGCGCAAAGCTCGGCGGCAAAGTCGCGGTCGGATACCCCGTCGATGGAGTTTAAGCAGATGCCGTCAAAGCCGAGCTGTTTTGCCTCCATCTCCCGGTCGGTGTCATAGGTGGTCCCCGCCAGGGCACAGCAGCCGATGGGGGACACGTTCAGGCGTCGTCGGCAATCGGAGAGCCGTCCCAGGTCCCGCAGCAGCATCATTGCATAGGCCATGAGCTGGTGGCCGAAGGTGATGGGCTGAGCCCGCTGCAGATGGGTGTAGCCCGGCATGATGGCGACCTTGTATTCCTCCGCCTTATCGCATATAATGGAGGCAAGGGTTCCGGTCAGGTCCGTCAGCTCGTCGATCTCCTCGCGCAGGTACATGCGGAAATCCAGCGCCACCTGATCGTTTCGGCTTCGTGCGGTGTGGAGCTTCTTGCCCACATCCCCGAGTCTTTGGGTCAGCACCTGCTCGACGAACATGTGGATGTCCTCGGCGGCGGGGTCGATGGCAAGCGTGCCGGAGTCAAGATCGCTCAGGATCGTGTGCAGGCCGTCGATCAGGGTGTCGGCCTCATCCTGTGTGATGATGCCCTTTGCGCCCAGCATCGCAGCGTGGGCCATGGAACCGGTGATATCCTGCTTTGCCATGCGGCT
Source organism: Candidatus Limivicinus sp. (assembly GCA_045130755.1). Classification (GTDB taxonomy): domain Bacteria; phylum Bacillota; class Clostridia; order Oscillospirales; family Oscillospiraceae; genus Limivicinus. The sequence continues at coordinate 21,236 of JBGUQD010000162.1, read as the reverse complement.
GTCAAAGGCGATGGAGGAGTTGAAGTCGTCGGCGAGCTTCGCCGTCTCGGCGTCTGTTCTCCCTGCCCACAGCTTGGTCATAGTGCGTTCCTTTCATTTTCACGGAGTGAAAACAATTTTAATCCGTTTTTCGCGGGGGCGTTAAGTGAGCGTCCAAATCTTTGATTTGGATAACGCGAACTTACACCTCAGGCGGTACCTCGCGAAAAACACCGCTCAGCCTGCAAGTGTGCGAGCGTCCTCCGCAAGCGAGTGCGCGCGGCAGGCTGCAATCTCATCAAAATGCTTGCATTTTGATGATCAGAGCTTTCCCTGCTCCATCAGCGCCTGCACGGTGGTGGGCAGACCCCACAGATTGATGAAGCCCGCGGCCTGGGCCTGGTCGTAGTCGCTTTCGCCGAAGGTGGCGATGTTCTCAGAGTAGAGCGAATACGGGCTCTTGATGCCGGCCTTGATGATGTTGCCCTTGTAAAGCTTGAGCTTGACGGTACCGGTGACGTTTTTCTGCGTCGCGGTGACGAAGGCACTCAGCGCCTCGCGCAGGGGGCTGAACCACTGGCCGTTGTAGAGAAGCTCTGCCAGCGTGATGCTCAGTTCCTGTTTTTTGTGCATCGTCATCTTGTCGAGGCACAGGGTTTCCAGCGCCGCGTGGGCTGCGTACAGGATCGTGCCGCCCGGGGTCTCATACACGCCGCGGCACTTCATGCCGACGAGCCTGTTTTCCACGATGTCGAGCAGTCCTATGCCGTGCTTGCCGCCAATGTCGTTGAGCTTCCAGATGATATCTGTGGCGCTCATCTTCTCCCCGTTGAGGGAGACAGGCACGCCCTTTTCAAAGTCCAGGGTGATGTATTCGGGGGCGTCGGGGGCATCGATGGGGCTGACGCCCATTTCGAGAAAGCCCGGCTTTTCGTACTGCGGCTCGTTCCACGGGTCCTCCAGATCCAGGCCCTCGTGGCTCAGGTGCCAGAGATTCTTGTCCTTGGAGTAGTTGGTCTCGCGGCTGATCTTGAGGGGCACATTGTGGGCCTCGGCGTAGTCGATCTCTTCCTCACGGGACTTGATGGACCACTCACGCCAGGGGGCGATGACCTTCATGCCGGGGGCGAAGTGCTTGATGGCAAGCTCAAATCTCACCTGGTCGTTGCCCTTACCGGTGCAGCCGTGGGCGATGGCGTCGGCGCCCTCCTTCAGGGCGATCTCCACCAGGCCCTTGGCGATGATGGGACGGGCGAAGGCGGTTCCCAGCAGGTAGTCCTCGTATTTGGCGCCCGCCTGCACGCAGGGGATGATGACGTCGTTAACCATCTCGTCGGCAAGATCGAGAGCGTAGAACTTGGTGGCGCCGGTCTTGATGGCTTTTTCCTCGAGACCTTCCAGCTCGCCCACCTGACCGACGTTGCCGGCCACGGCAATGATCTCGGGATCGTTGTAGTTTTCCTTGAGCCAGGGGATGATGACGGATGTATCAAGGCCGCCGGAATATGCAAGTACAATTTTCTTAATTTCATTTTTATTCATTTTATTACCCTCCAGAGCGAGTATTATTCGTTTGATGTGTATATTTATACTCTTGTGTCTTTGGAAAGTCAAGGGTTCACTCACCCGATTTTGTATTTTCATTCAATCTGCCCATACCTGCCGCCGCGAGCGTTTGCCTTTTTGTGCGATTTAAGTTTTCGCGGGAACATTTCAGCCTTCCCTGCGTCATACAAAGCGAAGGCGAAACCACATACATTTATAAATATACGGAGGTCACGATCATGAACATGAAACGCATTCTCGCATTTCTGCTTGCCGCCCTGATGTGCCTGGGTCTCTGCGCCTGCGGACGCGCAAACAACGCCAGCCCCAACTACAAGGAAGCCGCCTACCAAATGTCCGGGTCCGCAATGCCCGCTCCCGCTCCCATGGAGATGAATGCCGTCTATGACATGGCCTATGAGGATGCGGGCTTCGGCATGATGAGCACGGCCACCTCCGCCGGCGCCAAGCGGGATACCGGTGAATCCGGCACCGACGCGCCCGAGGAAAACCCGGAAAAGATCATCTACTCCGGGGACGCCACCGTCGAGACCACCGAATTTGAAAAGAGCGTGGCGGCCCTTGAGAAGATGATCGCGGAGGCGGGCGGCTTTATTGAGTCCAGCTCCGTCAACGGCAGCAACTATTATGACAGCTCCCGCGGCTACACCTCCAAGCGCAGCGCAAGCTACACCCTGCGTGTGCCGAGCGAGAAGTTTGCGGGCCTGATGTCAAGCCTGTCCGACATCGGCAATGTTCCCTACACCCACACCTACACCGAAAATGTGACCGCGGAGTACTACGACGTGCAGGCCCGCCTGAAGGCGCTGCAGGCGCAGGAGGCAAGGCTTTTGGAGATGATGGAAATCGCCGAGACCGTGGAGGACATCATCACCATCGAGGACAAGCTCACCGACGTGCGCTACCGCATCGACTCCTTCCAGTCGAGCCTCAATAACTGGGACCGCCGTGTCGCCTACAGCACACTGAGCATCACGGTCAAGGAGGTCCAGGTCTACACGCCTGCGACCGTGACGAAGATCAGCTATGGCGAGGAGCTCTGGCTCACCTTCACCGACGCGCTCAAAAACGCGGGTCAGTTTTTCAAGGATCTGCTGGTGTTCCTGGTGTCCGCAATCCCGACGCTGGTCATTCTTGCGGTGCTGTTCTTTGTCTTCCGCCCGCTGCTGAAGAAGCTGCGTCAGAAGGCGAAAGCGAGACGGGAAGCCCGGGCCGCAAAGAAAGCGGCAAAGAAGGCCCAGGTTGAAAAGAATTATATGGAAGCAGACAAGATGTAAACACCCACAAACGCAAAACCGCCCCTTCACCGAACGGTGAAGGGGCGTACTGTTTGCTGACCTTTATCTGTTGTTGTACTTCTCGATTGCGATTTTGAGGATGTCGATGGCGCGGGCAATGTCAGGGGCGTTGATGGTATAGGCAAGGCGCACCTCGTTGACGCCGCGGCCGGGCGTGGCATAGAAGGGTTCGCCGCAGGCAAAGAGCACCGTCTCGTTATTGTCGTTGAACTCGTTCAAAAGCCACATCTGGAACTTGTCCGCATCATCGACCGGCAGGGCGCACATGACATAAAACGCGCCCTTGGGGGTGTCGCAGATGACGCCCGGGATTTCCTTGAGCTTACGCACCATGGTGTCGCGGCGCAGGCGGTACTCGTCGCGCACAGCGTCGAAGTAGCCCGGATCCATGTGGTAGAGAGCAGCGGCGGCGATCTGGTCGACGGTGGCGGAGGCAAGTCTGCACTGGCACCACTTCATGGCCTGGCCCATGAACTCGGCATTGTGGGAGACGACGCAGCCCACGCGCGCGCCGCAGGCGGAGAAGCGCTTGGAGATGGAGTCGATGACCACCACGTTCTGCTCATAGCCGGGGAACTGCAGGGCGCTCAGAAGCGGCTCACCGGCGTAGACGAACTCACGGTATACCTCGTCGCAGATGAGGAAGAGATCGTGTTCCTTCGCGATGTCCAGCATAAGCTTGAGCTGGTCGGGGGTGAGGATGGTGCCGGTGGGGTTGCCGGGATTGGTGACGAAGATGGCGCGGGTATGCTCATTGATGCAGGCCTCGACTCTTGCACGGTCGGCGTAAAAGTAGCCCTCCTCCACCTTGGTGGGGATGGGATGCACCTTTGCGCCCGCAAGGGTGACGGAGGTAGCATAGTTGGGATAGAACGGCTCTGGGATGATGACTTCGGCTCCGTCGTCGAGGATGGTGGCAAAGACCATCTGCAAAGCCTCGCTGCCGCCGCTGGTGGCAAGGATCTCTTTTCGTTCAAGTTTCACGCCGATGCGCTCAAAGTAGCCGCGCACCGCGTCAAGATAGGTGGGCACGCCGCCCGAAGGGGCGTAGGAAACGACCTTGTCGGCGTAATTGCGCAGCGCGTCGAAGAAAGGAGCCGGAGTCTCGACGTCGGGCTGGCCGATGTTCAGATGATATATTTTGATGCCGCGCTCCTTGACCTTGTCCGCATAGGGGTTGAACTTGCGCATGGGGGACAGGCCGCAGCGCTCCATTTTGGACGAAAGTTTCATAATGATCGCTCCTTTTTGCTTGATTTGAGTATTTTATCATCTTTAGTAGGATTATGCAAGATGTTGGGGAAATTCTTTGCGCTTGTCTATCCCTCTTCTATTTGCTAAAATAGAGCCACTGATTTGAACGAACGGAGAATACCTATGCTTCGATTTGTGATCGGCAGGGCCGGGGCGGGCAAGACCGCGGCTCTCATCCGGGAGATACAGGAAAATATGGCAAGAGGCATCGGCGGGAATATTCTGCTGGTGCCCGAGCAGTACAGCCATGAGGCTGAGCGGGAGCTCTGCCGCGTCTGTGGGGACAGCCTGTCCCTCTATGCCGAGGTATTGAGCTTTTCGGGTCTGGCCCGATCCCTCGAGACAAAGCGCGGCGGGGCGGCGGCCCCCTGGCTCGACCAGGGCGGCAGGATGCTGTGCATGGCGCTGGCTCTGCAGGGCACAGGCGCGCGGCTCAAGGTCTACGGCGCCGCCCAGCGCAGGCCCGAGATGCAGGCCCTGCTCCTGAAAGCCATCGACGAGCTCAAAGCCGCACGCATCGACGCCGAAGGTCTGTACGACGTTGCCGCCGAATGCCCGGACGGGCTGGGGGATAAGCTCACGGACCTGGCCATGGTGCTGGACGCTTTCGACGCGGTGGTGGCAAACGGGCGGGCAGACCCCGCCGATCGTCTGACCATGCTCTCCGACGCCATCGATGCGGGCGGACTTGACGCCTCCGCAAAAGTCTTTGTCGACGGCTTCATTGATTTTACACGCCAGGAGCAGGAGGTGCTGTGCGCCATGCTGCGGCAGAGTGTGCAGCTCACCGTGTGCCTGACGCTGGATGACCTCTACGGCGAGAGCGAGATTTTTGCCCTCTCCCGCCGCGCGGCGCTGGCCCTCCGGGATATGGCGGAAGACCTGGGGCAGACGGTGCGCGTGACAAAGCTGGAAAGCACTGACGGCAGTGCCCTGCGCTTTTTTGCCGAGCATATGTTTGATTATACGGATGCCTGCTTTGACGGGGCCGCCCCCATCCGCCTTCTGCGCGCCCAGAGCATGAGTGCCGAGTGCGAGCAGGCTGCCGCGCTGTGTCTCTCCCTTGTGCGCGACGGGGGCTGCCGCTGGCGGGATATCGCCATTGTGGTGCGCGGCTTTGCGGATTATCGGGGAACGCTGGAGAGCATTTTCCGGCACTACGGCGTGCCGCTCTTCACCGCCTCCCGCTCTGATTTGATGGCAAAACCCCTGCCGGCGCTCATTGCCTGCGCCTATGAGATCATCGAGGGCGGCTGGGCGCTGGACGATATGGTGAGCTATCTGCGCACCGGTCTTGCGGGGCTTAATGAGACCGAGTGTGATGAACTGGAAAGCTACCTGTTCAAATGGCAGCTTCGCGGCAGCGCCTGGACACGGCGCGGCGACTGGCGGCAGCACCCGGACGGCTACGGCGGGGAGTATACGCCGGAGATCGAGGAGCGGCTTGCCCGCATCAACACCCTGCGCCGCAGGGTCGCCGGCCCGCTCAGGGCTTTCGAGAAGGCGGCGAAGGAGGCCGAGACCGCCACTGCCCAGGCCCAGGCCCTCGCGGGGCTGTTTGCCGATCTCCGCCTGCCTGATACGCTGAGTCGCCGCGCGGAAGAACTGCAGGCCCTCGGCCGCGAAAAAAGCGCCGCCGAATACCGCCAGCTCTGGGAACTCACCGTCAATGCACTGGAACAGTGCGACGGCATCCTCGGCGACAGCGTCCTGGACTGCACCCAGTTCGGGCGGCTGTTTACCCTGATGCTCTCCAAATACGATATCGGCACGATCCCTGTGTCCCTCGACCGCGTGACGGCCGGGGATTTTGACCGCAACCGCCGCCGGGATATCAAACACCTGATCGTTCTCGGCGCCTCCGACAACCGCCTGCCCATGGTGGAGGAGGCCGGCGGCATCTTCTCTCCTGACGAGCGGCAGCGCCTGCTGGAGATGGATCTTGCTCTCGGCCCCGGAGGCGACAGCGAGCTCTGGCGTGAGTTTGCGCTCATCTACTACACGTTGACGCTCCCCTCGGAGAGTCTGAGTCTGCTGTGCCCCGTCATGGACGCGGACGGCGCAGAGCTCCGCCCCGCCTTTGTTTTCCGCCGCGCGCAGAGCCTCTTCGGCATCGAGCCTGAAAGCGCCGACCTCACGGACGCGCGCATGTCTGCCCCGGCTCCCGCCCTGGGGCTTGCCGCCCAGGCCATCCACGGCGGCAGCGGGCGGGAGCAGGCGGCAGCCGAATACTTCAATCACAATGCGCCTGCCCGGGCGGCGGCGCTGAAAGCGGCAGCTGAGCTCACGCGCGGCAGCCTGTCCCGGGACGGCGTCACGCGGCTTTATGGAAAGCGCCTGCGCCTGAGCGCGTCACGGGTGGAGAAATTTGCCTCCTGCCGCTTTGCCTACTTCTGCCAGTACGGGCTGAAGGCAAAGCCCCACATGCCCGCCGGCTTCCAGCCGCCGGAGATGGGCACGTTCATGCACTACGTTCTGGAGAACGCAGCCCGTGACGTATCCGCGCGCGGCGGCTTTCAGAAGGTCACGGACGCGGAACTGGAGGCGCTTACCGACCAATATGTGGAGACTTACATTCACGACGAGCTCAACGACTTTCAGGAGAAGTCCAGCCGCTTTGTCTATCTCTTCAAGCGTCTGCGGGAGAACGTGCGCCGGGTGGTGAAGGACATGGCGGATGAGCTGCGTGTATCGGATTTTGTGCCGCTGGATTTTGAGCTGGACTTTTCCAAAGCCCGGGACATTCCGCCCATCGAACTCGGCGGCGATCAGGACGCGCTGTCTCTCATTGGCGTGGCCGACCGGGTGGACGGCTGGCTGCACGAGGGGAAGCTGTACTTGCGCGTAGTGGACTACAAGACCGGGCAAAAGGAATTTTCCCTGTCTGAGGTGCTGCAGGGGATGAACCTGCAGATGCTGCTGTACCTCTTCACTCTCTCCGACGGCGCTCAGCAGCGCTACGGTCACGAAATCGTCCCCGCCGGCATCATGTATGTCCCTGCCCGCGCCCCTATGCTCTCGACAGACACTGCCCTCGATGCGGACGCAGTCACGGCGGAGCGGAGCAAGGAGCTTCGGCGCAGCGGTCTGCTGCTCGACAGCGAATCCGTCAAGGAGGCCTGGGAGCACGGTGCCGAGAAACGCTACATCCCCATTAAGATCCGCTACGGCAGGCCGGTGCCCGACAGTCTCGCAAGTCTTGAACGCCTGGGGCTTTTAGACCGGCACATCCGCCGCACCCTCTCCGGCATGGCAAAGGAGCTTCGCGCCGGGAGCATTGCGGCCGATCCGTTTTTCCGCAGTCAGAGCGACAACGCCTGCCTGAACTGCGATTACCGCGGCGCCTGTCAGTTTGCCGAGGGGCGCGGTGGGGAAAAGAGCCGCTATCTGCCGAAATACAGCCCGGAGGAAGTCTGGGCGCTGATGGAGGAGGGAGAGACAAATGGCTGAGTTTAAGTCCACAGCATCTCAGCAGGCCGCGATCGACACGCGCGGCTGCCCGGTGCTGGTTTCTGCCGGAGCGGGCAGCGGCAAGACCCGCGTGCTGACCGAACGGCTCATGGCCCGCATCACAGACATACGCTCCCCCGCCGACATCGACAGCTTTCTCATCATCACTTACACCCGCGCTGCCGCGGGAGAACTGCGCGGCAGGATCACCGAGGAACTCCATCGCCGTCTCGCGGCCGATCCCCACAACGCCTGCCTGCGCCGCCAAAGCGCCCTGATCCGCCGGGCACAGATCGGCACCATACACAGCTTCTGCGCCGATCTTCTGCGTGAAAACTGTCAGGCGGCAAAGCTCTCCCCGGACTTCAAGATCCTCGACGAGGAACGCGCCGACGCCATGCGGCAAGCCTGCCTCGAGCACGTTTTGGAGGACGCCTACGCCGATCTTGAAAACGATCCCGACTTTCAACTCCTCGCCGACACCGTGGGCGAGGGGCGGGACGACAGCGCTCTGGCCGCGCTGATCCTCGAGCTGCACACCAAGATGCAGTGCCACGCCTTCCCCGCCGACTGGGCCCGTGCACAGATTGACGCCCTTCAGGAGACCCACGCCGACGCCGGCGACACCATCTGGGGCCGGGAGCTTTTGTCCCGGGTCTCCCGGCTTGCCGAACACTGGAGCTGTGAGCTGGATGCGCTCATTGCCGCCATGCGGGACTGGCCCGAAATCCGCGCCGCCTACGCCGAACACTATGAGGGTATCGCCGCGCAGGTTCGGGAGATCGGGCGCACTGTCCCCCTCGGCTGGGACCGGGTTGCGGCACTGGTGCCGCTCGTTGTTCCGCGCCTGCCGACGTTGAAAAACTCTCCCGACAAGGAACTGTCCGAATATCTCAAAAAGCGGCGCACGACCTGTATCGAGGATTTCAAGGCTCTGGCGAAGATCTTCGCCTCGTCGTCCGAAACCCTTCTGCGCGACATGGCCCTGACCGCTCCCGCCATGCGGGCGCTTTTGAATCTGACGCTGGATTTTGACAGGGCCTACGCCCGGGATAAGCAGAGCCGGGGACTGGCTGATTACAGCGATCTCGAACACAGGGCGGCAGCCCTGCTGATGACCCCCGACGGCACGCCCACAGCCCTGGCGCAGCGTCTGTCCGCGCGCTATACCGAGGTGATGGTGGATGAGTACCAGGATGTCAGCCGCGTGCAGGACGCCATCTTCTCCGCCGTCTCCGATGGGGGAAAGCGGCTGTTTCTGGTGGGAGACGTCAAGCAGTCCATCTACCGCTTCCGTCTGGCAGATCCTGCCATCTTCAACGAAAAGTACAGGGCGTACGCCGAGCCGGATTCCGGTGCAAGACGCATTTTGCTGCGGGAAAACTTCCGCTCCCGGAAGGAAGTCATAGACGCGGCAAACGCCGTGTTCCGCTGCTGCATGTCCGAGACGCTGGGCGACGTGGACTATGACGCTGATGCTGCCCTGGTCCACGGCGCAGTCTACTATGAGGGCGAGGTGCCGAAGCCCGAGCTTCTTCTGTACGAGCTGCCGGAAAACGATCCGGAGGAAAGCCCGGACAAGCTCGCGCTCGAGGCCGCCTTCACCGCCCGGCAGATCCGGGCGCTGGTACAGTCCGGCGCTGCGGTAACGGACGGCTCCGGTACAAGGCCCATGGACTACGGCGATATTGCGATCCTTCTGCGCTCGCCGAACAAAACCGGCGGCGTGTACCGCGAAGCGCTCATGAATTTGGGCATCCCTGTAGGCAGCGCACAGGGCAGCGGCTTTTTTGAGACGCCGGAGGTCTCTCTGGTACTCAGTATGCTCACGGTCATGGACAACCCCCACAAAGACATCCCGCTGATTGCCGTGCTGCGCTCGGCAGCCTTCGGGTTTACGCCGGACGAGCTGTCCTTCATCCGCACCGCCAACCGGGACGCCGACTTTTTCACAGCGCTTGAGGCCGCCGGGGAATCCGATGACAAATGCCGCGCGTTTTTGACGCTTCTCACCGCTCTGCGCGCCGAGGCGATCGACCTGAGCGCAGCCGAGACCGTGTGGCTTGTGATTGAAAAGCTCGACCTTCTGGCCCTGTGCAGCGCCATGGACGACGGCGCGCGGCGCCGGGAAAATCTCATGGCGCTCTCCGAGCTTGCCGAGAGTTTTGAAAGCACCGGCTATCGGGGTCTGCACCGCCTGTCGCTTTGGCTGCAGGCACTGGCAGGCAGGGGACAGGAGCCGAACATCGCTCCCGGTACGGGCCGGGCCGTGCAGATTATCTCCATCCACCGCTCCAAGGGGCTCGAATACCCAGTGGTGTTTCTGTGCGATGCCGCGCGCCGCTTCAATACCCGCGACCGCAGCGGCACGGTGCTGGTACACCCGGAACTCGGCCTCGGGCCGCGGGTGGTGGATCTGCAAAACCGCGTGCGCTATCCTTCTCTTGCCCGCCTCGCCATCTCGAGCCGCCAGGCGCGGGAGGATCAGAGCGAAGAAATGCGGCTTCTCTATGTCGCCCTGACGCGGGCAAAGGAACGGCTTTTCGTAGTGGGCTCCTGCAAAAGCGCCGAAAAAGCGCTGGAAAAGGCCGCCGCCCTCGCCCATCCCCCCATTGCGCCCGAGACGCTGATGGGTGCGACAAACTACCTGACCTGGCTTCTGTGTGCCTGCCTCGCCGACGGGGAGGAGCACTTCAAAATCCGCGTCTGCCGTGACAGGGAAGAAGAACTCCCGGCAGCGGACACCGTACGAGAGCGTATTCCCGCCGACCCGGAGGCGGTGCAGGAACTTGCGCGCAGGCTGGCCTTCGTCTATCCCCACCGGGCGGCGGTAGAGCTGCCGTCCAAGGTGACCGCCACGGAGCTCAAGGGGCGTTATGAGCGCGACCCGGATGCGCAGAATCTGTTGAAGCCGAAAAGCTACAGCTTTCGCATGCCTGTCCTCGGCGAGGGCGAACGGAGTCTCACCGCGACGGAAAAGGGCGTGGCGACCCATCTGGTGCTGCAGTATATGGACTTTGCCAGGGCCGCATCCCGTGCCGGGATCAAGGCAGAGGTGGAGCGCCTGTGCGCCGCCCGCTTTCTGTCCAAACGCGAGGCGGAGGCTGTGAATGTCGCCGCCATTGAGAGACTCTTCCGCTCCGAGCTCGGAAAGCGCATGCTCAGGGCCGAGAAGCCCCTGCGGGAATTTCGCTTCTCTCTGCTGCTGGATGCCGAAAGGCTCTACCCCGGCGCGGAAGGCGAGCAGCTTCTGCTGCAGGGTGTGGTGGACTGCTGCCTGGAAGAGGACGGGCAGCTCGTCATCATCGACTACAAAACCGACAATGTGCGCACGGAGGAGCAGATCGAGGAGCGCGCCGCGCTCTACCGCGGTCAGCTTGCGGCCTACGCCGAGGCGCTGACGCGTATTTTCAAAAAGCCGGTGAAGGAGGGCTTGCTCTTCTTCCTCGCCCCGGGCAGAGAAGTTCGGGTAATATAAGCAAAAAACCCGGCGGGAAATCCCGCCGGGTTTTTTGGTATCTTTTTCTGTTATTCCACGCTGATCATATAGTAGTACACCGGCTGGCCGCCGTTGACTACGCTGATCTCCGCCTCGGGGAAGCCCCCGGTGAGAACAGCCGCCACGCCGTCGGCAGCGGATTCCTCCACGCCCTCGCCGTAGTAGACCGTGATGAATTCGGGGTCATACCGGGAGAAAGCGCGGTTCAGCTCCGCCAGGAGCGCGTCCTCGCTCTTGAAGCTGCCGAGAAGAGCTCCGTCGAGCAGAGCCAGGTATTCGCCCGCATGGATGTCATGACCGTCGAAGTCGGAATCGCGGGCAGCATAGGTGACCATTGCCGTGTGGACGTTTGCGGCGGCCTCCTTCATGGCCTCCACGATGGGCTCCTCGTTCTCGTCAATGTTGAAGTTGAGAAGCGCCGAGATACCCTGGGGCACGGTCTTGGTGGGAATGACGATGACGCGCTTGTCCTTGACAAGCTCGATGGTCTGCTCGGCCGCCATGATGATGTTCTTGTTGTTCGGCAGAACGAAGACTGTCTCCGCCGGGGTGCGGTTGATCTCCCGCAGGATATCGTCGGTGGAGGGGTTCATGGTCTGGCCGCCGGTGACCACACGGTCGGCGCCCAGTTCCCGGAATAGGTTCTGCATGCCCGCGCCCGCTGCCACGACCACCGCGCCGAACTGCTTTTCGGGGGCGGCGTATTCCGGCTCCTCGGGGACATTTTCCTGAGCCTCCAGCTGCTTTTCGATATCGTCAAGATCATCGGTGCTGATGACCTTCTCACCGGCCGCGTTCTGGTCAGCCTGGATGACCATGTTCTCGATTTTGGCGATCTCCAGTGTGCCGTATTTCTGGCTCTCGGTCAGCACCTCGCCCGGGGTGTCGGTATGGACGTGGACCTTGAAGATCTCGTCGTCGTCGCTGATGACCAGACTGTCGCCCACGCTGTCCAGGTACATGCGCAGCGGCTCCAGATCAATCTCGGCGTACTTTTTGCGCACGACATAGACCGTGTCGAAGGCGAACGTGATGTTTTCCCTCGCATCGTAGCCGTTTCCGCTGTCGCCGCTCACGACTTCCTCAATACGCATCTGCCCCTCGGGGGCAAACATTTCGCCCTTCAGAGACGCAAAGATCGCCTTGAGGATGACCATATAACCCATGCCGCCCGCGTCCACGACGCCGGCTTTTTTGAGCACAGGGTTCATGTTGATGGTGTCGGCCAGGGCCTCGTCGCCGGCGGCGATAGCTGCCTCAAGGGTCTTTTCCAGCCCCGCGTCACTCTCGGCTGCCTTGACAGCGGCCTCGGAGGCAAGGCGGGAGACCGTGAGGATGGTGCCCTCGGCGGGCTTCATAACGGCCTTGTAGGCGGCGTTCACGCCCTCCTGCATAGCGGCGGCAAAGCTCTTTGCGTCGGCCTCATGCAGGCCCTTGAGCTTTTTGGAGATGCCGCGGAACAGCAGGCTCAAAATCACGCCGGAGTTGCCGCGGGCGGCGCGCAGGAGCGCGGAGGCCACACAGTCGGCAGCGGCGGTGACGGTGGAAAATTCGTTCTTTCTCAGCTCCATGGCGGCCTTTTCCATGGTCAGGCCCATGTTTGTGCCGGTGTCGCCGTCCGGAACGGGGAAGACATTCAGGTCGTTGATGGTCTGGATGTTGGCTTGCAGCGCGGCGTAAGCACACAATATGCTCTCCTTGAAGGCCGCGGCGTTTATCATATCTCTCAAGTGTCTCGTCCTCGCTTATCCGATGATCGTATCAATAAACACGTCGACGCGGCGCACGGGCACGCCCGCGGATTTGGACAGCTTGTAGCTGACCTCGTTCATGATGCTCTGGGCCACGGCGCTCATGTTCACGCCGTGATCCACGCCGATGTGCAGCTCCAGGGAGATGGCGCCGTCGTCCTCAAAATGCACGGTCACGCCCTTGGACATGGACTCTCTGCGCAGCAGCTGCCACGCGCCGCCGTCCTTGCTGCGGCCGATCATGCCCTTGACGCCGAAGCAGCTCGTCGCCGCCACGCCGGCAAGATAGGTCAGGACCTCACTTGTGATGCTGATGGTACCCTTTTCGTTTTGGATATTAACCATCGAATGGGCGCCCCCTTTCGTTTCGCTTCCAGGCTTGCGCATATACGCGCAAACCGGTTTGATATTATACTATAAAAATAAGGAAAAGACAAGTTTTTCTTTTCGGGATCACGCCTGTTTTACGCCGCCGTAGCGCCGGTCGCGGGAATTGAAGACCGCGATGGCCTTGTCCAGCTCCTCGGGGCTGAAGTCCGGCCAGAGCACGTCGGTAAAATAAAACTCCGCGTAGGCGCACTGCCAGAGCAGAAAGTTGGAGATACGCTGCTCCCCGCCGGGGCGGATGAGCAGGTCGGGATCGGGGATGCCCGCCGAATAGAGGTAGTCGGAAAAGTCTTCCTCCGTGATTTCCGCGTCCGCCTTGCCTTCGGCATAGTCCCGGGCATAGCGGCGCGCGGCGTGCAGGATCTCGTCCCGCCCGCCGTAGTTGAGGCAGATATTGGCCTGGAAGCCCTCGTAACGGTGGGAAATCTCGTCGGTCTTTTCAACCAGGGCACGCAGCTCCGGGCTCAGGCCCTCCACATCGCCGAAGACCTTCATGCGGATGTGGTCGCGCTCCATGGTGTCGATGGCCTCGTGAAGGTATTTCCCCAGCAGCTTCATGATGGTGGAAACCTCCCCCTCCGGGCGCTTCCAGTTTTCGGTGGAAAAGGCATAGACCGTCAGGTACTCCACGCCGATATTCCTGCAGTAGGTGGCGATTTTGCGGAAGGTTTCCGCCCCGACGGCGTGCCCCGCCGTTCTCGGCAGGCCGCGTTTTTTGGCCCAGCGGCCGTTGCCGTCGAGAATAATGGCAATATGGCGGGGAACGCGGGACTGCGCCCGCTCCCCCGCCGGATTGTTGTTAGGCATATCAGATTTCCGTTAACTCTTTTTCCTTCTTCTCGCAGATCTTGTCGATCTCCTTGATGAAGTCGTCGGTCAGCTTCTGGATGTCCTTTTCGGCGATCTTGTAATCGTCCTCGGTGATCTCGGAGGCCTTCTGCTGCTTCTTCATCTTCTCGACCGCGTCGCGGCGGATGTTGCGGATGGCGACCTTGGAAGTCTCGCCGTACTTCTTGGTCTGCTTGACGAGGTCCTTGCGGCGCTCCTCGGTGAGCGGCGGGAAAACCAGGCGGATAGCGCGGCCGTCGTTCTGGGGGTTGATGCCCAGATCGGAGGCGAGGATCGCCTTCTCAATGGCCTTGAGGAGGCTTCCGTCCCAGGGCTGGATCATCAGGGAGCGGGGGTCGGGGGTGGAGACGGACGCCACCTGCAGAAGGGGCGTGTCCACACCGTAGTAGCTGACGGTGATCGGATTGAGGACGGCAGTGTTGGCGCGGCCGGCGCGGATGGCGCCAAGGTCGGACGTGAGCGCGTCGCAGGTTTTCTGCATCTTGCGTTCGATTTCAGGATAGTCAGACATGTTCGTACCTCCGTTTTTGAATTATCGTTAAATTGTATTGTTACTCTACAATCGTGCCCACGTTTTCGCCGGCCAGGACCTTCAGGATGTTCTCCGGCTCGGCCAGAGCGAAAACGGCTGCCGGTATATTGTTCTCCATGGCGAGAGCGGTGGCGGTGGTGTCCATGACGGCGAGATGGCGCCTGAGGACTTCGTCATAGCTGATCGCATCGAACTTGACGGCGGTCGGGTCTTTGCGGGGGTCTGCGGAGTAGACGCCGTCGATGTTCTTGGCAAGGAGGATGCCGTCGGCGTGGATCTCGGCCGCGCGCAGAGCAGCCGCAGTGTCGGTGGAGAAGAAGGGGGCGCCGCTGCCGCCGGCGAAGAGAACGATCTCGCCCGCCTCGAGGTATTCGATGGCGCGGCGGGTGTCGTAGCGCTCGCCCACGCCCATGATGTCCACAGCGGTCATGACGCGCGCCTTCGCGCCGAGCTGACGCAGCACATCACACACGGCGATGCAGTTCATGCAGGTGGCGAGCATGCCCATGCGGTCGGCGTTGACGCGCTCGACCTTGCCGGCTCCGTCTTTGACGCCGCGCCAGAAGTTGCCGCCGCCGATAACGATGCCGATCTGGGTACCCTGCTCAGAGGCCTTTTTCAGTACCTCGCACACGGTGGAGATGAGATCGAAGTCAAAGCCGGTCCTTTTCTCGCCGGCCAGCGCCTCGCCGCTGATCTTGATAACGACACGGTTGAATTTTTTCATAAGAACTCCTTTATATATCCAGTATACCCAGAATCACGATGCCCGCGACAACAGTCGCAATGCTCAGGTAGTGCTTAACCGAGAGCTTTTCCTTGAGGAAGATGCGGCTCCACAGCACGCTTGCCACGCAGTAACTGGAGATGATGGGCGCTGCGAAGGCCACATGTTCCGCGTCAGCCAGCGCGTAGATGTAGAAGAACTGACCGATGGTCTCGAAGATGGCACCGGTGTACTTGGGAGCCTCGCGCTTCGGGATGAGCTTCTGCTTCTTGACGCCGAGAACATAAATGGCGCACAGGATGCCCACGAACAGGAAAGTCAGCTCATAGGCGCAGTTGGCGCTGTCCTCGTCCAGAACCTCAAGCACACGGCTGTCGGCAAAGGTGCCCAGCGCGTCAAGCAGGCAATAGACCACGGGGATCGCGATGGCGATCCAGCTCTTGGCGTAGTGGTGGTTGGAGGCGTCCTGGCGGGCTCTTCTGAGTTCTTCGTCCTCATGGGATTCGACAAAGCCGAGAGCGATGACGCCGATGGCGACCAAGGCCACGGCGACCAATGCGACGGGGGGCAGATCCTCGCTGATGCCGGCAGTGATAAAGGTCAGGATCGCAACGATCGCGCCGGAGCTGTTGCAGATGGGGCTGGAGATCGAAAGCTCAATATAGCGAAGCCCCAGATAACCGATGGCCATGGACAGGATGTACAGCATGGAGACCGGGAGATACGTGAAGATCACGTTCCAGCTCATTTCCACGCCGCCCACGAAGATTTCATACGCCGCGTGCAGACCCATCACAAGGCCCACCGCCATGACCATTTTCAGGTGACTGTACTTGTCGTCTGCGTCCTGGCAGCCGATTTTCGAAAACAGGTCTGAACCGCTCCAACATAAAAGCGCGATGATCGCGAAGGTAAACCACATAGATCGCTTGTCCTCTTTCTTTTCAGTATGCGCAGAGCGCACCACTATTAGTAATACCACAGGAAGGAGCATTTGACAATTACAAGTTTTGTGGCGGCTTTGCCCGCCTTGCCGCAATGCCATTGGCGGGCCTGCTCCACGACGGCCCGCAATCCCCGACATGTCTCGCATTTCATCTGTGCTATACTCTGCCCATGAACATCATCTACGCAGATACGCTCTTTGCCCTCAGCGTGTTTACGGATTACCTGCTGCTTTTGGTGACGGCGCGCTTCTGCTCTCTCAGACTCCGGCGTTGGCGCTATCTCGCCGCAGCAGCGCTCGGCGGGGTGTATGCGGTGGCGGTGTTTCTGCCGGACATGGCATGGCTTGCCCATCCGCTGTGCGAGCTCTGCGCCGCGGGCTTCATGGGGCTCATTGCCTTCGGGGGCGAGGAAAAGCTTTTCCGCTGCTGTGCGACCTTCCTGGCGGTGTCGGCAAGTTTCGGCGGCGCCGCCTGGGCGGTGTGCATGCGGCTTCCCGGCCGGGATGCGCCTGATCTGCGGCTGCTGATCGGCGTATTTTTCTGCAGCTATGCGGTGCTGACGCTCTTGTCTTACACTCGCAGATGCCGTGCCCGCGAACACCTGGCCGCAGTTACGCTGGCGCTCGGGCCGCAATCGTCCACGTTCACCGCTCTTGAAGACAGCGGCAACTGTCTTTTTGATCCCATCACCGGTAACAAAGTGCTGCTGGCAAGTCCGGCTGCCCTCTCCCCGCTTTTTCCGGGGCAGGCAGCGCTTCTTTCCCTCCCGGCAGTGGAGTTGGTACAGTGCCGGGCGCTGCCCTGCCGTTTCCGCCTGCTGCAATGTGCAAGCGTCGGCGGTCCCGCGCTGCTTGCCGCTTTTCGTCCGGACACCGTCACAGTGGACGGGGAAAGACGCAGCGTTCTTGTTGCCGTGAGCGATGCCGCGAAGGGCGATGGGTTTAAGGGGATTTTTTGAAGTGGAGGTAAACCATGCTTTGCAAGCCGCAGATCTTCTTTCTTCGCCGTCAGCTCCTGCAGATTTTGGGGATCGAGCCGCCGCCGGTTTTTTACATCGGGGGCAGCGACACCCTGCCCCCGCCCCTGGAACGGGAGGAGGAAGCCGCCGCGATCGAAGCATTGGAAAACGGCGATGAGGAGGCGCGCAAAACGCTCATTGAGCACAATCTGCGCCTTGTTGTGTACATCGCCAAGCGCTTCGAAAACACGGGAGTGAACATTGAAGATCTCATCTCGATCGGTACCATCGGCCTCATCAAGGGTATCAACACGTTCAATGCCGACAAGAAGATCAAGCTCGCCACTTACTCGAGCCGCTGCATCGAGAACGAGATCCTCATGTACCTCCGAAAGCTCAGCGGCCAGAAGACTGAGGTCAGCTTCGACGAGCCCCTGAACACCGACTGGGACGGAAACGAACTGCTGCTCTCGGACATCCTCGGCACGGAGGAGGACGAGGTCTGCCGCGCTCTCGAGGACGACGCGGAAAAGCGCGTGCTGCTGGAGGCGGTAGACGGGCTTGAGGGCCGTGAAAAGGAGATCATCCTGCTGCGCTTCGGTCTTGCGGGCGGAAGGGAGTACACACAAAAGGAGGTCGCCGACATGCTGGGCATCTCCCAGAGCTACATATCCAGACTTGAAAAGCGCATACTCGAGCGCCTGCGCCGGGACGTGACGCGGCTTATGCAGGTATAGATTTTCAATACTGCCGCTTGAAAACAGTTTCCGACCGGGATATAATGAATCAATCTGATTTGTGGGGACTTGAAAACCATGGAAGAAAAAGAGATTTCCTCGTCCGCAAAGCTCGTGAAGAAGAAACGCCACTCCATCCTGGTCGTGATCGGCGTCGCGCTTCTGTGTTTATTCGGCGGTAATCTGCTTGGTTCAATCCTTCTGTATCCGATCTACAGGCTGCTGCCCAACATGGACGGCGGCACTGCGTTCCTGCTGCAGTATCTGTCTTTTATCGGCATCGATATTTTCGTGCTCGTTTATTGTGCCCTGTTTGAAAAGGACATTTTCCGCAGCTTCCTGCACCCGAAGCGGGGCGGCTCGGCCGGAAATACCGTCAAAAGCTTCGCGCTCGGTCTGCTCATCGGCTTTGGGATGAACGTAATCTGCATCCTGCTTGCCTGGCTGCACGGGGATCTGCATTTTTACGCGGGGCGCTTTCAGGTGTTTTACATGATCTGCGCGCTGATATGCGTCTGCATCCAGTCCGGCGCGGAGGAACTGATCACCCGCGGCTACATGATGGGCGCGCTGCAAAGGCGCTATCCGTGCTGGCTCGCCATCGCGGTAAATGCGCTGTTTTTCGCTGCGCTCCATCTATTAAACCCCGGCATCACAGTGGCGTCGTTTCTGATCATTGTCGCCGTTGCCCTGGCGCTGAGCCTGGTGATGTACTACTTTGGCAGCATCTGGTTGTGTATTGCCTTCCACACCGCCTGGAACTTTACGCAAAACTTTCTCTTCGGCCTGCCCAACTCCGGCATCGTGTCCGAGAGCTCTTTTCTCCATCTGGACGCTGCCAGCGACAGCCTGTTCTATGATGCAGCCTTCGGAGTTGAAGGGACGCTGACCGCCGTGATCGTGATCGTCCTCTTTGCTGCCGGTGTCGTGCTTGTCGGGCGGAAGAAGGAACCTGTAAACATAACAAAAGATTTTTGTTGACAAATCGCAACTGTTTCCTTTATAATAACAACTCGGCGGCCCCTGCCGCCGGGTGATTTTTTCACCGTTGCCTCATCAACTACTTTTCCGGTTTTGCCGGGAATGTTGAGTATTAACCGAACCCTTTGACGGTTCCGAGAAAGGAGTGCACCCCATGCTTCGTACCTACCAGCCCAAGAAGCTCCAGCGCAAGAAAGAGCACGGCTTCCGCAAGAGAATGAAGACCGCCAATGGCCGCAAAGTTCTTGCCCGCCGCAGAGCAAAAGGCAGAGCACAGCTCAGCGCCTGAGGCGCACCGTGAACAGCAATCGGAAATAATTTCAGGGCGGAGCGATCCGCCCTTTAGGTGCTTGTGGAGTTTTTTACAGGCGCCGGGAGGCAGAGCGACGTGAAGGTCCGGTATACCCTAAAAAAGAACAGCGACTTTCGCCGCCTCTATGCCAAGGGCAAAAGCGCAGCCACGCCGTACCTGGTGGTCTACTGCCGGAAAAACCGGCTGGACCGCAGCCGTGCAGGCTATACCGTGTCCACCAAGCTCGGCCACGCGGTGGTACGCAACCGTGTGCGACGCCGTCTGCGGGAGATCGTGCGCTTGAACACAGCTTGTGTAAAACCTGGTTATGACCTGGTGCTCGTCGCCCGCTCTCGGGCGGTGACCGCCGAGTATAAGCAGCTTGAGCGTGCCTACCTCACGGCCTGCCAGAAGCTCGGCATCCGACAGGAGGATACGATATGAAGCATCTCCTGCTTGCGCTCATCCGCTTTTATCGCCGCGGCATCTCCCCCCTGCGTCAGCCCTGCTGCCGCTTTACTCCGACCTGTTCACAGTATGCCATGGAGGCCATCGAAAAATACGGCGCCCTCAAGGGCGGCTGGATGGCTCTCCGCCGTATCTGCTGCTGCCACCCCTTCTATCACGGGCGGCGCGGCTTTTACGACCCCGTGCCTTGAACGGCACAGTTTTGATCCCTATCTTTATACTGAACTGAGGAATGAACTATGTCATTTGGGGAAATCGTAACCTGGCCCTTCGCAAAGCTGATGGTCTGGCTTTACAACCTGACCGGCAACTACGGCCTGGCACTGACTTTTTTCGCCCTGGCCGTCAACCTCATCATGACGCCCTTCATGGCCAAGAGCAAGAAGAGCATGATGCGCTCCTCCCGCCTCCAGCCCAGGATTCAGGAGCTGCAGCGGCGGCATGAGGGCAACCCCCAGAAGCTCAACGCCGAGATGCAGAAGCTGTACCAGGAAGAGGGCATCAACCCCATGTCCGGCTGCCTCTGGTCTCTGATTCCCTTCCCCATTCTCATCGCCCTGTACTCCGTCGTCCGCCAGCCCCTGACCCGCATGATGTTCGTGGCCAAGGACTTCGTGACCGTGCTGCAGGACTACTTTGTGGGCAAGGGCCTGTATGAGGCAGCTGCCGGCCGTGCCAGCGCCTACCAGGAGATTGAGCTTGCAAAACTCATGCACGCAAACTGGTCCTCTGTGACCGCAGATCTCGCCGACAAGCTGGATCCGAACCTCATTGATCTCGACTTCAGCTTCTTAGGGCTGAATCTGGGTGACCAGCCCACGATCAACACTCTCTGGCAGGGCCCCTACACCTGGGCTGCCATCGGCCTGTTCCTGATCCCCTTCATCTCCGCGGGTCTTTCCTACCTGTCGATGAAGGTCAGCTCCGCGTCCAACCCCACCCCCGGCGGTGACGCCCAGCAGCAGGCCACCATGAATACCATGAATCTGATGATGCCCCTCATGAGCGTTTGGATCTGCTTTATCATGCCCGCTGCCATGGGTATCTACTGGATTGCCAACTCTCTCTTCGGCATGGCGCGTGACTATCTGCTCACCAGGAAGTACAAGTCCCAGCTTGACGCGGAAGATGCGGTCAGGACCGCCGAACGTGCCGAGCGCGACGCCGAGATGGAGGCCAAGAAGGCCGAGTACGAGCGCCTGAAGGCCGAGGGCAAGACCGCCCAGAATACCAACACCAGCAAGAAGAAGCTGCAGGCCAGTGAGAAGCAGAAGTCTGACGAGCGCAAAGCTGCTCTTGACCGCGCTGACCGCGCTGCGCGCCGTGAGCGCCTTGGCATCAAGGAAGTCGAAAAGCCCGCCTCTCAGGTCGGCAACCGCCGCTACGCCAGGGGCCGCGCCTATGTCCCCGACCGCTTTACCAATCCCGAGAACGCCGAGGCCGCGACCATCGCGGCGGCAGAGGCATCTGAAGATGCCCCGGCTATCGACGAGGCCGTTGAGGTCATGGACACCGCTGTTGAGACTGCGAGCGCCGCTGTTGAAACTGCCGAAGCTGCCGT